>NZ_JACJQX010000006.1:0-210620 GCF_014696895.1 Chroococcidiopsis sp. [FACHB-1243] | reverse complement strand
ATCTCTGCTCGATCTTTGACTTTTTGTGGTACATCCGCAGTTCTCAAGTTTAATAGAGTTTTGTCTTGCTCACGAGTCAGAAATACCCTTAAACGAGCGCCCATTTTACTCGCTTCCCTAATACATTTGTTCTGCGTCTTTTCCAGATTTATCTATCTTTACATAGTTTGGTTTTTTCATGACAGCTTACTTACATCCCATACAATATCAAAATCAAGCTGATCGTATTCGTGGACAATTACATCTCGCATTCCTGCCATTTCTCGCCAAGGAATTTCTGGATGTTGCTGACGAAATGATAGGGATAGCCGTTTGGTTGCTTCGCCGAGAATTGTAATTTGATAGAGTATCGCAGACAACTTTTCATCATTAGCTTCTAGTTCTGCTCGACCGACTCTATCTGTATAGCGCAAAATGCGTTTGATGGCGTTGGCGATGTCAATCAGAGATTCTCGGTCGCGCGACATAGATAGTTCGTGCTGATTCTAAAATGTTTTTACGTCTCAACCAATTTTCACTGCGCTCGATCGCAGCTTTAACGATTAGGTCTACTTTTCGATGAAAAATTCCTTGGAGTTCATCACGCATTTGCAGGGTTTCGGTTAAGCCGCGTTTTGCGGTTGGAGAAAAAGCGATCAAAATATCAATGTCGCTGTCGGGGCGGAAGTCATCTCGGAGAACAGAACCAAATAGGGCTAATTCTGATACCTGCCACTTTTTACAAAAGTCTTGAATTTTATCCATCGGTAGTTCTATTGCAGTAACGATCATATTAGTTTTACTCCCAAGATTTCAAGTTGTTGGTTCATCCAGGCGATCGCATTTGCTTCATCAGTTTCAATTGCCCGTTCCACTCCTGTTTTAGCAATTTCCAAAAGTTGTTTGGATTTTAATTTTAATGAAAATGATGAATTTAGCTTGTCAACAATTTTTTGTTGTTGAGGTTTTGGCAAGATTGGAATTAGCAAACTAGCCAGATCTGGCTGAGAAATACTGTAGTAAGCTACACCATGAACTCTACGCTCAACCTGTAAATAGCCAAATTTTGAATTTAGAAATAGGCTGATGTATTCTGGTATAATTGTTTGTCTAGAAGCCGAATTCAGGCGTAGAAGCATAATTTCACTACTAATGATTCCGTTGACTTCTAGTTCTGTAACAATTGCGGA
The DNA here is from genome assembly GCF_014696895.1 of Chroococcidiopsis sp. [FACHB-1243]. Taxonomy (NCBI): domain Bacteria; kingdom Bacillati; phylum Cyanobacteriota; class Cyanophyceae; order Chroococcidiopsidales; family Chroococcidiopsidaceae; genus Chroococcidiopsis; species Chroococcidiopsis sp. [FACHB-1243]. The sequence continues at coordinate 209,451 of NZ_JACJQX010000006.1, read as the reverse complement.
ATTACCAAAACTACCTTTACGAGTGAAAAGAATATCTCCTACTTGTAAACCTACAGGTTTATCAACATCAGCTATTGAAATTGGAATTCTTACAGCACTCTCAATATTGATTTGTCCGTTTTTTACATCACCAACACGAATATAAGGCGTGCCTTCTTCAGCATACTCTCGATAGTCAAAACCATTTAGAATTGGTTCTATTAATGAACCTAAATTTTTAACTGGAAAGCTACAATATTTAATTGCTTTTTCTACTAAATCGTATTTTGGCTGGTAATACTCAGCGTCGAGACGACCGGAGGATAGGAACGACTCAGTAAAACTCTTGACGGCAACGGTTTCTTCGGTGGGTTGCCAGTCCTTCAAGCCAAGCTGCGACAACAGCAAATCTTCAGCTTCTTGATAAATTTCTTCTGATTGCTCAATACTACTCTTGGACAAGTCTATAACGTGTGCTATCAATTCCTGAAAAATTGAATTCGGCAAATAAACTAATGCTGTTTTCAGATCGTCAAGGTTTAATCCTGTCTGAATTGCACCTCTAGCCTTTCTTACTAAAAGCTTCTTACCAAGAGCGGAATTTAGATAGGCAAGTAGATATTTAGAGAAAATAACACTTTTTGCTCTAACAACGGTACTTTTGCAACTAAAAATTGCTGGTAAAATATCTTTGGTTGCTATTGATACATTCCCTAAAGTGCCAACCACTGAAACCAATAAGTCATTTTCTTTGAGTTTGTATTTCGACAAGCGCTCATAATCTGCCTTTGGTACGTTTACATTCTCGTCGTCCATCACAAAAAATGGTTTTACATCTCTACCTCTGACATAGCGATAAGGCGATTCTTCATCATAATTTTCTACTATAAATTGAGATCCAAATGGTCCAATTAAGAAGTCTACTTTTTCCTTAAGTAGACAGTGATTCTTCAATAAAACCTTAGTTTCAAAATTCAGGAATTCCGGTCGATAATATTCTGAATCAAGCCGTCCAGAAAATTCTAGGTTGCTTAACTTAACTTCTGCTGCTTCTAGCCCATCCATTAACTGCTGATACTTTTCAGCATCAAACGGTGTAACAGATGGGCTGGGTTCAAAAAAACTTAGGTTCTCCTTTTTGGCAAACTCAATAAACGCCTCAGCAATACCATCTTCCGTCATTCCTTCGTGGTTATACAAGTCATGATCCACCACTAAATGACCGTGATTATCTTGTAAAAAATCGCTTTCTACCCCGACGACTCGTTCCATCGGAGAAGGCGGCATCAATTCGCTGAGTTCGTCATGAGGCGGCGAAGTAGCAGAGGATGAAATTTTGCGCCAGATCTTCTCACCAGAATTATCCTTACCCGACTTTCGCATTGTGGCAAAAAAGATGTTGTAATCATCTTGGCGAGGGCAAAGTGCGCCTACTTTGGGGTCGTCGTTCCACTTCTGCACAAATAGCACCGAGGTTTTCGTACCCGTATGCGGCTTAAAAGTATTGCCATGTAGCCCCACCACCGCCAAAATCCGGCAGCGTTGGGCAATAAAATCTCGAATGTTCTTATCGGATGAGTTGTTAAACCGTCCTTGGGGAAGCACGATCGCCATTCTACCCCCTGGTTTTAAAAAGTCCAGATTCCGCTCAATAAACAAAATGTCGCGCCCGACTTTGGTTTGCCACTTGCCATCAGGCTTTTTTGCCAAGTCATAACGGGCAATCGTGCGCGGTTCCTTAATGTCTCCAGCAAAGGGTGGATTTGCCATCAACACATCTAACTGAAACTCTCGATAGTCTTTGCTGCCTCTGGGTCGAAGTCGTTTCAGCCGTTTGAAACCATCGTGATAAATATCATCCCATTCGTCTTGCTCGGTGACTTCATCCCACAGTTCATAGTCCAGCGTGTTTAAGTGCAACACATTTGTCTGTCCATCTCCTGCAATTAGATTCAGCGTCCGCGCCACCCGCACCGCCTTCTCATCAAAGTCGATCGCAAACACCTTTTCTTCTACATATTCTTTACAGCGAGGCGGCTTATCTTCCAGCGAAAACAAATGACTGGCTTCCATTCCCTCATCCGCCAAAATCTGCCGCCATACATGGAAAATCGTATGCACCGGAAACCCCGACGATCCTGCTGCCGTGTCGATTATATACTCACCTTCTTGAGGATTGAGCATTTTTACACACATATCAATCACATAGCGGGGTGTAAAAAACTGTCCTTTTTCGCCCTTGCTACTCTGGTTGATTAAATACTCAAAGGCTTCATCGATTACATCCAGGTTGGAGTTAAACAGCTTCATGGTTTCCAACGACGACACACAAACCGACAGGTGAGATGGAGTGAGGCTAATCTCGGCATCCTCGCTAAATACCCCTTCCCATTTTTTCTTTGCCCGATCGAACAAGTCCTGAATCTTGGTTTTCAATGCAGCTTCCGTCTGTCCGGTATTGCGAAATTCTAGAGAGTGGGTTTTACGGCGGTTGCCCTGCCCAGAATACCACTCATCATAAAGTTTAGTGAAAATCAGTTTAAACAGTTCCTCAAATACATCCACCCCAGCATTTGCCAACACCTCATCTTCCATTTCTTCAATTAGAGTTTTGAGGGATTTATTCTCCTTTACCAATTTGTCATTGGCAATCAGGTCTTCCAGGGTGAACTTGATCTGGAGAATATCTGCCAGGGTTTGGTTAGCGTTGGGCAGACTGGGAATGTCTTCAAAATGATTGGGTTCTTTGCGTTGGTAGTAAGAGATTCGATCGCCATTTGTCCAAACAGCGATCGGCGCACCCGTAGCATTACAGTAAGAGCGAAGTTGATCTTTACCATCCTTCAGCTTCGGCTTTTTTAGCTCTACGATCGCGTAAACTGTATTGGGACGGTCTTTATCCATCACTACAATGTCGGCACGTTTCACCTCTCGCCCAAAGTTCACCCCATACTCTACCTGAATACGACTGAGAGGATAGTGCAAGCGATCGGTCAAAACCCGTAGATATAGCTGTCGGATTGCTTCTTCTGGCGTGAGCTTAATCGCTCTCTGGCGTACCAGACAAACTGTGTAGGGAACTTCACCGTTTTTGGTCGTCTTGAGCGTAATCGTCTGCTCTAATTGCTCAATTTCAGCCGCAGTAAACTGCGACAGTTTGTAGTTTGAATCTTTAGATGCTACAGGCGCGATTCTTAGGGCTTTATCAGTTATAGAGTTTAATGCTATTGTCAGAAATGACTGATGGATTTTCTTAATATTCTGGTAGAGATCGCTTGCTGAAAAAAGCTGAAGAGCCTTGCTTCCCCGAACGCTTCAAATCAACTTGATACCGAAGACTGAAAGCTAGCTTCCAAGCGCCATCCCTACTGAGGACTCGCAGCATAACATCTCTCTGTCAACGGATGTCACGAAGCGATCGCGGTTGAAATTACTTCCAAATTCCTGAAACCGAATTTTAAATTGGAGTTATAAATAGTAGACTTGTACGATCTAATTTGCAATATATCGCAACTCAATAGAAAAGCTATACGATCGCTTTGTCCTAATAATGTGAGTTTGACTATCGATGTCGATCCGCTCAATTTGATGTGATTTTTCTAACCCAAGGATCGAACTATGAGCTAGCTCAGAGATGCTAGCGAGCAGGTTTGTCAAACTAAAAGTACGACCGAGATGAAGGTTGCGAGTGCGAATGTGGGTTGAACTGAGTTCGACTTGCACGATTCGATTTGCGATCGGCATTCTTTATATCTTTATTTGGAGGTGCGGCAATGACTGATTCTATATCGGTGAATGGCGATCGCGCCGCAACTGGAGGGCGATCGCTCAGCCTACCTGCCTGGTTAGTACTCATCTGCATCATTGCCTTTACGACTTTGCTAGCTGCCGGAGCAGCGATCTGGAAAAATGCCCCACCCGTTCCCGATTTGGTGCAATCCCCGCAGCAAGAAATTATCCTGACGCGAGCCGAGATCCAAGCGGGACGAGAAATCTATTTCACGCCTATTCTGCTTTGTTTGGCGTGTATGGTTGTTTAGCTCTAGCGCTGATGTTGTTCGCCTTGCGGGAATTTTTGCCAGAACAGGCTTGGAACGAGCGGCTCTTGCGCTTTAGCTTCTGGACGATTAATGGCGGTTTAGTTGGAATGCTAGTTTTAGGACTAATTCCCAATGGCTTCTACCAATTGGCGCAGTCGATCGATCGCGGCACTTGGTATGCTCGTAGTGCTGAGGTGATTAGTAGCCCTTGGATGCGATGGACTGTATGGTTGCGGATTCCAGGTGATATTATTTTTGCGATCGGTGCGTTGACAATGTTTGTGTTTACGGTGAGAGCAATCGTTGCTGTCTTTCGCTTTCCGGTCAAAACGACACAATCGGAGTTACCAAGCAGGGCAATTGAGATATTGCGCTAAGACATCACTGAGAACGAGAGGGGTAAAACGACTGTGAAAGTCGTTCCCTGCCCCAATTCGCTGTTGACAAGAATCTTGCCTGAGTGCTGAGTTGTAATTGTCTTGGCGATAGCTAAACCCAAGCCATAGCCGCTTGAATGATAGGAGCGAGCCTCATCTGCCTGCCAAAAGGGATCGAAAATTCGATCCATATTTTCTGTAGCAATGCCAATTCCAGTATCTCGAACGTCAACTTGAATCTGCGTGCCTTGAGTCCGCGCGGTTACCCAAATTCGCCCGCCCTTTGGGGTGTATTGAATTGCATTACCAATTAAGTTAGAGAATAGTCGATTTATGTGAGCGATGTCCCCCATTACATATAGCCCTGAAGTTAAATCTGATGTCAAAAGAATTTCTTTTGCTTGAGCTTGGGGTTCAAAGGACTCTACTAAACTTTTTAATGTTGGCTCCAGATCTAAAGGGGCTTTTGCTGAGTGGGGTATCTGTTGAGTTTGGTCAGAGCGGGCGAGAAAGAGCAAATCCTCAATTAGGTTTGTCATTTGGTCGGCAGCCCAGGCGATCGCTGCTATTCTTTTTTTATCCGCAGCATGAATTCGCTCTGGATGATTTAAAATTAAACCGATATTACTTTTAATCACTGTCAAAGGGCTTCTTAGTTCGTGAGAGGCGTTGGCAGTAAACCATTTGACTCGCATCAGACTTTGTTCGATCGGTTGCGCTGTTTGGCGCGTCAGCCAAAATCCACCCAATCCACACAATCCCAGTTCTGTAAGCAGACCGAGACTCAACCGCCAGCGCCACTTTTCCAGCAGCTCATTCACTGTTCTGAGAGATTTACTGACTCGAACATAGCCCTGCAATTGTCCTGCTCTTTGAATCTCAGGGCTACGAACGGCGATCGTTAACTGGCGTAACTGCCCAATTTGCTGCACCGAGTCAGACACTTGGGGTGGCAGCGACGATCTACGCCTTCCCTGTGTTGCCAAGGGCTTACCACTAGCATCGAACCATTCCAATGTCACGCCGCGAATTTCTAAATCTTCCCAAATATCATCATTCAAATCGATCTGAGGATGCTTCTGCTTGCTCAAACTCAAGGCGGCAATTCTTGCCATAGCCGTCAGTTGCTGGTCTAAATCCCAGTAGAGACTGCGAGCAAATAACCAATAGGTCACTCCCGCAAACGCACCTAATAGCACTGCCATAATTGCCAAATACGTGCCAAATAAGCGGTATCTGAGAGCTTTTGAATTCACGATCGCTCCTTGAGGCGATAACCCAAGCCGTGGACTGTTTGGATTGCGTCTTTCGGGACTCCTACGTTTGTCAGCTTGTGGCGCAGGCGCTTAATGTGCGCCCTCACGACTTCTTCATTCGGCGAATCTTCTAATGCCCAGAGGCGATCCAACAGCTCAGCTTGGCTGAAGATCCGCTGGCGATTGCGCAAAAACAACTCCAGCACTTGATATTCTTTGGAAGTGACATTAACTGCTTGGGAGCCATAGGTGACAGCTAAGGTGCTGGGGTCTAACTTTAACTCTCCCCAACTGAGAATCGGTTGTCGCCCCGGACTATCTCGACGTAACAAGGCGCGGATGCGAGCCGCTAATTCGTTGACATCAAAAGGTTTAATGACGTAATCATCAGCCCCACTATCCAAACCGACAATCTTATCAGCAGAGGAGTCTCGTGCTGTCAGCATCAGAATTGGTTTTCCATAACCAGAACCACGCAGACGCTTGCAGAGACTAATGCCATCGAGCTTAGGTAGCATCAGATCTAGCAAAATCAAGTCGTAGTCGAAAGCCTCCGCCTGTTGCCAACCAGCTTCTCCATCAAGGGCAATATCGACTACATAATGCTGGTCTTGCAGCACATCTGCTAGTGTCTCCGCAATGAGTTCGTTATCCTCAACTACCAAAATACGCATCGTTTCGATCTCGATCGCATTTGAGTTTCACAAATTAGTCACATTCGTTGCCTATGCTTACGTTATAGCTGAATCTTAGAACTTGGCTAACGAATAATAAAAATTATTTCGGCTTGGAGTTACGTAATGCTGAGCGAAATTACTTTAAATCCCACCTTATCCGCGCAGACGAGCGAAATCACCTTTAATCAAAGCTTATCCGCGCAAATGGCTGAATGCAACGTCCGCGCATGTTCCATCGATCGCACTGAAATCGATTGCTATCCCTACGCGACTCGGGGAGTTTTGTTTGGGATTCTACTCGGAAGTTCCTTTTGGGGGGCGATCGCTGGTGTCTTCATGCTGCTACTGTAAAATATCTTAAGCTTGACGAACTCGCTGGCGATCGCAGGGACTCAAAAGCGAGAACAGCTACTTTTATGTTGTTGCAATTCAAAAATTACCGATTTCAGATTCCGATCTCCCGATCTTCAGGGTTTGCTGTCTTTAATACTTTTAAAAACAGACTTTAATGCATCAATTAAGGTGGGCATTTCCCATCCTACTAATAACTAAATATACATTACTGAATAACTGGTCACTGATAACTGGTCACTAGTCACTGGTCACTGATATATGTTGCTGGCGTTGGTGAATTCTTTCTGGCGAACCCGTGGGGATGGAGGCGATTAATCTGCGCGTGTATTCTTGTTGCGGTTGGGAATAAATTGTTTCGGCACTCCCTTGTTCGACAAGTTGTCCTTGATTCATCACCAAAATGCGATCGCTCATGAATTTCACCACGCTCAAGTCGTGAGAAATAAATATATAAGTCAGCTTTAATTCTTGTTGTAATTCTTTTAAAAGATTGAGTACCTGTGCTTGTACCGACACATCTAATGAGGAAACAGATTCATCGCAAATAATAAATTTAACTTCAGGATAAAGTGCCAGCGCTCTAGCAATACAAATTCGCTGCCGTTGACCTCCAGAAAATTCATGCGGATAGCGGTTCATCAATTTAGGTTCTATCCCAACTTTAGCTAAAAATTCTGCGGCTCTTTCTCGTCGCTGTCTCGTTGTTTTACTCGTGCCATGAATCCACATTGGTTCCATCACTGCATCGCCAATCTTCATCCGAGGATCGAGAGAACTATATGGATTTTGAAACACAATTTGCATTTCTCGGCGGAGTCGCTGTAGCTGTACGCCTTTGAGAGTGGTGACATCTTTCCCGGCAAAAAAGATTTTCCCACCCATCGGTTGAATCAGCCGTAAAATCGTTCTACCCAAAGTTGTTTTGCCGCAACCGGATTCACCGACTAATCCCAAAGTTTCCCCTGGATACACTTGAAACTCAACGTTATTTACTGCCATGAAATAGCGCTTCGCTCGACCGAAACCCCCGCGCATGGGAAAGCCAACTTGGAGATTTTTAACTTCTAACAGAGGTGGCTGTTGTTGTAATTGCTCTACCCGTTGGTGAGTGACTTCTGATGGAATTAAAGCGGGATAATGCGGTTGTTTTGACTCAATTTCCAATTCTCCTGTAGGGGTTTCCCTCACAGTCATGAAGTCGGCAACTGTCAGGAGTTTTTGCGGTCGGAAATCTAGCGCCGGACGACAGGCTAATAAGCCTTTGGTATAAGGATGTTGAGGTTGGGAAAAAATTTGCTCTACCGCACCGTACTCGACAATTTTCCCCTTGTACATTACGGCGATCGCATCAGCAATTTCTGCCACTAATCCCAAGTCATGGGTAATAAACATCATCGACATCTGACGGCGATCGCGCAATTCCCGCAACAAGTCCATAATCGTCGCTTGTACGGTCACGTCAAGGGCTGTAGTAGGCTCGTCAGCAATCAAAATGGCGGGATTGCAGGAAATTGCCATTGCAATTGTCACCCGCTGTAATTGCCCTCCTGATAGCTCGTGGGGATAGCGATCGAGTATGGCGAGTTTTTGTTGGTTGACCCAGGTTTGAATTTCTCTTGACGATGCATTTGTCTGCTTGACGGTGGCGAAATATTTCTGTTGTAACTCTTCGTCACTGGGTAAAAGTTTTACTTCCTGCAACCGCGCAGTTGCTTGACGACGGGCTTCGGCTTGAGATACGTTTTGATGCAAGCGAATAGCTTCAGTTAATTGAAACCCAATTGTAAAGACTGGGTTGAGGGCGCTCATCGGTTCTTGAAACACCATTGCCAAGCGATCGCCCCGATATTTCTGCATCTGGGCAGGAGATAGTTGCAATAAATCTACTGCCTGCCCGTCTGCTGCCCAAAACTGAATTTGTCCCCCCGTCACCTTTCCAGGAGTCGGAATCAGTCCCATCATCGCCAAGGACGTGACTGATTTACCCGAACCCGATTCCCCCACGATTCCCAGGGTTTGTCCCCGCTTCAGTTCAAACGAAATGCCGTTAACAGCTCTAATGAGTCTGTTGTCATCTGTAGCAAACTCTACGTGTAAATCGCGAACTGTGAGGACATCACTCATAAGAGTTGGCGGGGCGATCGATAAATTAACTGGATCTTAACAGCCTCTTGGAGAAGGGGCTAGGGGTGAGGAGTGAGGGGAAGAAGGGAGCTGAGGGAGAAAGACCGCTTTGGCTTCTTCCTTGTCTCCCTTGTCCCCCTGCTCCCTGCTCCCTGCTCCCTCTAAAACGGAATATCATCCTCATCGACTTCTACAGGCGCTTTGGGTGACTCTTGGGGTGCGGCTACGGCGACAGGGGTGGGTTGTCTTTCGACTGGCGCTGAAGCACGCGGCTGGGGCGCTGGTGAGGTGTAGCTACTTGTTTCTTCCCGTTCGGTGGCGGAAGACGTGAGGTTAACACCATCCAGCCTGTGAATGCGTTGTGCGGTTAATTCAGCGCGTTTCTCTTTAAAACCCTCTTGTCGCTCTACAGTATTCATACCTAAACGACCTTCAATAATGACGCGATCGCCTTTGTGGTAGTTTTGCTGAATTTCGTCTGCCATTTTGCCCCAACCGACAACTCTTAGAGTCGCTGGGGGGTCTTCTGCCCGTAGCCCAGGAATACTAACCATCATTTCGGCGATCGCCAGCAGGTTGTCATTATTTACGTGACGTAGTTGCGGCTCTTCTTTAATTTCTGCCATCAAAATACAGCTGTTCATGTCTTCGTCTCCTTTGTGTAGGGTGTAGGGAGCAGGGAGCAGTTAATTCCGACTTCCGACTTCTGACTTCTCCTTTATACTTCATCCCTATCTTGCCTCTAGTCCTTCAAGAGATGAGACGGATGGCTCCACTCCTTGTTCTTGTTCCACGAACTCTTGAACGCGGTGGCGGTATTCCCGCAGGGATTCATCTATCCAATCTCGATCGTTACTATTTGCGAACAAATGTACCACTGGTTCCCCTGCATCTGGCAAGATCAAAATCCAATTATCTTCATGGCGATCGAGAATCTTTACACCGTCGGTCAGTTCGAGTCTTTCTGCTGGATGGGTTTCGACGAGATGGCGCATCAACGCCCCCTTGACCGTCCAAGGACACCGGACTGTATAAGATTTGTGGTAGACGCGGGGGAGTTCGGTGCGAATAGCGGCAAGCGATCGCTCTTGAATGGTCAGCATTTCGATTAGCTTGGCAATGCAGAACATCCCATCGAACCCTGGATGCAATTGCGGGAAAATAAAGCCTGTTTCTCCACTTCCGCCTAAAACTACGTTTGGCGTGCGACGGCATTCTTCCATCAAGGCGGTGGGGTTTGCCTTGGTACGAATGATTTTCGCATCGTGGCGACGGGCAATTTGCTCGACAGCGCTAGAAACGTGAACGGGTACGACGACAGTGCCTCTGGGGTGTGCTGTCAGCATCATGTTGACCATCAAAGCCGTCAGCATTTCACCCCGAATTGGGATACCTGCTTCATCTACTAAGGTCATTTGTTCGCCATTCGCCGACACCTGCACGCCGAAATTAGCTTTGAGTGCTTCGACGACGTGACCGAGTTGTATCAGTAATGCTTCTTTCTCTACGGCACTGACGGCGGTTGGTTTGAGGCTAGCATTTAACACCACTGCATCGCAGCCAAATTTAGCTAGCATTTGCGGCAGGACTGCCCCAGTGACCGCATAAGAGTAGTCGATTACTACTTTAGAGTTGCTGTGGTGAACCGCTTCGACATTGAGGTGCTTTTCAAAGGCAGTGCAGTAGGTAGATACCATTTGGGTCGGATAGACGACATTACCAATTTCGTGAATTTGTACGCGCCGCAGGTCTTCTTTGAAATAAGCCCCTTCAATTTTCTTTTCTAGAGCTTTAGAAATATTGATGCCTTTGGGGTCGATAAATTCAATCAAAATGTAATCTGGGCGATCAGGATGCACTCTAACGTGAATGCCTCCAGACACTCCCATCGTTGAGATTACAGTTCGCGCCATTGGAATTGCGGTAGCATCGAGGTTTTGAATGTTGATCCCGACCGACATCAATCCTGCAATTAGCGATCGCGTGACCATGCGAGAAATACTGCGCTGGTCGCGGGAAACTGTCACCTGCGCCCCTGGTTTTAATGTCGAACCATAGGCGGCTCCCAGTTTGACAGCAAATTCGGGTGTAATGTCAATATTTGCCAATCCCGTCACGCCTCGCTGACCGAAGAGATTGCGCTGAGCGGTGTGACCCCAAATTAGGTTAATATTTAACGTCGCGCCCGATTCAATTTGCTTGCTGGGCCAAACTCTGACGCTGGAACTGATCAGGGCTTCTTCTCCCACGGTAGAAAGAGAGCCTACTACCGCACCTTCTAAAACGTGGGCGCGACGGTCTACCCGCGTACCGCGAGAAATAACGCAGGCTCTCAAGTGCGCCTCATCTCCAATCAGCGCTCCATTCCAGACAATCGGGCGCTTCAGGTTGGCATCAGCGCCAACGGTAACGTTGTCGCCAATGACCGTACCCGCAGAAATTTGAACTCTGGCTCCAATGCGGCAATTATCACCGATTAAACAAGGGGCTTCTAGGTTGGCAGTCGGATCGATGTGAGTATTTTGTCCTATCCAAATTCCTGAAGACCGCTCTTCGTAGGCATAGTCGAGTTTGACTTTGCGATCGAGTGCGTCGTACTGGCTTTCTCGATAGGCATCCAAGTGACCGACATCGCACCAGTAGCCTTGAGCAATGTAACCATACATTGGCTCGTCTTTTTCCAATAATAAGGGAAATAATTCTTTAGAAAAGTCGCTTTCTTGATTTTCTGGCAGATATTCCAATACTTCTGGTTCCAAAATATAAGTACCAGTATTTACCGTGTCGGAAAAAATTTCGCTAGAAGAAGGTTTCTCTAAAAAGCGGCGGATGCGTTGCGATTCATCTGTAATTACTACACCAAATTCAATTGGGTTGGGAACGCGGGTTAAAACTACAGTGGCTTTCGATTTTTTCTGTTTGTGAAATTCTATGGCTGCGGTGAGGTCAAAATCTGTGATGCTGTCACCGCTAATCACTAAAAACGTGCGATCGAGCAATTCGGCGATATTTTTGACGCAGCCTGCCGTTCCTAGCGGCTGATCTTCCTCGACGGCATAAGTCATCTGTACGCCAAAGTCGCTACCATCTTGAAAGTAGTCGCGCATTACGTCAGGTAAGTAGTGTAGAGTGGCAATCACTTCTGTAATCTGATGCCGTTTGAGCAGATTAATAATATGTTCTGCGATCGGTCGATTCAGCACTGGAACCATCGGTTTAGGAAGATCGCAAGTCAGCGGTCGAAGCCGCGTTCCAGATCCTCCAGCCATCAGTACTGCGCGCATAATTCCTCCTTAGATGTTCCACCCATTAGTGGTGTAAAGCCAACACTTCGAGCAACGCTAGTCTTTATCTAGTTTCCTATGTCTCTCCCACTTGCGGCACTCCCACAGGTTACATCCCACCAACAAGCTTGATGGATTCTACCTACTACGCTTTCCAACTAATCATGCTACGGGCATTCAAGCAACTGCATTGGCGCTAGAAGCGGTATCAATTGTGTCAGCTAAACTTAGAAAAGAGAGCTGAGGGAGCAGGGGAGAAGAGAGCTGAGGAGGCGCGAGGTTGCGCAAGGTTGCTGAGGGAGCAAGACAATTCGCGCCTTTTCGCAATTAATTCACCACACCCTACACCCCACACCCCACACCCTTTCTTCACTGATAACTGATAACTGATAACTGTAGAGGTAGATTCGGAATGAGTAGTTTAATTACTTTGTTATTAGTCTTAGCTTATGGCGGTGGTGTTTGGAAGTTCTGGACTGGATTTCACCGAACTAACTTTTCTCGCTCTTTTACCAACAGGCTAACATTATCTCTACTGTGGCCTGCTTTGATCGTGGCGAATAAGTCTTATCGCCAGAATTTTAGAAGAGCGCTGAAGGGATGAATAGGAGAGCTGAGGGAGCTGGGGGAGAAATAATCCAAAATTCTCCTCACTCCTCACTCCTTACTCCTCTGTGGCTCATTGGTGGAACGCAGGAAAGCGCTCAATTGGCTGAGGCGATCGCACGGGCTAATTTGCCGTGTATAATTTCTGTCACAACGGAATCAGCTCGGGCGCTCTACACCGATGCGGCTTGTCTGCAAGTGCGAGTGGGGCGTTTTACCTTTTTGGAGATTGAAGCGTTCGTGCAACAGCAGGTGGTTGGTGTGTTGGATGCATCACACCCTTATGCTGTGGAAATTTCTCAAGGTGCGATCGCAGTTTGTCAAAAGTTGGGAATTCCCTATTTACGTTACGAGCGTCCTGTTTTGAAGGGAGCAGGGAGTAGGGAGCAGGGAGCAGAGGAACGAATAGATAGTTTTGAGTCTTTGCTGTCGGGGGACTACCTACAGGGACGACGGGTGTTACTAACTGTAGGTTATCGTCCTTTGCATTTGTTTCAAGCTTGGCAGGATAAGGCGACTTTATTTGCCCGTATTTTACCTAGTGCGATCGCATTAGAATCTGCTTTGAAGGCTGGGTTTACTAACGATCGCTTAATTTGTCTGCGTCCACCAGTTTCGGCAGCTTTGGAGGCGATTTTGTGGCGACAATGGAATATTTCTGTGGTGGTGACTAAGGCTTCTGGTGCGCCTGGAGGAGAGGATGTGAAGCGGACTGTGGCTGCTGAATTAGGGATCGATTTAATTACGATCGAGCGTCCAATTGTTGAATATCCGCAGCAAACTAGCAATTTATCAGTGGCTCTAGATTTTTGCCGCATGTTATTTGGATAGGTGAGGATTGGTGGCGGGCGATCGCAACTTTCCCAGTTTTGTTACTTTTTTGTTCCAGTTCTGTCACTTTTTTTAAGTTAAATTGTAGTCGAATGTGAAATCAAAATTCCAGCTCTATAACTTTGTTTCCTGTCTTTTTGTTCTCAAGCAAGTTGTAAATACTCGCTTCAAATTCATATGCAATTTAGTAGAGGAATACGGTAATAGTATAGCCATATAATCCTAATATTTAGGAGGAATTTTCATGAATTCATACATTTTCTTTGAATCTGCACTTCAGATTTTAGTAGTAGCTTATCTAATCTCAGTGGTGCTATTACTTGCAGCTGCTAAAATTGGTTTAGCAGTCATTGAAACTATTGAAGAAGCTCAAGATTAATGGCAATAAGAAGAGATACGTCAACTTGACTAGAGTAGATCGATTTGATGCCCAAATTGTGAAAATTCTACCCAGTTATACTCCGAGGCGATCGCTTATCAATGACGCTCGATCCCACATTTATACCCAAACAACCATCAGCATACCCAAAACTACTTTCTTTTCTTGGGAGACTGACTAACTCTGGATTCAACAATAAACTTTGGAATTTCCCGCAGTTCGGACTCGCTCAAATTATACTGTTCGCAAACTAAGCTGAGGCGCTTTCCTGGGGTTTGTACGGAATTGACGGAATGGGTTAAATTGCCTTGAAAGTAAAGTAAGGTATTGACTTGTGGTTTAATCTGTCCGACTTGACGTTTATCGCAGCGCAATACTAATTCTCCCCCTTGCATATCTGGCGGTAGTTGCACGTAGAGGACGCTGACAACAGCGGGTGGTTCGATGGTTTTACAATAGGAACGTAAGGAGCGATCGATATGCGGATCGACACGGGAGCCTGCGGTTAGGAGTAAGGGATTGAGGTAAAAGGCATTACAATCCGATCGCAGGGCTAGATTGAGATACGGTTTGAAGTAAGGAAATTTTTGCTCTACTTCTGCTATTCCAGCACGTTGAAATACTATGGAAAATCCTTTTGTTCCTACAAAGTCACGGTTGAGGTTGTTGGTAGTAAAGTAGGGACACGCTTGAATTTCTCCCCATAAGTTGTTGAGGTAGTTGCTGGGGAAGCACGATGATTGTTGGTGGTAGTATTTCAGTTTCACAAGAAACAGGGAGCAGGGGGGAAATTCGGAATTCGGAATTCAAGACTTTTGACTTTTTTGTTTATACCCAACGCGTGGATATAATACCCGAGGTTAGCTAGGACGAAAGACGCGCTCGAATGGCTGCTTGCGGTAGCGTCTGTAAATGTCGAAGTCTGCGTCTAATGTGGCGATCGCACTGATGTCCAACCGCTCGGAAATAGCAACTAGAGCCAGATCTGCAAAATCTGGATTGATATCTATATATTGTCTGTTTAGCTCAGCTATACGCGAAAAGTCTTGATGATGTAAGTGTTCGCAGTTGAATATCCCATTACTAACTTGGAGCAACAACTCATTTTGTACTCGCCAGTCATCTGCCAATAAGTGCATGGCTTCAGTGACACAAGCAACTGTGGTAACTGCTTGGCTGGTGCAAAGCTCAAAAAATCTCCGCACTTGGGCATGGTATTTGTCGTCAGCACTGTAGTATGCAACTATCATCCCCGTATCCATCAGAATTATGGGATGGTATTTTGTCAAAGCTATAAAGCTCATGACTCTATTACTGTCGCTTCGCTTTTATGTTCTGCACTTTCACGATCTGCTTGTGCTTGCAAACGAGCAGCGATCGCTTTTTTGCGGTTTGAGCGTTCTGACAAGTTAGGATCGGCTCCTTGAAGTAAATGCTGGGGATGTCCTCCCATTCTTGCTACTAAAGTTTCACCAGCTTGTAAACTCAACCAGCGATCGTTGATTAAGCGTCTAATTAACTCGCTTCTATCTGTCTTCTCATGCGCCACAATGTCGGCGAGGTGTGCTTCGGTTTCCGCGTCTAGTCGGACAGCTATTAGTCCCATATTATTACTCCTACGTTCAATTTGTTATACAAGTATAACGCAAGCAATCGCATCTGGATACGATGCTGTTTGCAGTATCGCGACTACATCAAAAATATACCTAAATAGCAAACAAAATACCCAACAGGCTTTGCCTATACGCAAAATCTTAAAATGAGCTTAATAAACTTAGCTAACTTAAGTAGATGTAAACGTAGATTTTAACCTGCCTCAAACCAGATGTGAAAAGAAAATTATGAGTAAGATTCTCTCTTTTGTCCTTCTAGGAGGATTTCTGTCGAGTGTTGGATTTGGAATTTTTCAGATGATTAAAGGAGTTGCCAATATGCTGTTTAACCTAGCATATCGACATCGCTATCCAATTGGAGAAGTCAACATCTCGTATGGAGATGATTTTAGTCACGACGGAAGTAATGCTAATTTTGACTGTCATAGCTTTGAAGCACTGGGGATTGATTTAGGCGGTTTGTGTGACGGCGGGGGAGGTGATGGTAGTTAGTATTTAATGTAGAAATTGAGTAGTGGTAGGAATTATCAACCTTCAGGCGATCGCTCTATCAGTTTACATCTAATATATACCCAAAATGTGATTTAAATACCTATATAGTTAGCAGAAAGCATAAATCTGATACTCTAAACATGAGTAGAATTCAGTTTTATGGTTATGTCACTGCAACTGAAGGTTCCTAGTATTGTCTGCGAAGGCTGTGCAGAAACAATTACCAAAGCAGTTAAATCTGTTGACGCAGAGGCTCAAGTTGATGTGGATGTCTCAGCGAAAACCGTTAAAGTTGAAGGCAGCCAATCTGAAGAGTCTATCAAACAAGCGATCGCGGCTACTGGTCACACGGTAGAGTAGAATTGACAAATTCTAAAATGTGTTGTGCTGTAATTTGTGGCTGTTCTAGATGAGGAACGTGTCCGCAATCTTTAATCCAAATTAGTTGACTTTGGGCGATCGCTCGGTTAAATGTATAGGCATCGGTAGTACCCAAGATGCGATCGTCTTTCCCCCACAATATTAATGTAGGTGGTTGAATCTGCTTAAGTCTATTTTTAAAGGAAGCATACCCACCACTTTTAGTAAAAGCAATTAGTGCTTGACTCCACTCAGGACATTCTAAATGCAGTGCGGCACAGACTTGAGCGTCAATGGAAGCAAGTGTCTTATTTTTATATGCAGCACGACTAATACTATTACGGATTCTTGGATTGCGTAAAAATGTAGTTGCTAGAGTGTCAAGCGGTGGAAACATATATTTACTCATCACCGAACCACCAGCTACCCCTGCACTATCAATTAAGACTAACTTTTTGACTGCATCTGGATATGTCAGCGTGAAATCTATGGCTGCTGCACCTCCCATTGATGCACCAACTAAAATCATTGGCTTTTGAATCAGCGTTTTCCAGAAATAATATAGATGAGTCTTAATCGTATCGGGAGTAATTTTGACTCCTGCAACTCTGTCTGTAAATCCAAATCCAAATAAATCTACTGCCCAAGTTTCGTGCTTTGCTGCTAATAGTGGTAATAATCGACGAAATTCGAGTAGAGAACTATCGAAACCATGAATTAATAGTATAGGAATTTCTCCACTCCCTTGTCTTGCATATGTAGTTGCGATCGCTTCTGGGGATAATGGAGTGGCGATCGCAATTTGCTGTATATTCTGAGCTAACGCGATCGATGTCGCTTCAGTTAGTTGCGTGACAAGCTGGGGGAGAAATTGAGCAAACATACAAGTTGACTTCTCTTGCAATTCTTAATTGTACTCTAAAATTGATATACTTTGTATATCTAAAGTAGAGATGTCAAAAAATGCGAAGTGCGATCGGTAAGTGGGGAAACTCACTAGGGTTGAGGATACCCAAGCATATTGTAGAAGAATTATCTCTACAACCAAATGACGAGGTTGAGTGTCGCGTTGAAAAAGGTAGATTGATTGTTGAAGTTATACAAAAGCGCAAATACTCTCTAGAAGAGTTGCTTTCTCAAGAGATAGAACCCGAACCAGAAATCGATTGGGGTAAACCTATGGGTGAAGAAGTGTGGTAGAAGTTCCCCAGCGAGGTACGTTCATTTGGCTGAATTTTGAACCGCAATCTGGACGCGAACAGATGGGTAGAAAACCTGCTTTAGTTGTCAGTCATACAGCTTTTAACCGCCAGCGTGGTTTTGCGTTCGTTTGTCCCATTAGTAATACTAAGAGAAAAAATCCTTTTTATGTGGTGATTTCAGAGGGTTTAGCTGTAACTGGAGTTGTAATGTGCGACCAATTGCGATCGCTAGATTACCGAATTAGAAACGCAGAGTTTTTAGGTGAATGTCCTATTTCTTTGTTAGAAGAAGTCTTACTCCGAATTCAACCAATTTTCTTGTAGAGAGAAATAGATATTTTTGTATATAATACACTCATAAAAACACATTATACACATAACAATGCGAACCAACGTCGAGCTTGGCGATAGATTAGTTGAAGAAGCCTTTCGACTTACCAACGTCCGTACTAAAGTAGAGAGAAATAGATATTTTTGTATATAATACACTCATAAAAACACATTATACACATAACAATGCGAACCAACGTCGAGCTTGGCGATAGATTAGTTGAAGAAGCCTTTCGACTTACCAACGTCCGTACTAAAAAGGAACTTTTGCATCTAGCGTTGCAAGAATTAATTCGCTCCCAAAAAAAGAAAAATTTACTCGATTTGGCTGGAAAACTTGAGTTCTACGACGATTACAATCCTAAAACACTCAGAACACCCCGCCATGCTGCTGATTAATACATCTGTTTGGGTAAGTGTATTTCGAGATAAGACAGGACTTGTACGCCAGCAACTTCAATCAATAATTAGCGATCGCGATGTGATTCTAACTCGTTTCAATCAGCTAGAACTGTTGCAAGGATGTCGTAGCGATCGCGAGTGGAGACTTCTACAAAGTTATCTGCAAACCCAAGATTATGTTGAATTAAGTTCTGAATCTTGGCAAGCGGCTGCACGGATATACTTTGAATTACGCAGACAAGGATTAACCGTGCGGAGTCCGATTGACTGCTGTATTGCTCAATTAGCTATAGACCATGCATTAATTTTAATTCACGACGATCGCGACTTTGAAGTTATTAGTAGCGTGCGATCGCTGCAACAAATCCGCTTTCAGTCAAAATAGTTACAAAATAGTTATGACGAACAACTAGCTTTCTTTGTTGTTTCTAATAATCGCTTCGGTAATAATCCAAATCTTTTCAGGGGTTGAGAAACCTGTCTACTAGACTAAGATCGAACTAACTCTATTGTCTAAACGGTTGTCATGACTGTAACTACCTACAAATGGACAATTGAACGATATCACCGAGCAATAGAAGCAGGCATTTTTGACGACCAGCCCCTAGAATTATGGCGCGGTGACCTCATTGTTATGCCCCCAGAACGAGAACCCCACGCCTACTACAACACAGAAGCCGCCGATTATCTCCGCACGCTACTCGGCGAACGGGCAAAAATCCGCGATGCTAAACCTGTAACTCTGCCAAATAATTCCGAACCTGCCCCCGACATTGCCATTGTCAAACCCTTAGGTGAAGTTTACCTAGAACACCATCCTTACCCTGAAGATATTTTCTGGATTATCGAATTTTCTAACAGCACCTTAAATAAAGATTTAGGTGAAAAAAAAGATATCTACGCAGAAGCAGGTATTACTGAATATTGGGTTGTTAACCTCAAAGATCGATGTTTACAAGTATTTCGCGACCTCAAAAATGGGCAGTACAACACCGAACTAACACTAACTACAGGTACTATTACCCCTCTAGCCTTTCCTGATGTATCCGTTCAAGTTGAGCGCCTCATAGGTGTGAGCTATTAACACAGACTTTTGCTGTAGCTGAGCTTATCAAAATCCTAGACATATTGATATATGGGAGTTATAGTAGGTTACGGAAAGGCGCATTATCGTAACCATGAGCCAATTAAGTCGGCTGACAGCCCCTAAATCGAGTTTCAACATCCAACCCCAAGAAGACATTTTGGGAAATTTGTTGGCGAATAAACGTAGTGAAAATACTCGTCGCGCCTATGCTAAAGATTTAAAAGATTTTTTCATCACGATCGCAGCAGTTGAACCAGATCGGAATTTAATTGCCGAATTTCTCCAACTTTCTCGATTCAACGCCACAGCATTAGTACTTAAATATAAGGCAGTTCTGATCGATCGCAATTTATCGGAAGCAACAATTAACCGTCGATTAGCCGCCATAAAATCTTTAGTTAACTACGCGCGTCAAATTGGGATGTGCGATTACAGTTTGGACGATATTGCGGGAGAGAAGGTAAAGGCTTATCGCGATACGAGTGGGGTGAGTTTAGAAGCGTATCGTCAGGTGTTAGATATTGTCGATCGCAACACGCTTAAAGGCAAACGCGATTATGCGATATTAAGATTGCTATGGGATAACGCCTTAAGACGCGGAGAATTAGTTAAAGCGAATGTAAGTGACTTCGATCCAGACAGGCGATCGCTAACTATATATGGAAAAGGTCGAGGAACACAAGCTGAGACAATTAGTTTATCTGAGTCTACAGTAGCAGCATTGCAAGAATGGTTGTGCGAACGCGGTAAAGCTAAGCGTAACGAACCATTATTTATTGCACTCGATCGCGCCAGTTACGGTCATCGTCTCACGGGTACTGCCATATATAAGATCGTACAGGCAATGGCAGAAACAGCAGGATTGAAAAAACGCCTCAGTCCCCACAGAGTTAGACATTCTGGAATTACAGCTGCATTGGATGCAACAGGTGGAAACGTTCGCATGGTACAGAAATTATCTCGTCATGCCAGGTTAGATACATTAATGGTTTACGACGACAATCGCCAAAATCACCAAGCTGAAGTCACCGGATTATTAGCAGCATTGATTGAAGGAGAATCGTAGGGGCGGGTTTAGCAGATAACCTAAAAACCCCAACAGCAAATCTTCATTCAAAACCCGCCCGTACTGAGGGAAAAATTACCCATTACCCATTACCCATTACCAAACAAATCTGGAAGCACAGAAACAGACGGGATATACTCAGCATAATCGCGATCGAGAGATTGCAGATCGCAACCAGTAATTTGAGCCACCACAGCCGGATTTACACCCGCACTCAAACACATACAAATAAACGAGTGTCTTGTATTGGAAGGTTTGCGATACTCCACACCAGCCAACTCCAACATTTTCACCCAAGCACGATTGCGAAAATTGCGATCGTCAATTGGTAATCCTTCAGGACTAGGGAAGATAAGATCTTCTAGTAAATAATTTTCGGGTTTTCTAGTTTGAAGCAACGATCTAATTCTGTCATTTAAGGGAATAGAGCGAACTTTACTTGTTTGAGGGACACCCCGACTGATAGATTCTCCAATCCAAACACTTGACATATTAGAGTTAATATGCATCCAACGTAAAGCGATCGCCTCAGTAGTTCGCACCCCAGTCAAAAATAAAAATTCGACAAAATCGGCATAGTGTTTGTATTGAGGGTGAGTTTTGAAAGCAGCGAGAATTGCCTTAACTTCCTCTTGTGTAAATGGTTTGAGTGGTTGTTTGGGTGCTGACTCCACCTGCTTTTGTAAATCTTTCCAGGGGTTCGCTTCCACAAAACCTTTCGTTATTCCCCAACTCCAACAAGCACTGAGTAAAATCAGCCTTTCTTTCCTGGCGCGTTCGGCGTTCTTACTCTGAAGCCAAGCATTGAATTGTTCTACATGAGTTTGTAGAATTGCGATCGCATTTTGTGCGGCTAGTAATTTCCGCGTCTCATTCTCTCGATAGTAAAACTGGTGCAGATATTTCAGAGTTGTCTTGTAGCGATCTAAACTTCTGGGATGTAAAGACTGAGACTTATATTCCATAAACTGTTGGAATAGTTCGGCACAAGTAAGAAGTTGCGCGTCACTAACTGGCTTTTCAGTTAAGCTTTGGGGTTTGTATTTAGTCAGAGTGGTGTCAAAATTTCCAGAAATTGCATCCAACTCAATTTGACGCGCCTTTAACTCTGCCAACATCCGACTCTCTTGAGTATCCGGCAATCCTAAAGATAAACAATACCGCTTTCCTGCAACTCGCCAACGCAATCTCAGCCTATCCTTAAAACTTTCTACAACAACCGAACCTTTACTTGCCTTCATTCTTGGGTATTTATTTCGTGTTTTAGGTATATAGACGAGAGTACAGAGATAACAAGCGCTAGAGAATATTAGGTATAGAGTACACTAATTGGGTATCAAATCGAGATATTCCAATGTAAAAATATTGATTTTTTTGAGTTTGGGTATAAGAAGCATATTTTAGGTATTTAATTGATTAAATCTTCGCTCGATCGCGTTTCAAGAGTTTTTCACCCAGGTTTGGGTACGATCTATGTATTCTAGATATAAAACTGATTTTTTAAAATATTTAGGTATAGCATCCCAAAATTGGGTATTTTTTTGATGTAATCTAATGTTAAAAATATATTGCTTCGCACATCTATATTCATTTGCATAACTGCGTTTCAATAATTTTAGAAACGAAGTACTGCAAACCGAGTGAAACTAGAAACATTACTAGCACGCGATCGCACCATTCGCGTTATCGGTTTTGACGATGCGCCGTTCGTGCGCCGACGTAGTAGCAGCGTCTCAATCGTCGGTGTCATTTGTGCAGAGACGCGATTTGAAGGAATGGTATGGGGAAAAGTGCGACAAGACGGCTGGAACGCTACAGATACAATCTGTCGGTTACTATTAGGCAAAAAATTTCTGCCTCAACTCCACATATTGCTATTAGATGGAATCGGCTTCGGTGGCTTTAACATCATCGACTTACCCAAACTTACAGACAAATTGCAAATCCCCTGCGTCACCGTCATGCGCCGACAGCCAAACATGACAAAGATAGAAACAGCACTGCAACGTTTACCCCAACCCCATCGCCGTTTAGAACTGATGCGCCGTGCGGGAAAAGTTCACGCATATCCGCCATTCTTCTTTCAAGTCTGCGGAGAAGATCCAGATATTGTCTCAGCTGTATTACACAGATTAAGCGATCGCGGTCACGTACCGGAAGCCCTAAGATTAGCACATTTAATTGGTGCGGCAGTCGTTAAAGGTGAAAGCGGGAGTTCAGCTTAGCGCCTTAGCACGCCAGTTGCTACAACGGGGGGAACCCCCGCAACGCACTGGCTCGTCTTTGCGCGACATTATCATGCGATCGCCAACTTAAAAAGTAGCACATTTACCGAGAGCTAAATTTCCCTACAGTCAGCATGATGAGATATGCGCTGAGATAGCTAGCCATGACCTCACAACCAGAGCGAATCGAGATAAAACTAACAATACCAGCTACACAACCCCAGTTGTTAGAAGGATTAGATCTATGGTTGCGTCTGGGGTTGCTTTCTGAAACTCAAGTTATCCGAATTTGTCGCACTCACCTAGTTTGTGCCTTACCAGTAGCTGAAGTATCTCATCAAGAAGACTTTATTACTACAACACCAGCAGAAACACCCGTTCCAATTAGAAGTTCCGCACCCATACTCAGCCGAATTTTATCTTCCCTCATGGAAGAGATTAGCGTCGTGTGGCTGCTATTTCTAGGCGTGTTCATGGTAATCGTATCCTCTGGGGTACTAGCTGCGAGTCAGTGGCAGAACTTTTCCGCAGTCGGACAATATGCCATTTTATTCGGCTACACCTTAGCATTTTGGCTTGCTTGCTGGTGGACGCGACAACGACCGAATTTAAGTTTGACAAGTAGGATTTTACAAGTCACCGCCCTATCCCTAATTCCAGTTAACTTCTGGGCAATCGATGGGTTTCAGTTGTGGCAGGATGGATTGGGGTTAGTTGTAGGAGCGATCGCAATTTTGAGTTTATCCGCGATCGCCTGGATGTTACTGCAAGCTGCATTACCGATTAGAGTTAATACTGTTGCACTGAGTTGGCTGCAATTGGGTTGGATAATACCTGGGTTTCCCCTGATTGCCATCTATAGCAGTACAGTAGGGACAGCAGGAGTATTATGGCATCGGGTAGAAAAGCGTCAGGCGAGTTTAATCGATTTAGGGATTAGTGGCGTTGTTCTGGCTATTTCCACCTTACTGCTTTTGGGTAGGGGAGTATTACGTGCAGGCGTACCCATAGATGCAATTGGACTGGCGTTAGGGATTTGCGGCTGGGTACTTTGTTGGTTAACTCGCCGTCCGGTACAACCTCTATTGACTCGCACGGGTATCGGGTTATTAGTATTGGGTTGGATAGTCGCTGTCAGCGTCGAACCGCCTTGGCAAGCGATCGCAGTTAGTATTTTAGGTATCTGGTTATTAGCAAATCGTCTGCAAAGACTTTGGCAAGTATGGGATTTACTCACCCTATTTTTTGTTGGATTGCAGGCTTATTGTTTGCTATGGCGGCTAATTCCCATTGCAGGGAGACAGCAAATTATTGCCTTGGCAACCCAAATCGCCGGAGGTTATTTATTCCCAGGAGAACTCATCGGGCTGGCGCTTTTTCCTTATATTATTGTCACCTTAATTGTTGCCTCGCGCCTCCGGCGTGCCTCTCAACCAAATTTAGCTAGTTATACCGAAGGCATGGCATTGATTTTAGGAAGCGTTCTTGCTTTATTTAGTTTATTCAATCCCTTGGTGCGATCGCTCTACTTATTAGCTTCTACTCTTACCTTAATAATTGTCCTCCGTCAGCGTCCAACTCGCGCCGCATGGTTAATTTATCTCACGCACATCGCTGGAATATTAACTTTATATGCATGGATAGGTTGGGGTTTTCCCAATCTTAATACTCGATTTTGGGCAGTCATTTTATTAATTGGCATGGTAGCAGAATGGGGGTTTGCATGTAAGGGCGCACAGTCATGCGCCCTTACGCACACAATTTGGAAACGTAGTGCGTGGTATATCGGTTTAGTCTTAGCCGGATTGAGTTATCCCTTACTTATAGAATCGAATCCATATTGGGGATTAATTTGGCTAGCCACTCCTGCCTGTCTCACGTTTCTCGGTAGTCGTACCATTCCTCAAGCAAGATTGGCAAGTTGGCTGAGTGTTGTTGCCTTACTTCTAGCCCAAATTTTAACTGAAGCCAGGGTAACTCCTTTATTAATTAGTACGGCAGTCGCTACCAGTTTAATGTTAGTCAACACGCAGAAATTGCGATCGCAACTTGCCGCAGCAATAACTGTTGGATTTGGTTTGAGTTTTGCGGGAACTTGTCTGTGGCAAATTTGGGGGGTTCCCCTCAATTGGTTGCCAACATGGATTGGCGTTGCTTTATGGGGGTTGTGGATTTTACGTTCCCATAGGGGCGCACAGCTGTGCGCCCCTACAGATATTTATGCTCCAGCATTAGACGGTTGGGCGATCGCGCTGAGTATAATTAATTTAACTTTCCTAACTTTAGGTAAGCTAGAAGTTTACCCCATACAAGATTTATACATAATTTTTGCCGCAGTTATAACCACAGGAGCAATTACTTATCGTAACTGGAAACAGCCGACAAATTTAGGTTTTTACGGGATTGCTTGGGGTACAGAATTAGTAGTAGCTAGTATCGTATGGTGGAGTGTACCGTCTTTTATAAATATTGCGATCGCCAATTTAGGATTAGGACTAGCAACGCAATTAGGTAGCGATTGGTGGGTACGTCGTTCTGCCTTACCTTACCTTTCTAGTTGGCACGTTATCGCGCTGATATATGCAGTTATAGGATTAATCTTCGCCCACTATACATTTACTGCCTACACAGGACTTTACACGTTAGCAGGCGCATTAGTGGGAATTGGTGTTGGAAGGCGTTTACCTCTGCTCAAACCAATTACATTAATATCTGTATTTGGTATTTCCTTTGCGGCATACGAACTTTTAATTTATCAATTGATCCAATCCAAAGGAGGGCAAGCAGGGGATGGCATAGTCTTACTATCAGCCCTAGCCTGTGCGATCGCAATTATATATTGTTTCTGTTCGCGCTGGTTACTATTTTATTGGAGACTTGCCCCTCAAGAATTACTCGTAATTACCCATCTTCACTGGGGAGTTGGTAGTCTTTTTTCCCTACTAGCATTAGGAGTAAGTTTAAGCAATTTTGGCAGCAATCTTTGGCTAGTGGTTACAGTAGCATTAGCAGCTTATGCAGCTTGGCAAGGGCGAACTCGTAATTTTTGGGTTTATTTGGCAGTCATCCAATTAACAATTGCGATCGCCCACCTTTTAAATCGAATTTTACCTCTATCTACACTGTTAAATTGGTCAGCCGCGATCGCTTGTGTGTTTGCCTATCTTTTATACTCCTTACCTTGGCAAACTTGGGGATGGTCGAAACAACCGTGGCAGCGTTCTGCTACTGTTTTACCAGGGGCGATCGTTTTACTTACATCGGGTGGAATTTCAATTTCAAGTTTATTTCTTGTTGCTGCTTTCTATGCTTGGTTAGCCAGGATAGAAAATAAAATTCGCCTCAGTTATTTAAGTATCGTTTTAGCTGATTGGGCAATTATTCGACTGATTCAAAATTGGCAGTTTACCGATCCTTTGTGGTATATTTCCGTATTGAGTGGTTCGTTGCTGTATGTTGCCCAAGTCGATCCAACATTGCGATCGCCTACCGAAAAGGAAAAGCGTCACATTCTCCGTACTTTAGCTGTAGGGTTATTTTGTCTGACAGCTTTGTACCAATCAGACAAGAGTTTGTGGCAAGGAATTTTAACTATTTTTCTGGGTGTAGGTTTAATTTTAGCAGGCATCGTATTTCGCATCCGCGCCTATTTATATGTCGGTACGCTAACTTTTATTACAAAAGTCTTGCGTCAGCTTTGGCTATTTATCGATAATTATTCTTTACTACTATGGGCAATTGGAATTGTAGTAGGGTTGTTATTTATTTGGATTGCTGCCACATTTGAAGCGCGTCGCAGTCAAGCGATCGCATTGATGCAAACTTGGATTCGAGAATTAGAAAACTGGGAATAAAGCTATTTGACTTTTGTGCCATTGGGTAAAAGCGGCGATCGTACAGTTGGGAGTTGCCCCCAGAATACTTAATTTTTTAGAATCTTGCAATTAACTTCGCAAATTGCTAAGATCTTGAACGTAGCACAGTCATGTGACTAAGCGATTGTAATCAGCAACCAAATGGTCAGCTACGTAGAGTAACAAAGTGGTTACATATCCTATGGAGGGTTTACTATGTCCTGCTCTTGTATATGCATATCATTACTCGTTCTCGCCTTGTAGAGTTTTGGGAAAGACATCCTGACTCCAAAACTAGTTTACTTCTTTGGTATAAGCTGACGATCGCTGCCCAGTGGCAAAACTTTGTAGAAGTACGCCAAGTTTTTTCTTCTGCCGATCGAGTAGGAAACTTTACAGTATTTAATATTGGAGGTAATAAATATCGCCTAATTGCTTTCGTGGATTACACATATCAGAAGGTTTTCATCCGCCATGTTCTGACTCACGCGGAGTATAACAAGGATGATTGGAAGAAAGATGATTGGTATGAATAGGATAGTAGCAGGCTGGCGCTGTTAACGGGCAAAAAGTCATATGTTTACAACTGAACCTAATAGTTATATTGAGCTTCTACAAAAGTTTCCGCCTCGTCCAATCAAATCAGAGGCAGATTTTCTAGCAGTTCAAAAGGTTATTGATACTTTGCTAGACTCTGGTGAGATAACGCCAGAGAAGCAAGAATACATTAATCTGTTGGGAATTCTCGTGCATGAGTACGAAGAAAAGCATGTATCAATTCCAGATTTAAGTGGTATTGAGTTGCTTAAGGCATTAATTGATGAATTTAACCTTAAACAAAAAGATCTAATTCCTATTTTCAAAACTGAATCAATTGTGTCAGCAATTCTCAATGGACAGCGTAAATTTACTGTGGAACACATTGAAAAGTTAGCTATTTTTTTTAATATTTCTCCATCTGTCTTTTTTAGCCATTCGTCACGCTCGTTATAAGCACAGATATACTATAACTTGTTTCTATGTAGCATTATTAAGAGCGTCCTTAAAAATCACGCTGACTATCGTGCCACTCTGCCTGACGGTTATACCTCTCAAGTTATAGATGAGTCACCAAAGCTTTTCTTAAAAAATATATCTTTGGGGAAATAGACAATAACAACCAAACTGTTTCTTCAAGCTTGTGCCTCAAAATTTCCGAATATGTTTCCTGTGACAGATGTAAGCAAGTATTTATTCTTAATACCTTAAATGCCAATGGCTGTAGATCCGAACTAAATTCGATCCTCCTTCAGTTCATGTACACTAAGGCTTGAATTGAGTCAAGTACTAGAGGGACTGAGAAACAATTTGTTGGTTCTCTTTAGCTACAGTCAAAATCTGCATAAAAAGCTAAGGGGTAATTTCATGACCATTCCATTAAGAGAAGATGTTGCCTACATTATTTTGAAAAAAATCAATGAAACTGGGCAAGAATTGCATCCAGTAAAATTTACTGCTGATGACTTTATCGGTCGCGAACCAACAAAAGCCGAACTATTAGGACACTTGGATTATCTGAATCAAAAGCAGTATATTAAGGCTGAATTTAGTGGTAATGCCTATGGCAACCAGGAAGATGTTCCTGATGCTGTAAATCCTAAAGAAGTTGATTTTCGAGTTGCCAATACTTTTGGTTCATCCGACGGTCCTTTGCCACATTTGATTACTTTCAAACAGGCAGAATTGACAGAGAAAGGTCGCAGAATGTTGGAGAAGATGGAGGCAAAACCTCCAGAAGAATTAAAAGAAGGTCCCTCAGTTCCCATTGCGACTAAAGATATGCCTTTCCTAGAGAAAGTCATGCTGAAAAGCGGACTGGAGGATCTTTTTGATGCTAGAGATGTGACAGAAGTTGTCTATCGCGTCATGCGCGATTTAATGACAACGGAAGCATCAGATCGAGTGGCAGAAGAATTAGAAAATAAGGAAGTTCTGCCGACAGAAGACAAAGCGTTGCAAATGGAAATAGCTGACTTGTGGAATGATACCAATCCCATCGTTCGCTTTTTGAGTAGAATTCGTCCGCCTTTCTACCACTCAGATAGTTCTGACATTACTAACGTTAATGACAATCGCTTCTTGGCACGAGTTAAAGGTGAAGCACCAACAGCAAAAACTGCTTTCGATTTAGATACCGAACAAGTAGTCAAAGCTGTATTTTCTGCCACCAAGGACGAACTATCGGAAGAAAGAGTTAAAGAAATTGCTAACTGCTTACCTCCAAGAGTTCGGCAAATGTGGGAAACAGCTTAGGAACATTTGAAGTTAATTTTGAGTCAGGGTAGGAGGCAACTCCTACCCTGTTTTGTCATTGGTTGTTGGTCATTTGTTACTAGACGATCCAACCCCTCTTGAGAAATAGCAGGTGGCATGTATTATTTGTTGCTATAATTCAATGTCGAACTACCCAAATGCTTCTCTAAAAGCAAAGTTTTAACTAACTATTGCTAGAGAAATTTGGTTGATTTATATAACTCATCAGTTCAGATGAAGCCTGCGCTGGAAAAACAGTCAAATCTAGATTCACGTAAATATATATATAACTGGAGAAAAAATGAAGAACTGTAGTATTAGGCTGCGCGGCTCGATCGCAATGCTATGTGTTATTTGTAGCAGTTTGACAATCGATTTACCTGCCGTTGCTATACCCCAAGCAGAGCAAAAGTCAGTACTTACCTCTCTATCTCATATCGTTACAGTAGCACCACACAATAGCTATATTTCACAAACTCCAGAAATTCCCCAAGTTTCGCCTGCTCCTGTTCAACCACCCCTACCCGAACAGCAGCCTCCTAATACGCAAGTGTCCCCTACTCCACAAGTTTCGCCTTCTCCCATTCAACCACCCCTACCCGAACAGCAGCAGCCTCCCAGTACGACAGTGCTATTGAATCAAGGCAAAGTTAGTATTAAGCTGATCAATCAGACAGGAGCAAAAATCACTTATCAAGCAATTGGCAATACAGCACCGCGATCGCTCCCAGGAAAATCGGATGTCACGCTCAAAAACTTAGTTACACCTACAACTGTGACATTCAAGCGCGAAGATGGCGGATTGCTGAACGCAACTGGGCGATCGCCAACTCCAGGAGTACTAGAATTAATGCTAGATGCAACCACCGATCTCGGGATAGATAAGCAATCTCTGCAAATTCAACCGACTGGAGACGTGTTTCTGAATTAGATCCGACTCACTACTGACTCAATCACAATTTACAAACGAATAATTCTCCTCTTGATAGACTAGTATCATTGGGTTAATTTTGTGCTAACACACGAAAACTCAAGTTATTTATTCCCATCACCCATTCATGGTTACAGCAGTGAGTTCGACATCGTTTCTGCTTCCGCCTACTTTAGGTGCTTTTTTGCCCTCCCTACCCCTGGATAGCCTCTTCTCTACACAGGGGATTATGGTGATGCTACTAGCAGCCTATGCGGTTGCTATGTGGATGTTTCTCACCAGCGCCCCGAAAGTCTATACCGTTATGGTATCTGACTTAGAGATTGCCCGTCAGCTTTACGAAGGAATGCTCAATCTCCCCGCTGCCGAAGTTCCTTTACACTACTACTACAACTACGAGCAAACCTTGGGCGCAGCTGGAACGATCGATCCTTACTACATCTCTCCCAGCCCCAGTTTTACCAGTACCAAAGGATTTAATGGTCCCGATGGATTGTGGTATCAACTCAAGAAAAACACCCAACTCCACATCATTACTGGAGCTAGTTTAGGGAAGAAAAACCAGCAGCGCCATGTCTGTTTCGATCGCGAATGTTTGGAACAAGTCTTGATGCGGGTGGAAATGATGAATTTAAAGCACAAAATTCTCAGCCAGAAACCATTAAACTTTTTGGTCAAAGATCTTGAAGGACAGATTATTGAGATGGCAGAAGTGTCTAATTAGGAGTGAGGAGTGAGGGGACAAGGAAGACAAGGGAGACAAGGGGGACAAGGGGGACAAGGGAGAGCGGGGACAAAATTCTCTCTTGTATCCTCCCACACTTCCCACACCCCACACCCCACACCCCATTCATCGCGCACCACATATTCTCTTGACATCCATGCAGATTTATCTCGACTACAGCGCGACAACGCCGACTCGTTTAGAGGCGATCGCAACTATGCAAGCAGTGTTAACTCAACAATGGGGCAACCCATCTAGCTTGCATGAGTGGGGTGGACGCGCTGCAACGGTATTGGAACAAGCCAGAATGCAGGTGGCTAGCTTAGTCAACGCCCGTAACGCCGAGTCAATTATCTTCACTTCCGGTGGTACAGAGGCAGATAACTTAGCAATTATAGGGGTTGCCCAACGCTATAGTAGTCCCCAACACTTGATTATTTCTAGTATCGAACACTCGGCGATCGCAGAGCCAGCGCGGTTACTAGAACGGTGGGGTTGGCAGGTGACTCGTTTACCAGTAGATGGTAACGGCTGCGTACATCCCGAATGCTTGCAAGCAGCACTTCAACCAAATACGGTTTTAGTTTCAGTTATTTACGGTCAAAGTGAAGTTGGTACGCTACAACCAATTGAGACTTTGGGCAAGATTACCCGTTCCCACGGCGCATTGTTTCACACAGATGCCGTCCAAGTTGCCGGACGCTTACCTATAGATTTGCAAGAGTTACCTATAGATTTATTATCTCTTTCTAGCCATAAAATCTACGGTCCTCAAGGGGTGGGAGCGCTTTACATTCGCCCTGGAGTGGAGATTGTGCCGTTGCTGGGTGGCGGCGGACAAGAATCAAAACTGCGATCGGGAACGCAAGCAGTACCAATTATTGCTGGTTTTGGTGTTGCCGCAGAACTTGCCGCTCAAGAAATGCCCACGGAAACATCGCGCTTGGTGTCATTGCGCGATCGCTTGTTTGCTCAATTAGCTGACGTGCCTCAACTAGTTCCTACAGGCGATCGCCTGTCACGTCTACCGCACCACGCTAGTTTCTACATTAAAGGCGCAGATGGCGAGAAAGTCAGCGGGAAAACTATCGTGCGGCAAATGAATTTAGCGGGAATTGGGATCGGCGCTGGTTCTGCTTGTCACAGTGGTAAGCTGTCTCCTAGTCCCATATTACTAGCGATGGGATATGACAAAGCTGCGGCTTTGAGTGGAATTCGTTTAACTCTAGGTAGAGAAACCACAGCAGCCGATATTGACTGGACGGCAACGGTACTTAAGCAAATTTTGGAGCGTCTCATACCTGTAAAATTACAGTTATCAGTCAACAGCTAACAGTAGAGAGTGGTAGTTGGTAGTTGGTAATGGGTAATGGGTAATTGGTTGTTCACCCCCAGTTGAGCGACTCTCCGCGACTCTCTCTTCACTCCCTCAGCTCTCTTATCTCCCTCGTCCCTCTTATTCCCCCTGCCTGCTCCCTGCTCCCTACTCCCTACTCCCTCTCATATGGCAGAATTTCCCAAAACACTAGAACAGGCGATCGCCCAAGCAGCAGTATCTACCTCAGCGGCAATCGCGGATGGATATACTCGCTTGCAAGTGGAGTTAGCGATCCCAGAACTCAAACCGATGTCTGTTGCCGAGCAATTTTTAGCAGAATTTACTCAGTTCGGCTCCCAACTTAAGGTGTTTTTTCCCGATGCAGGTGCGGCGGCGCTAGCACGGCGAGATTGGGGAGAAGTACCATTTAAAATTGTCGATATCGGCACGCGATCGCCTCTGGAAGAAAAGATCGAGCCAGAGGATGCAGCTTTGTTATTTGTTTCGCCTTCTGCGGTAGAAGTCGAACGGGTAGAAAAGTTGTGCGAGTTAGCTACATGTCCTACATTGATGCTCAATCCTCGTTTGGAAGACGTGGCGATCGTCGGGATTGGTTACGCTGGCAGACAATTACGCACCCGCTTTCTCAATAATATTGAATCTTGTTACTATCTGCGCCCAATTGAAAACATCTCCGTGTTCCGTTCCTACCCCGGTGAATGGCAAATCTGGCGAGAAGTAGAAGAAGAGTTTCAGTTAATTACCGAACAACCAACAAAACCAATGGGCGATGAAATTGATGCCATTCTCTACGGGGGTACGAGTCAATCCAATTCAACTGAAGCTGCTAATGCTTCTGGATCGAGAAAACCAGGAATTTTCGCTAGTATGCAAAGATTCTTACGGACTTTGAGTCGCTAAGAAATTCATTTTGACTTTTACCTTTTGACTTTTGACTTTTTTAAGCTACCGGATCGAGAGGTTGACAGAATTCATCCACGCCTTGTTTTTGAACGTATAACAAAACAGGCATTACCAGTAGGGTAGGGCAGATTTTAGCTGCTGTTAGTTGTTCTACTACTGGCGCAAAAGATTCATTTGCTAACGCAGATCGCAATTCTTGGCGACAAATAAAGGCACGACATTTCTTTGCCAAACTCGATAACCACTCTGCATTTGCTATATCTGGTTGCTGTCCGGCTCGAATTGCTAGTACCATAGCTGCATCTTCTAAATCTCCCTCACACTCTTCTATTTCTTGCAAAGCAGCAAGAGCATTGGGATAATTTGTCAATTCAACCTGCAATTTAGTAATTTCTTCTAAAGTAACTTGCGTCATGGAAAGGTTGGGAGCGAGAATTAAATCAGTGACCAGTTATCGATGACCAGGCGCGACAGTGACTCCTGACCAACAACTTATGGATTATTTGTGATGATAACTGATAACTGATAACTGTTCTTACAAACCTACTAATTCTCGCGACTCAAAATCAGTGAGTTGTTTGGCAATTTCTAGTCTTGCTTCTAATTTGGCAACACTAAATTGATTGCGTAAATATTCTAAGTGCGCGATCGCATTAGCTTTATCAGCCGTCAGCCGCATGAGTGTATTGACTGCCGTTTGATATTCTTGGTGAGTTAGCAGCACTTCAAAGCGACGTGCCTTACGTTGAGTGTCGTTTTTTAAGTCTACATCGAATGCCGATAGCCGATCGGCGTTTCCTTCTTCACGGCTAATTAGCTGTTGAACTGCCATAATTTGCGAGTCCAGTTCGTTTACTCTCTGGGCTGCTTGGGCGATCGCGGCTGGGTAGTGATTCAGTTGCGTTACCACGATCGATCTTCGACCAACTCAAATTTTTTCACGAAAAAGCAAGTGAAATTAAGCTATTAGCAGCGATTTATTGGAGTCAATCTTGATGCTAATTAACCTGCTGCTTTCCTCTTTATTTTAGCATTTCTGAATTGGATTGAAAGGTAGAAAAACCGTTCCGGTTAAATCTTGACAGCTTTCTACATAGCAAAATTTTCTTGCGCCTTGCTAGAAAATCTTCACTTTAAATACATCTCTAAAATAGTTGCTCATGGCATCAGTAAATTGTATATCATGAAGCAATTGATTGCGATTTTGTGTTATAATTAAGAATAAAGTATTCAATCCAATTTAGTTACTTTCATTAGCGATCGAAGAAAATCGCGTTGACGTGACATCTGTAGGGGCGCACAGCCGTGCGCCCCTACAGATCGTCTGTTTTACCCAATTGAAACCCGCTATCAAAATTCAAAATTCAACATTTCTCACCACAGGCGAGATTTAGACAAAAATTTGCGATCGCCAGCCGCGAATATACTCGCTAAACTCGCCCCGACAATTCCCTGATAACTGACCTACTCGTGTCTTAAATTGGAACAGAGATGGGTTCGGGATTAGTGTAGAAAAAGTAGGAATTGCTCAAATTTAGCTTTGTTGGCAATATATCCTTAACAATGCCGATCAGTTCATCTGGTTCGTTTCCAGGTTTGTTGATATATATCCCCGTACCTGTGGGTAAACTGCCAGAGGTTGCTTTTAGCAGATAGTCAGTCGGTTGTCCGATCAGTGTAATCCTGTCCTCTTGAAAGTGAAAGTCTGTAATTAACGCATAGTCATTGTTGCCAACAGTTGAAGCGCTGTCATCGTCGTAGTAGCGATAGGAAGAATAATACTTACCGCTTAATGACTCGCCCAGCCAAAAGTTATCTTTACCTGCACCACCTGTAAGAGTGTCTATCTGCCCTTTGCCCAGAACTTGCGGATTGGGACGACCGCCACTGACGAAATCTGAATCCATCGGGCTAAATGGAGTTGTTCCTAAAAGTGAATCATTACCATTACCACCTAAGAGGATATCGTTGCCTTTGTCGCCAACAATGAAATCATCATTATCGCCACCTAATAATATATCGTTACCGTCAAATGCTCTGACGTAATCATTTCCTACCCCAGCGTCAAAATAATCGTCTTGCACAGTGCCGTAGAAATTGTCCTCAGCAGTGGTAGTAAAGTAGCGATCGCTCAGTTTTAATCCCGATTTATTTTCGACAATTGCCAGCAGTTCGTCTGGTTGACTGCCCGGTTTGTCAAAATAAATTGCCGTACCTTGA
This sequence comes from Chroococcidiopsis sp. [FACHB-1243], assembly GCF_014696895.1. Lineage (NCBI taxonomy): Bacteria > Bacillati > Cyanobacteriota > Cyanophyceae > Chroococcidiopsidales > Chroococcidiopsidaceae > Chroococcidiopsis > Chroococcidiopsis sp. [FACHB-1243]. Next base: position 174,504 of record NZ_JACJQX010000006.1, on the reverse strand, counting down.
GGTAAACCTTGAGGAGATGGTTTCAGAATATAGTTACTTCTAGCGCCATTCAGCCGGATCGTATCTTCTAGGGAATTAAAATCTTTGATTAAACTATAATCTCGTCTGCCGTCTGTGGTTGGATTACCATCGTCGTTACTATAACCGATCCCAAAAGTGTCTTTTCCAGCACCGCCAAATAACAAATCGATGTCGTTTTTGCCACCAATATAGTCGTTCCCGCCAAAGCCAATGACGGAATCATAACCGCCAATGAGAAAGTCATCGCTAGCCCCACCATATAGTGTGTCTTTGCCTCCACCTCCTACTAGGTGGTCTTTACCATCGCCGCCTTCTAAGATATCGCGATCGCCGCCACCATCTAGAAAATCATTGCCGATATTGCCATAAAGCTTGTCGTTACCGCTATCGCCTGAAACCTCGTCGCTACCATCTCCGCCTTCTAAATAATCTTCGCCATCACCTCCATGAATGTAGTCGTTGCCACTCTGACCGAAAACTTTGTCGTTTCCAGAGTCTCCCCATAAGGCTTCACTCTCATTCCCTCCGACTAAATAGTCGTTGCCGTTACCACCCTCTGTATAGTCGCTACCCTCACCTCCTTCGATGTAGTCGTCACCGTCACCCCCTTGAAGATGGTCGTCACCGTTCCCACCGAATATGCGATCGCTACCTTTGTCGCCATAGAGGTAATCATTTCCGTCTTCACCGTAGAGGCGATCGTTGCCCGAACTACCTTGCAAAGTGTCATCCCCAGCTAAACCGTAGATTTGGTCGTCGCCTACAGTGCCAGTTAATGTGTCGTTATTTATCGTGCCTCTAAAAATCGCCATATAGCTATTTCTGTATCCATCGATGCAAAATTAAATCTGTTATAGTGCTGTCTTTCGGAGAAAGATGAACCTTTGTGATAAAAAGTAATTGATACTCCGTATCTTTTCTAACAATCGAACCTGCACTCTTGCTTGGCTCAAAGATGAATGAAGGGCGACTTAGATAAAATTAACAATGCGAAGTGCAGAGGAATCGATTTAGAGTCAGCGTGACAGAAATTCATTTACAGGTAACAGCCAGTAACGATCGCCTAGACCGTTACCTTGCCCAACAACTCACACAATTGTCGCGATCGCGCCTGCAACAGTTGATCGAACAAGGCTGCGTCCAGGTTAACGATTCAGTTTGCACGGCAAAAAAAACAGAGGTGAAAACAGGCGATCGCATTCGGATCGAAATTCCTGCCGTTCAGCCTTTAGAACTCAAACCCGAAGCAATTCCTCTCGATATCCTGTACGAAGATGATTCGCTACTCATAATTAACAAACCTGCGGGGTTAGTCGTTCATCCCGCCCCAGGTCATGCTGATGGTACTTTAGTTAATGCTTTACTTGCTCACTGTCCCAACTTACCAGGCATAGGCGGAGTGCAACGCCCTGGCATCGTCCATCGCTTGGATAAAGATACAACAGGAGCGATCGCGATCGCCAAAACTGACCTTGCCCAACAACACCTACAAGCACAACTCAAGGCAAAAACCGCCCGCCGCGAGTACTTGGGTATTATTTACGGTGCGCCGCGATCGCCCAATGGCACTGTAGATTTGCCCATCGGTCGCCACCTTACCGACCGCAAGAAAATGGCGATCGTCCCTGTAGAAAAGGGAGGACGGGCAGCGATCACCCACTGGCAAGTTAAAGAACGCTTAGGAAACTATACTTTAGTTCATTTTCAATTAGAAACTGGGCGCACTCATCAAATTCGCGTCCATAGCGCCCATATCGGTCATCCCATCGTGGGCGATCCGATTTATGGGTCTGGGCGTTCTGTTGGTGTAAATCTTTCTGGGCAAGCCTTACACGCTTGGCGACTCACGCTACAACACCCAGTAACTGGAGAGGCGATCGAGGTGACAGCAGCACCTCCAGCAGAATTTAACACGCTTTTGGAAGTCTTACGGCGGAGAATGGTGGCTTCTCGTTAGGCAAAAACATAATTTATGCATTGATTGCAGGGGCGTACAGCTGTACGCCCCTACAGATATGTTTTCTCGCGATCGCCATCTCTCATGAGAGTGAAAAAACTGAAAAATATTTCTACGATTTCTTAACTTTTATTTACAAAATGCAACAATTTTGAGCTGGACACCGATAAGTATTAATACTCTCAAAGTTAAATAAGACAAGGCATTACTCTGTAAAATTGTCTAGCCAAATTACATAAAGTTTTGACAGAAACAATTAAGTTGTGTAACTTGATTTTCATTTCGGATAACTGAAAGCTATTTGAGCAAATCAATTTGTTAGCTTTCCATGCATTTTTACACAGTTTAATATTATTTAACCAATTGGCGATCGAGCGCATTGTATAAAAAACTTACGAGGAATTCATAGCAAATAAAACTTTCGCTTCTAGCGATATTTCTCAGAAAACTTTATAGCCAAGTAGCGATATTTATCGTATTAGCTTATTGTTGGCGTAGAGAAATATTGTGGCTGAGACAAAGTTTTATTTGTGCTTTCCTGCGCGATAACACCAATAGAAATAGAAGCAAGAAAATTTAGGAGAATTGAAAACATGCTTGACGCTTTTTCTCGCGTAGTCGAACAAGCCGATCGCAAGGGTTCTTACCTGAGTGGTGATGAACTGAACGGACTTCAGGCGATGGTATCTGATAGCAACAAGCGTTTAGATGTAGTTAATCGTTTGACGAGCAACGCTTCTACAATTGTGGCGAATTCCTATCGCGCATTAGTAGCCGAAAGACCAGAAGTATTTAACCCTGGTGGTGCTTGTTTCCATAATCGCAATCAAGCTGCTTGCATCCGCGATTTAGGCTTTATTTTACGCTACGTTACCTACTCCATTTTAGCTGGAGATGCTAGCGTCATGGACGATCGCTGCTTGAACGGACTGCGGGAAACCTACCAAGCTTTAGGTACTCCTGGTGATGCAGTCGCTTCGGGAATTAAAAAGATGAAAGATGCGGCAATTTCAATTGCCAATGACCCCAAAGGTATTACTCGCGGCGATTGCAGCCAATTAATGTCTGAAGTATCTGGCTACTTCGATCGCGCTGCTGGTGCAGTTGCTTAATTTATCAGGAGCCAGGAGCCAGGAGTCAGGAGTCAGAAGAAAAGAAGAATTCAGAATCTACAATTAATTCTTTTCACGACTCACGGCTCACGACTCATCACTCATTACTTACTAATTAATTTGGAGAGAATTCACAAATGAAGACACCTTTAACTGAAGCGATCGCTGCTGCTGATGCTCGTGGTTCGTATGTTAGTAATACCGAAATGCAAGCAATTTTCGGTCGTTTCAATCGCGCTCAAGCTGGTATAGAAGCAGCCAAAGCTTTTGCTAATAATGGGAAAAAATGGGCAGAAGCAGCTGCCAATCACGTTTATCAAAAGTTTCCCTACACGACTCAAATGCAGGGTTCTCAATACGCTTCCACTCCCGAAGGTAAATCAAAGTGCGTGCGCGATATCGATCACTATCTTCGCACCATTAGCTATTGCTGCGTTGTCGGTGGTACTGGTCCCCTAGATGAATATGTTGTCGCTGGATTGAAAGAATTCAACAGCGCCCTCGGTTTGTCTCCTAGTTGGTATATTGCTGCACTAGAATTCGTCCGTGACAATCATGGTTTGTCTGGCGATCCTGCTGGCGAAGCTAATACTTATCTCAACTACGCGATCAACGCTTTGAGCTAAAACAACATCAACATAAATTTTTGCCTAATTGGTAATGGGTAATAGGTAATGGGTAATGGAATGTTTCCAATTCTCAACACCAATTATCAATTACCAATTAATTGTTAGTAATCAGCAAAAGCAAGGGAATAAAAGATGAGTGGAACAGTTATAGCTCAGTTCGTCAATGATGCGATCGCCGATGGAAAAGTCGAGCTGCGGCAAAATTGGACTGAAGACGATTTACAAAGAGTCTTTCGGGCTGCTTACGAGCAAGTTTTCGGGCGACAAGGAGTCTATGCTAGCCAAAGGTTTGCTAGCGCTGAATCGCTGTTGCGCAATGGCAAAACGACAGTGCGGCAATTCGTGCGAACTTTAGCAAAATCTGAGTTTTACAGAGAATGCTTTTTCCACAATAATTCTCAGGGGCGTTTTATCGAATTAAACTACAAGCATTTATTGGGACGCGCACCCTACGACCAATCAGAAATTGCCTACCACACAGATTTGTATGCCTCAAAAGGCTTGGATGCAGATATTGATTCTTACATAGATAGTCCCGAATACGATGCAGCTTTTGGCGATTGGGTTGTACCTTTCCATCGCGGGTTTCAATCTCAACTCGGTCAAAAGACTGTAGGCTTTCCTCGGATGTTTGCTTTGTATCGCGGTGCGGCTAGTAGCGATAACTCGCAATACGGGCGGCGTAATGCTCGCTTGAGAACCCAAATATCTCGCAATCAAACTAACTGGATTACACCACCTTCATCGCCCTCTGGCTTGTCTTTTGGCTCCAGATCGGCTGGAACGTTGGGAGTTTCTCCCGCTCAAGGTGACAGTCGGATGTTTGTCATTGAAGCCATAGCAGGTACAGTTGGCAGTAGAGTACCCGTGCGCCGTAGCGTACAAGTATACAATGTACCGTTTGAACGGCTGTCAGCCACTTACCAGGAAATTCATAAAACTGGTGGCAAGATCGTCAGAATTACGCCTGTGTAGATTTGGAAAATAACAGTAGGGGCGCACGGCTGTGCGCCCCTACTATTTAAGATTTAATCCGAATGAACAAACCAATTTTGACCCCAGAAGCCGCGATCGCAGCTTTGGCAGGAGAAGATAATCAAATTCGCTACTATGCTGCTTGGTGGTTGGGAAAGCATCAAGTACAGTCGGCTTGTGCGGCGCTGTGTGAAGCACTATTTGACGATCGCTATCGGTTGGAAACAGGGGGATATCCCTTGCGTCGTCAGGCAGCTAGAGCATTAGGACAATTGAAAAATTCTCAAGCCGTGCCAGCTCTAATTGAAGCACTAAGCTGTCAGGAAGATCTACAACTGCGAGAAGCAGTCATTCAAGCTTTAGCTGCTATTGGCGATCGACGTGCAATTAACCCTTTGCTCGATTTGTTACATTCTCAACAGCAGCCAGATGAGGCTTTAATTGAAGCTTTGGGAACCTTGCAAGTATGGTCGGCTCGTCCGCAGATCGAGCCTTGTCTACAGCATCCCTCAGAACGGGTGCAGTGTGCGGCAGCGCGGTATATGTATTTATTAACCCGCAAATCGCACTACATAGAACGTATTATCAAAACTCTCAACCACGACAATGTTTATTTACGCTGGGCAGCAATTTTCGATTTGGGTGCGATCGCTCAAAGTCAAGAGGTTATCCAGGCAATTATTGCGGCTAGGGTTCCCAACAATTTGAAGCTGTTGAATTTAAAGCAGATTCTAGAAGCTAGGTTAAACGCTGATGTGGGAGATACAATCCCGTCTGATTCTGGGTTGCTGTTCAATGCGATCGATGATTTGTTAATTCAACTGTAGGGGCGGGTTTTGACCCAAAATTTTCAGCTAAAGTTGTCATTTATCGGCTAAACCCGCCCGTACAAATGTAGAAGCGGGTTTTGACCAAAGATTTGTAGCTAAAGTTGTCGATTTATTTATTAAAACCGCCCGTACACCATGTCAGAAGCGAGCAGTCAACAATAATGCATTCGTAGGGGCGGGTTCACCAAATAACTCTGACTCCGACAAAGATTTTAGGTGAACCCGCCCGTACAAAAATTAAAATGACTCAATTTGATGTTGGTCAACCCGAATGTGCTTCCGTGCAAGTCAGCGATTCATTAGAAAAGCTTATCGAACAGTTACGTACTAGCTCGACTCCAGCAGAGGCGATCGCCGCTTATCGTACCCCCGATGCGATTCCCCCTCTCATCGAGGCATTAAGCCATCATCATCCAGGTGTAAGAGCAGTTGCTACCTCTCAACTCATTCAGTTGGCTTCTCTGTCGTTAGAAGCCCTAATTTCCACCTACTACACGGCTACAGACCAAGGGGTACAAGCACACATCATTCAAGCTTTAGCTCAAATTGGTGATTGTCAAGCGATCGCTATTTTAGAAGAAGTCGTCGGGGTATCCGTAGCAAACCACTGTCAGGGAAATGTCCGGCGCATTGCTGCTAGAGGGTTGGGAAAAATTGGGAGTACGGCGATCGATGCTCAGATAATTCACCGTGCTGTAGATAAGCTGAGTTGGGCATTGGTATCACCCGAAGATTGGGCGCTGCGTTACGCTGCTGCCTTATCCTTAGCAGAAATAGGTACGCAGGAGGCGATCGCTGTCTTGCAACAAGCCTTAACTCAAGAATCAGACCGTGTAGTTCAAATCCGCATCCGCATGGCTCTGGCGGGGGGCTAGAAGAGAGCTAAGGCAGCTGAGGGAGCAATTATAAGTCACAAGCCTCTCGCCTCTTGCCTCTTTTCATGCACCACTCTCTTGTCAACTACCAACTACCCATTACCCAGATTTTCGTAATTATCGGTAATATTTATCAGCAAACTATTCATATTTATTTACATTTATTTCATAACTATAAAGATTTAAAAACTCTGTATTTGCTCTTTTTACTTACATCAAGAAAATATTAAGAAAATATAAAAACATATTTATACCAAGCAATAAGTATAAATACTACTAAGTTTTTTAAAGAAAATCACAAAAATTAACCGTGAAATCTCTTATATGTAAAGGATTTGGAGCTTTTATTGACGGAATCACGTTAAGCTTAACAATTCGTAATAAATAATGCACTTATGGCGTTGTATAAACATAACCTGGAGGGATCGATAACAGACAGAAGTTCAGCAAAACTCAGGAAAAAAACAAGTTGGATATTTTCTCATAAAAGTAGAAGTTTTTCTCATAATTCTGACGACAACATAACAATCGTTGGTAGAGGAAATAAAAACCAGCTTAACCGAGGACGCGGCTCGTGTTTGTTGTGATTCATTCCAAACTTGATAAAACACCGCCAATTTTAATCAAAAAACTGCGCTCAACTTTCGCAAGTAGGAGAAATTAGTTCATGTTAGACGCATTTGCAAAGGTTGTTGCTCAAGCTGACTCCAGAGGCGAGTTCCTGAGCACCGAGCAATTTGACGCTCTTTCCGGTCTAGTAAGAGATGGCAACAAGCGCCTGGATACCGTAAACCGCATCACCAGCAACGCTTCCACCATCGTTACAAACGCTGCTCGCGCTTTGTTTGAAGAGCAACCCCAGTTGATCGCTCCTGGTGGTAATGCTTACACCAACCGTCGCATGGCTGCTTGCTTGCGCGACATGGAAATCATTCTGCGCTACGTAACCTACGCTGTAATGGCAGGTGATGCAAGCGTACTCGACGATCGCTGCTTGAACGGACTGCGCGAAACCTACCAAGCTTTGGGAACTCCTGGTTCTTCCGTAGCTGTAGGCGTTCAAAAGATGAAGGAAGCTGCTGTCAAGATTGCTAACGATCCCAACGGTATCACCCAAGGCGATTGCAGCCAGTTGATGTCTGAAGTTGCTAGCTACTTCGATCGCGCTGCTGCTGCTGTTGCTTAGATAAGTTGTTAGCAATTAGCAATGACTAGCTAAAAGCTGACTGCTCGTACCTGACCTAAATTAACCAACTGCAATAATAGAGATTGTCAAACAATGAAAACACCGATTACTGAAGCAATTGGCGCTGCCGATACCCAAGGGCGTTTCTTAAGCAACACCGAGCTACAAGCAATCAACGGTCGTTTCGATCGCGCTGCTGCTAGCATGGAAGCTGCTCGCGCTCTGACCAGCAAAGCTCAACAACTCGTTGACGGTGCTGCTCAAGCTGTATACAGCAAGTTTCCTTACACCACCCAAATGCAAGGACCTCAGTACGCTGCTGACTCACGCGGTAAATCCAAGTGCGCTCGCGATGTCGGTCACTACCTGCGGATGGTTACATACTGCTTAGTAGCTGGTGGTACAGGTCCAATGGATGAGTACCTAATCGCTGGTTTAGACGAAATCAACCGTTCCTTTGATTTGTCTCCTAGCTGGTACGTTGAAGCTCTCAAGCACATCAAATCCAACCACGGTCTGTCTGGACAAGCTGCTAACGAAGCTAACACCTACCTCGACTACGCCATCAACGCTCTAAGCTAGAGAGCGTCAAGCTTGCCCAGAGAGGGGTGCAAGTGCTGGATCGAGAGAACTAGCAGTTGCACCTAGCTCTGGGCATTGTTTTTCGCATTTGTTCAGAAAACCAATAGTCAGCAAACCCACTTTAAGATTAGTTGCTTCGGGAGAGCGGTGTATGAGCGTTTTACCAGCAGATATTTTAGCAGCAGCAGGACGGCTGGGGATTTCTGCATTTGATGCCTCATCCAGAGTCGAACTACGACCAGATTGGACAGAGGACGAATTGCAATCGGTCATCCGAGCCGTGTATCGTCAAGTTTTAGGTAACGATTACGTGATGAAGGCAGAACGCCCGACCTCAGCTGAATCTTTACTACGGCAAGGAAACTTTACTGTCAAAGATTTTGTCCGCGCTGTTGCCAAGTCAGATTTATACAAAAACAAGTTTTTCTATCCCAATTCCAACCAACGCTTTGTCGAACTCAATTTTAAGCATTTGTTGGGTCGCCCTCCTTACGATGAGGCAGAACTAGCCTATCATACAGAGCTTTGTGAAGATGTGGGATACGATGCCGAGATCGACTCTTACTTAGATAGCGTTGAGTACGACAACAACTTTGGTAACAACGTCGTACCGTACTATCGTGGATTTTCCGTCGAACCAGGATCGAGAACAGTAGGCTTTAGCCGGATGTTCCGCCTCTATCGCGGTTACGCTACAAGCGATCGCGGTTCGATTGGAGGCAAATCCCCCCGCCTCATGGGAGAAATTGGTCGCAACCAATCTTCGACCATCGTTCAACCGTCTAGCGGTACGCGCTGGAATTTTGGTGCGGCAATTCCTAAAGATTCAGCTCCCAAAAAAGCGATCGGCGGGACGCAAGAAGCAAGCGGACGAGTCTACCGGATCGAAGTCACGGGACTATTGCAACCAGGTTATCCTAAAGTGCGCCGGAGCAGCACTGCGATTATGGTTCCCTACGAGCGGTTATCGCAGAAGCTACAGGAAATCACCAAAAAGGGTGGCAGAATCGTCAGCGTGAATCCAGCTTAGTCGTCACTGGTCATTCGTCATTCGTCATTCGTTCCAACAATCAACTAATGACAAATGACAAATGACAAACAACATATTTAATTAGCGCCTCTTAAACTATGTTTGGTCAAACCTCACTTGGCAGTGGTAGGCTCAGTAACGCCGAAAATCGCATATTTCGCTATGAAGTTGAGGGGATGCGTCAGACTTACGAATCTGACCAATTGAGCTATCCCATTCGCAGTAGTGGTAGTTTTGTGGTTACGGTTCCCTACAACCGCATGAATGAAGAAATGCAGCGGATTCACCGCATGGGGGGCAGAATCGTGAGCATTGCACCCGTAACTTTTGATGGCGACGGTAAAGCTAAAAGCGATGCTACCGCAGCTCATCAAAATGTCAAAGCCGAAGGCAAAAGCAAGGCGACAAAAGCCGATAAATAAAGATCGGAGATCTGCACTTAACTGAATAGCTTACGGTTATAGGAGATATAGAAGCAATGTTCGGTCAAACAACTGTTGGTGCAAACGGAGTTTCCTCCGCCTCTAGCCGGATGTTTCGTTATGAAGTCGTAGGCTTGCGGCAAAACAACGAAACTGACAAAAATAATTACGAGATCCGTCGTAGCGGTAGCATCTTCGTCACCGTTCCTTACAGCCGGATGAATGAAGAAATGCAGCGAATTACTCGCTTGGGTGGCAAAATCATCAAGATCGAACCACTATCGACTGTGAAGTAGGCATAGGTTTGACGCAATGGAGTCTAGGGCGGAAGAACTAGAGGTAGCAGCAACAGGATTAACGGTGGAACAAGCGATCGCCAACTTGCGATCGCCAGATCTGAGCTTGCGTTATTACGCAGCTTGGTGGTTGGGCAAATTTCGCGTTCGAGAACCAGCCGCCGTTGATGCTTTGATCGCTGCTTTAGAAGATGAAGCCGACCGGACGGAATTAGGCGGTTATCCCCTGCGCCGTAATGCAGCAAGAGCCTTGGGCAAGCTGAGCGATCGGCGAGCAGTCCCAGGGCTTATTTGCTGTTTGGACTGCGACGATTTCTACGTCAGAGAAGCCGCAGCCCAATCTTTAGCAATGTTAGGCGATCCATCTGCTATCCCCGCTTTAGTGCAACTGTTAGATGGCGGCGTTAATGCTGCCGTTGACGTACCAGGTAGACCCCATCTCACCCAGCCCTACGATAGCGTTCTCGAAGCTTTGGGAGCGCTACAAGCCAAAGCAGCCATCCCTCTGATTCAGCCATTTACAGAGCATCCGAGTCCCAAAATCCAATATGCGGCACTGCGGGCAATGTATCAGTTGACTCAAGAAGATAGCTACGGACAGCGCTTAGTAGCTGGGTTGAACAGCGACGACCTGAAATTGCGACGGGTCGTTTTATCAGATCTAGGGGCAATTGGTTACGTCGGTGCAGCCGCAGCGATCGCCTCCTGTAGGGCGGAAAATAGCTTCAAACTCCTCTCCCTCAAAGGACTCCTAGAGTCGCAACTGCAAACCCAGCCTACTCAACTTTCCGATCCAGCCATCCATTTGATGAGTCTGATGGATTCGCTGTTGTAAAGGATGAACGATGAAGGGTGAAGGATGATAAAACGTAATGTTCTTCCCTACTCCCTACTCCCTACTTCCTACTCCCTCACAATGACCAACTCGACCCAAAACCTCATTCAAGCCGTAGATCGGGCAGATTCGCCCGAAAGCTTGGTGGCGGCGGTGCGATCGCTGGCAGCAGCAAAAGATGAGGCGGGGATTGCAACTTTAATTGCCGTACTGGGTTACAACAATCCAGTTGCCGCAGTAGCAGCGGTAGAGGGGTTAACGCAATTGGGTGCGAAAGCAGTACAGCCATTAATTGATAAATTGGATGGCTATAACTACGGGGCGCGGGCTTATAGCATTCGCGCTATTGCTGCGATCGCCGACCCTCTTGCTTTAGAAGTATTGGCGACAGCAGCAGCGACAGACTTTGCTCCCAGCGTCCGCAGGGCAGCAGCCAAAGGTCTGGGCAATATGCGTTGGCAAGCGATCGCCACTCCAGCCGAGCGCACGGCAGCACAACACCAAGCCCTAGAAACCTTACTCTCAGTCTCTCAAGACTCCGACTGGTCGATTCGTTACGCGGCTGTGGTGGGCTTGCATGGTTTGCTACAACTATCAGACCTACAAGCAAAAATTCAGCCTCATTTAATGCAAATTATTGAGTCCGATCCCGATTCAGCAGTCCGCGCCCGCGCCCAACTCGCGCTCGGCGTTTCCGCAGATCGGTACGGGCGGGTTTAACCGCAGAATTATTTGTTCTAGTACAGCTTGTTCAAAAAAATCGCTCCTACGACAACCAACAACTGTCAACTGATAACTGAAAAATGTCAATACCATTACTTGAAGTCAAACCCTCCAGCCAAAATCAGCGGGTTGAGGGTTACGAAGTTCCTAGCGAAGATACGCCGATTGGCTATCGCTTAACAGATACTTCCTCGGCATCGGATATCGATGAAATTGTCTGGGCAGGTTATCGCCAAATCTTCAGCGAACACCTGATTATTGAAAGCTATCGCCAGCCTTTTCTCGAATCACAACTCCGTAACCGCGCTATCACCGCGCGGGATTTTATTCGCGGTCTGGGTAAATCGGATGTCTACCGCGAGTTAGTTGGAGAAACCAATTCTAACTATCGCTTAGTGGATATCTCCTTTAAGCGGTTTTTGGGACGCGCTACTTATAACCAAAAAGAGCAAATCGCTTGGTCAATTGTCATCGCTACCAAAGGCTTAAACGGCTTTATCGATGCGATCGTCGATAGCGAAGAGTACCGCGAAAACTTCGGCAACGATATCATTCCCTATCAACGCCGTCGTTATAAAGGTCGTCCCTTTAACTTGGTAAACCCCCGTTACAACGGCGATTGGCGCGATCGCGAAAGCATCCGCAACTTGCAAGGTCGTGGCTTCTACAGCGCCCGCAAGACTGGGGATGTTACTAAAGAAGTGGTGCGTCAGGCAATTCCCTCTAACTTCATGGCAATGGCTGGCAGTATCTTTATACCAGAAGTCAACTATCAGCGATCGCGCGATCGGGTTCTCTCTCAAATTTCAACAATGGAGATCCCCGATACAACACGCAAAGACACATTGCCCCAAACTACAATCAAACCTACCAAAGTCGCTCTACCCTACGACTACATTCCCTCCGATCCAAGGAATTAAAAAGGGTAATGGGTAATAGGTGAAAACAAATAATTACCAATTACCAATTACCAATTACCAACTACCAACTACCAAATTATCCTTTATGTCAATACCTCTCCTTGAATACAAACCCAGTTCGCAAAATCAGCGGGTGGCTGGTTACGAAGTTCCAAGTGAAGATACCCCTTGGATTTATCGCTTGGAAGATTGTATCGACCCCAGCGATAATCAAGAATTGATTTGGGCTGCGTATCGCCAAGTTTTTAGCGAACACGAAATTCTCAAGTTCTATCGCCAAAAACAGCTAGAATCTCAACTGAAGAATCGCGCTATCACCGTGCGGGACTTTATTCGCGGTTTAGCTAAGTCAGAATCGTTCCGCCGTTTGGTGGTAGAAACAAACTCGAACTATCGACTCGTAGATATTGCCCTAAAGCGGTTGCTAGGACGCGCATCTTACAACAAAGACGAAGAAATTGCTTGGTCGATTAAAATTGCTACCCTCGGTTGGGGTGGTTTTGTCGATGCACTAATTGATAGCGAAGAGTACCAGCAGAATTTTGGCGATACTACCGTACCCTACCAGCGGCGACGGTTTAAAGACAGACCGTTTAACTTGGTAACACCACGTTACGCCGACTACTGGCGCGATAAAGAGGAAACCGAACGCTATAAATCAGGTGCGATTAGCAACTTCTTTGATATGGCGCGATCGCTGAATATTAGAACCGTAACACCCCAGCCAGTCAGCACGGCTAATATAAGCATTCCTGATACGTCACGGAAGGAAAAATCAACAACGCCAGTTTCCATCAATCCTTCAGCAAGTTTTCCCGTGCGGCTGTAATTGTGAAAGTTTAATAGTAGGAAAATCTAACAGCCACAGATTGACTTACTCACGAACCAACATTCTGCCTACCCTACGTGGGATAATAAGCTAGAAAGCTCTACGTATATAGGCTTTGCTTGTTTCAAAAGCTTTCTAATTCATGGAAAGCGATCGATAAATTCAGTTTGAATTTATCTGTTTTCATATCGTGCGATTAACCTAGACGGGAGAATCCCTCATGGCACTGCCGTTACTCAATTACAAACCAACTACGCAAAATCATAGAGTCCGCAGCTTTGGCATTGCGGATCAAAACGAAGACACTCCATACATCTATCGTGTGGAAGATGCTAATTCTCCAACAGAGATTCAAGAGTTAATCTGGGCTGCTTACCGTCAGGTATTTAGCGAACACGAAACTCTTAGAATCAACCGCCAAATTCAACTAGAATCGCAGTTGAAGAATCGTGCAATTACCGTGCGCGACTTCATTCGCGGCTTAGCTAAGTCGGAAAGATTCTACGAAATGGTAGTTTCAGTTAATAATAACTATCGGCTTGTAGATATTTGCCTCAAGCGTTTCTTAGGTCGTTCCTCTTACAATAAAGAAGAACAAATTGCTTGGTCAATTGTCATCGGTACGAAAGGATTCTACGGTTTAGTAAATGCTTTGCTAGACAGCGATGAATACACCGATGCATTTGGGGATTACATCGTTCCTTTCCAGCGCAAGCGGATGGAAGGTAGACCCTTCAATCTCGTTACCCCTCGTTACGGTGACGATTTCCGCGAAACTGCTGGTACAGTCAAAACAGACTGGCGCTTTACCCTGGATCAGTTCTACAGCCGCAAGTCGAAAGAACGACAACTACGGGAAGGCGATCCTCGCAAGTATGCTGATATGGCAGCATCGATTAATAACAAAGGTAATTACGCTCAGCGCGTTTCTGCCTTTGACCTTGACTATCTAAGTCTAGTACCATCCCGTGGTAGAAAATAGAGTTGATTAAATTTCAGCTTTTATTTTTGATTTAATTCACTGGGTCTAGTTTCCACGCTGATTCTACTTATAACTAACGGTTTTGCTGTAAGTGATGAGTTGAGTCAAGTGGCGATTAGATCCAGTAATTTTTTGTCCTCGATCTTTAGTCATCTGTCATTGGTAAGATATTTCATAGTTAACTTGCATGTTTGGGCGGGCAAAGATGCTCAATTCAGAAAAGCTAAAATGGAGAACCATTTTACAATTGAAGAAAGAATTCAGTATTTAATTAGTAAGTTGCGGAGGAAAACAAAGCCGATACAGCGAGATAGTGCTTTGCAAGTGTTGGCTGATGCTTTCCAACAAGTTGAAACAATTTCTGACATTTCTACTAAAACATATTATTTGAATCAGTTAGCGATCGCGTGTCTAGAAATAAAATTAACAGATAAGTGTTTGGAAATTTTAAGTCAAGCCTTAGAAGCTACTCAAACAATCTCCAATTGCTCTACAAAAGTAACTGAACTTAGTAAGATAGGTAGTATGTATGTCAAGCTCGGCATAGAAGATCGAGGATTAGAATTATTAGATCGAGCTTTACAACTTGCCATGACATTAGATAATCTTAACGGAAGAGATGGCGCTTTTTGCAAGTTAGCTTTTGCTTGTGAAGAAATTGGATATCATGCTCTAGCAATTGAAATTGCTAAGCTAGTAGAACAGAAATAACGAGCAACAGAGTTACCTTCGCATAATTTCTAACTCTTCTCTTACAGAAAGCGGCTGATATCCCAAATGAAAAGCTTTAGAACTATTTAAAGAAACATCAGCAGGTCGAGGTGCAGCCATTTTTACATCTTGCTGACGAGACGATTTTAATCCAATCGTAGGAAGTTGAAACACTTCTACCAATAACCGACCAAAATCATAACGCGATAGCCGCTCTTTTCCACCTAAATGAATCATACCTTGAACCTGCTTTTCTAACACCATCAACAACCCTTTAGCTGCTGTTATACCACTAGCAGGGGTACGGAATTCATCCGTAAATAATGCTAACTCTTTTCCATCTTGTAGAGTTTGCATAAAAGGCTGCATAAAACTAGTAGCTGTTGGCGTTGCCATGCCAAACATTAAAGGCATTCGACAAATTGTCGCTAGGGGATAGCGTGCTAAAATTCCCCCTTCAGCTTGAACTTTTTGTTCTCCATAAGCATTTACGGGAGATACCGGATCTGTTTCCCGATAAGGCGCATTTAAACCATCAAAAACTAAGTCAGTAGAAGTAAAAACATAGGGAATGCCGTAATCTGCACACAACCCAGCAATATTCAAAGAAGTTGTAACATTGATCGCGTATGACTCTTCTGCATGAGTTTGGCAATAATTGGGACTTGACTGCGCCGCAGTATGAATTACTGCTGAGGGTTGAATTTGTTGAAATAAATGCTTGAGTGCTTGAAAATCCCGCAAATCGATTTTAAGCATCGTCACGCCTGGAATTTCTATTTCATGGGAAAAGTACGTACCATATATATCCCATTGCTGTTTTGCCAACTGACATAAGTGCCAACCTAAAAAACCACTTGCGCCTGTAACTAGAAGTTTTTTCATGCGATCGCTCTTCTATACATGTAAGTTCCTACAGATGACCGAATTTATTGACAAGCAAGAATATCTAAACGTATAATTAGGGATTGTCTGTCTAATTCCGGCTCGGATCAGGTAGACCGAACACAAAAGCTGAACTGCTCTTAAATTCGAGCAAGCAGCTACCTGTACGGCACAATCATCACAATCTCATGACCTACGCAATTATTGAAACTGGCGGGAAGCAACTGAGGGTAGAACCAGGGCGTTTTTATGATATCGAACTCCTGGCTGCCGAACCTGATGCAACAGTGACTATTGAAAAAGTTTTGTTGGTGCAGCACGATGGCAATGTTACAGTCGGGCAACCGCTGATTAACGGCGCAACCGTAGAAGGAACGGTGGTGCGCCACCTGCGGGGACGCAAAGTCTTGGTGTACAAGATGAAACCCAAGAAAAAGACGCGCAAGAAGCGGGGACATCGCCAAGAAATCACCAGACTGATGATTGACTCGATTAACCTCAACGGTTCCAAGCTGACAGCTCAAGCAGAGGATACGACTGAGACTTCAGCTAGTCAAGCACCTGCTGAAACCGCAGAGGAAACTGCATCAGAATAAGATCAGGGCGCGATCGCCATATTCTCAAACCTTGGGTAGATCGCGCTTGGCTCGCAATAATGAAGTAGAGATAGAAAAAATAGCGCAGAGGACACAATGGCTCATAAAAAAGGAACAGGTAGTACTCGCAACGGTCGCGACTCGAATGCCCAACGGTTAGGTGTTAAGCGTTTCGGCGGTCAAGTTGTGCGGGCAGGTAATATTTTAGTAAGGCAACGGGGAACGAAGTTTCACCCTGGTAACAATGTTGGCATCGGTAGCGATGATACATTGTTTGCCCTGATTGATGGCGTGGTGACTTTTGAAAGAAAGGGTAAAAGCCGCAAGAAGGTGAGCGTATATGCTCCTGCAACTGCGGCTGAACCTGTAGCAGCTATGGCGTAGATATATTAGGGGCGAATCGAATTCGCATCTACACAGGTAAAGTCCGCCTGCGCGGACTAAGAGTTATTAAGGCTACTGGCTACGTGCAGTAGCCTTATTTAGTAGCAATGTGTTTCAGCTCAATTGGTCAAAAAACTCGGTCAAATTAATTCCACCGAACAAAAAGCTGTTTTGGATACCCTTGCCGAAATGTTTGCAGAGTAAAAATGACTATCAATTGCTACCAGCAACTCGCTCAAGCATTAGAAAAAGGAGCAGTCGTACTAGCAACCGCGATCGCCATTAAAGGCTCGGTTCCCAGAGAAGTAGGAGCCAAGATGATTATCTGTGCTGACGGTCGTACCTACAATACCATCGGTGGAGGTGCGGGTGAGGCAAAAGTCATTCACCAAGCCATGACAGTGCTGGAAACAGGTGAAAAGCAACTAGTAGAGATCGATCTGACTGGTGCAATACAACGGCAAACTCAAGGAATTTGCGGCGGAATCATGCAAATTTGGTTGGAAAGGTGGTCGGGTCAAGAGGCGATCGCTCTTGTCGATCGAATTCTCAGTTTACTCCAGTCAGGGCAGACAGCTACTCTTGTCACTCCTTTTACCCTTGACAAATCGCCATATTTATTATCAGAAAATAATTTAATTGCCGCCGAAGAAGCTTTTATTGAAACTCTACAACCGCCACCAACTTTACTAATTGTCGGGGCGGGACACGTAGGAGAACAATTAGCAAAAGTCGCTCATACAATTGGATTTCAAGTTATTATTCAAGACGATCGCCCAGAGTGGGCAAATAGAGAACGCTATCCCCAAGCAACCGCGATTTATAACCAAGCGATCGCCTCAGTTGTGGCACAACTATCAACTCATACACAACTTTATGCAGCACTGGTAACGCGGGGTTTTCAGTACGATTTAGCAGCTTTAAAAGTTTTGTTAGCTCGAAATCCTGAGTGTAAATATATTGGTACGATCGGCAGTGAAAAGCGGGTACGTCAGGTGATTCAAGCACTAGAAACAGAGGGTATTGCTGCAAATAAATTGCGATCGCTCTATGCACCGATAGGTTTAGATATTGGGGCGCTGACACCAGAAGAAATTGCTGTAAGTGTCTGCGCCGAATTAATTTTAGTACGTCGAGGTGGTACGGGTCGCCCTTTATCGCAGTTAAGCTAAGCTTGGGCGAATATAATTCGCCTGATGCTAAATTTAGCGCCTTCATTATCAGATAGTGTTACTTCGACATCAGATTAAGTTTCATGTAAAATTTGCCGTTTCTAATTGCTTCACCTGCCTTACCAGCCTGCTGAATACTCATTTCATTTTTAGAGTTCGCAATCAGATTAGCACGCAGCGGAAAAGGGCGATCGAGCTGCATCATCAATCGTCCATCACCTTTGGATTCAAGCGATTTTAGAGTTACAGTAGCTCCATTTGGTATCCCTGGTAAAGTTAATTTTTGTGGGTTAGCGTGCTGCTCAAACCATAAATTTAGAGTTACTATATTATCTTTTAGATTGACTAACTCATATGTTATTGTTTGCTGAACGCTCATTCCCAAAAGAGCAGGTTTAGTTGTGACGCGCCATTTGGCTCCGATACCAATAGCTTCTTGAGGTAAAGGTGAAGACATTTGGTTGGTAGAGTTTGACATCTGTTCTGAGAATTGTTGTAAGTTTGCATCTGACTTCTGAGATGACGCAAATTTAGCAGTTTGAATTTGTCCGCGATTATCAATTATGAAAGATCCACTCGTGCCAACCATCTTTTTCATTTGCGATCGCATTGCTTCCAATACCTGCGATGGCAAGCTGCTAGAATTCATCACATTTACATTAGAGTAAGACGATTTAAAGTGAATGTTACCGTTAGGTTCGACTTTTGTTACTACTGTATCTATAGCAACTGTTATCGGTGGTAGATCGACTTTCGGCATTGTTTGACCTGCCATAGATACATCTGTATCCATTTGAAAGGTCATAGTAGATGTTTGTTTTGCATTTACCTGTGGACGAAAGCGTAGTTCTTGTCGTGGTTCATTTCCTGCTTCTAATAGTTCTACTTGAGGCTTTGCCGTAGCAGCTGCTATTTGAGTTTTTGCTTGTTGCTTAACTAGGGATAGGGTTTCTGCATTTACCGTTAATCCCGAAGCAGTAACTAGACAACAAATAGAACTGTATAATAATAGTTTTTTCATATGTTTTTGGTTAATTGATAATTGGTAATTGATGGTCGTGTGTCACGCACCACTCTCTACAAAAATATATGCTTTATGAAGATATATTTCCAACAGTGAAAATACAGATTTAAATATCTGGTATTCTCACGGAAGCAAATTTAGCGCGATCGCACGGATTATCGAAATAATTACCGTTTGCGTATCTATGGTTTTCTATTTATGAAAAAGAACTCTATTACTTGGTTTCCTGCTACAGGTGCTTGGATGAGTGCAATTCTACTAACACTGTTGATGGGAGTCGTCACGCTAATTATTAAACAAACTAGCATTCCCTTAATTCGATTTATTGGCGAACATTTATCTACTAAGATGAGTTGGTGTTTGTCCGTTTTATCTTTGCTCGCACCAATTCTAATTATTGCCTTCATCCATCATTGGCTCCACCTCTTATTAGATCGCTTTTTCCCCGATACTCAATCTGCTACATCAGAGGAGAGCGATAGCTTTTTTCCTGATTTAATGAGTTGGTGGGAAGGGCTATTTGCTTGGTTAGCGATCGCAGTATCTACAATCTTGGCTATAGCAATTATTATTGCAATATTTCCCTACGATTCTTCAGAAAATTCTCTAATTAAATACTTGTTGATGTTGTCTGCTTGGGACGATCCGAAACATTTATTTTCAGCACCAGTTATCGGGCGGACTATTATCGCCGCTTACCTATATCATTTTGAATATCTCGTTCGCTGTCGCGTCCAGGCTGAAGTCACTTCCAGCCGTTGGTAATGCTATTGTTCTAATTTCCAATTAACTCTACCGCATCTCTGCCATCCAAATCTTGCAAAAATACCTTGACTTGTTCGTCTTTTGCCGTGGGTAGCTGTTTGCCGATAAAATCTGGATGAATTGGCAATTCACGATGACCGCGATCGACAAGTACCGCTAACCAAATCGATTCTGGTCTACCATACTCGTTCACAGCATTAAGGGCGGCGCGAATCGTCCGCCCTTTGTAAATGACATCATCTACTAATAAGACTATTTTGCCAGTTAAATCTAGCGGAATGTCACTCTTAGCTGGTGTTCGTACTCCGATTTTGTCTAAATCGTCCCGATAGAAAGTAATATCTAACGCCCCCACATGAACAGAAACACCTTCTAGCATTTCAATTTGGCTGGCTAAGATTTGCGCCAAGGGAACGCCTTTAGTGTGGATGCCTAAAATAACCAACTGGGAAAGGTCGCGACATCTTTCCACAATTTGGGAAGCAAGGCGGTTAACTGTTCGCCGGAGTTCATCGGCTGAGAGTATCTCAACGACTTTTGGAGACATATTGGGGACAAGGGGAACGAGGGAAAATTCGGAATTACTGCTGACCCATGTACGGGCGGGTTTTGGGCGCAGATTTATTGTTTTAGCGATCGATTTTTTGCTAAACCCGCCCCTACGAAAATTGATAACTGATAACTGTTACTTGGGTACTCCTGCGGTTAAGATTTCGTGTCCGTTTTCGGTGACGAGGACATCATCTTCAATCCGAATGCCGATTCCTTCCCAACGCGGATCGATCGCGGGTTGTCCTTCGGCGGGTTGAGTCTGCGGTACGATGTAAAGTCCTGGTTCTACTGTCAGTACTTGTCCTGGTTGTAAAATTTGGGGGGAGTCACCATGTTGATAAACACCGACATCGTGAACGTCTAACCCTAGCCAATGTCCGGTACGGTGCATGTAGAAGAGTTTGTATTTTTCTTCTTTGATTAAATCGTCGATTTGCCCTTGCAGGATGCCGAGTTCGACTAGACCTTCGGTGAGGACGCGGACGGCGGTATCGTGAAAGGCGCTGTAGGGATTGCCTGGTTGAACTTGGGCGATCGCTTGTTTTTGTGCTTCTAGTACAATGTCGTACAAGGCTTTCTGTTCGCCTGTAAACTTGCCATTCACGGGAAAGGTACGGGTAATATCGGAGTTGTAATAACCGTAGGCGCAGGCTGCATCAATTAATAGCAAGTCGCCATCCTGCATCTGGCGCGTATTTTCGATGTAGTGCAGAATGCAAGCATTGTCTCCCGAAGCCACAATTGAAGGATAGGCTACACCCGTCCCACCCCGCAAGCGAAAGATTCGTTCCATTTCCGCTTGAATTTCGTACTCGTAACGTCCTGGGCTAGCGATTTCTTGGGCGTAATTGTGTGCCTCAACAGAAATAGCAGCAGCTTGTCGCATCAATTCTAATTCTGCTTGACTTTTTACTAGTCTCATGCTGTGTAAAATTACGCCAGCATCTTCAATTGCAATCGGTCCCGTACCGCGTTTGGGATAAGTTGCCATGAGGCGCTGCCAGTGGTACAGAACTTTTTCGTTAAAATTGCGATCGCGTCCCAGACGATAATAGATTTTGTCCGCTTTTTCTAAATACTGCGGCAGCTTTTCATCAAGTTCGGCAATCGGATAAGCTTCGTCTGCCCCATAGATTTCTTTTGCCCCTTCTACGCCGCAACGATAGCCCGTCCAGACTTCTTTTTCTCTTTCTTTGGGGCGGACAAATAAAATAAAGCGGTATTCGGCATGGTGGGGTGCTAAGACAGCCACGGCTTCTGGTTCGTCAAACCCTGTCAAATAAAAGAAGTCGCTATCTTGGCGAAAGTTATATTCTACATCGTTGTGCATGACTGCCATTGGCGCACTGCGAAAAATTGCCGTGCCGTTGCCAATCTTAGCCATTAACTGTTCGCGACGCTGGCTGTACTCTGCTTGCATAGCTGCTCGATCTGTAGGCTTTTATCAGTATTGTAGATGGAACAGCTATTTTCAGTTATCAGGGAGCAGTGACCAGTTAATTCTGACTCCTGACTTCTAATTTTTGACTTTTAACTTTTGACTTTTGACTTACTATCCAGCATATCCCTGGATGTTTTCTGGTTCAAACGATCGCAGTATCCGTGTTGCCTGTCGGGTGAGTTCTTCTGTACCTTCTATGACGATAAGATACTTGCCTGCGTTCAGGCGGTTGCGATATGGTAAGGCGTCACCACTACCTACAGATAAACCTACGCCGCCACCAACGAAATACGCGCCTAATCCGCCGGAAACTGCGCCTAAGACACCTGCAATTAGATGGTTGCCGATCGCGCCTATTGCAGGGATAATTTCAATATCCGTGAGTAAGTTGAAGAGATAGCCTGCGGCAAAGCCAAAGGGTACGAGCCAGGTTACTAGTCTACTTGCCCCTTTACGGGCTTGTTCGTTGGGGTTGATGAAGCCGAATTCGTCTGCACTTTTGTAGCCTTGACCGAGGATGCTAATTTGCTCTTTGGGTAGTCCTTCTTTTTCAAGTGCTGTATAAGCTGCTTCTGCTTGAATGCGGTTTGGTAAGACTGCTACTAGATAATTCATGGTTTTAAAGAAAATGTCGCGCAAAGACGAGCCAGTGCGTTGCGGGGGTGGCGCTATCGCGGACTTCGTCGCCCCCCGTTGTAGCAACTGGCGTGCAAAGGCGCTAAGGGTTGCCTGGGATTTTTGTAGGGATTAGGAAGGTTTTTTAAGAGAGAATATGTTAGTGAAAGTCAATAATAGGTTGGAGAAGTAGCATAATTGCACCTACAATTACAAAGGACAGAGTTGTCCAAAAAAAGATTCTCATATTGTTTTCCTAATTTATTTAGATATTATCTAGCTGAACAAATATAAATAGAGATGACATCTTTCTATAGAGCCACTTCCGAAATGTATGTGTCAGACTTTAGATAGAAGCGATCGCGCTTTGGCATAGTCATAAAAGATAATAAAAAAGATGCGAAATTTCGCATCTCTAGAAGGAATGTAATTTAACATAACTTTCAGCGATCGCAACACTAACGCTGATTCCATCACTCCCTTTTCGATCTATTGCCCCCCTTTTTAAGGGGGGTTGGGGGGATCTTCTACGCCGGAGTCTGAAAAAAATGATAACCCTTTGGCAATCTATCGACTACTATTAGGCGTTTGAACTTTGCGATTTTGGCTGCGTTCTAGAATTTGACGCGCATCAGGACTGGGATTATAGTTATATCCCATAGATGACGATCGCTCTGAATCGTCGATAATTTGAGGAGTCAACAACACGATGACTTCTTGACGCTGATTCTGTTTATTCGTGCTTCTAAACAATGCGCCAAGAATTGGAATATCTCCTAGAATTGGAACCTTATCGACGCTGGTTCGGTCTGACTCTTGAATGATACCTGACAAGATTAACGTTTGATTATCTCGGAGGCGAATTAGCCCAGAAGTCAGCGATCGCTCGTTAATTAAAGCAATCAAATTACCAGTTGGATCTTCATATTGATCTTGTACTGCTCTGACTGTAGGAGCTACAGATAGGGCAACAAAACCATTGTCATCAACTCGTTCGATCTTAATTCCAACGGTCAAACCAACTCGCTCTTTTTGAATTGTCGTGGTATCTTGACCGAGACCACCCGTACCCTGACTAATGGTTCTGGTGACATTACCCACCACTTCTTGAGTTAAGTTGACAGCAGCTTGCTGTCCCTCTTGAACGATCAGAGTAGGATCGGTCAAAACCTTAGCATTGCCACTTGTAATTTGAGCTTGCAAACGAGATAGAAATTGTCTGGCAAACCCTGGAGGAGACCCATTGAAGCTAGTTCCAGATGCAGGGTTTCTCGTGCCAAAGTTGATGATTCCACCAATACCGCGACTGTTTTGAAAGAAAGTATCGCCCAGCCCAAACGAAAAGCTGGTATTAATGTCCTCAGTTGCTAAGAGGTTAATATCAGCAATCTTGACGTTAATTGCAACCTGGCGACGGCGAGAGTCGAGTTGGATTAATTGGGCGCTAGCAACCTGAACTTGCTTGGGAGAACCAATCAGCGTGACGGAGTTAGTCCGCTCGTCACCGACGACTTCTAATCCCCGTAGTAGGGGTGTAGAATCTTGAAAATCGATCCGTTGAGTTTCAATCCGCGTCTCTGTACTCGTTTGGGTTTGGGTTGCGGGAGCTTGTCCACCACCTACAGGCACGGCTTGAACGCTGGTAATCGTGCGTTCGCGACTGACGGCACTTTCTGCACCCATCGCGACTAAAAAGTTAAGTGCTACGCCTACCGTGACTTGATTCAACCTATAGCTGCGCGTGACTAAATTACGAGCATCATTAGGCAGTCTGGGACCAACAAAAATCGTGCGTCCTTCCCGATTGGCTTGCAAGCCTGTAATCCGCAGTACGTGATTGAAAACATCCTGCACGGACTCGTCTTGAATATCTAGAGTGACTCTGGGTCCCTCAGCCCCCGCTGCTCCAGGCGCAGTCGGAGCTGGTTGACCTTGTTGCCCTTGAGGTGTGGCTGTCGTGTAAGCTAAGTTGAGACCAGCAGCACGGGCGAGTAAGGAAAGGACTTCGCGCACGGGAGCATCCCGCAAGACTAGGCGCGGGACTCTTTCTTGACTGCCAAGTTCGATCAGAGCCGGAGAAGAATCGGTGTTGGAAATTGCCATATCTCCCACGGGTGGGGCAACTGCTCTAGGCAAGAATGGCGGTTGGGCTTGATTCCCGCGCATTGCTGAGGGTGGTACTGGCTTTCCGTCAACCGTAATTTCTGGATTGGGAAAAAGGGGTTTTTGAACTGTTACTGATTGCCCTGGTTTAAATGTCGTACCAGTTGTTGGAGCGGGATTTGCTTGGGCAATTTTTTCTGGTGTAGGTGTTCCTGATGCCGATTTTTCTGGCGTAGAGCTAACGCTAAATGTTACACCTTGACCATTACGTTGCATTTGACCGTTGGGAGCATTGGTAGTACCAGTGACCATCAGCCGGATGCTATTAGAGTCGAGTCGGGTAACAACTACTGAATCAATGCCTGAAGCTGGCTTTGCTTGACGGAAATCTTGTCCTTCGGGTAAGTTCAACTGAGCGTTACTAATATCTGCAACTAGAGTTTTACCCTGCTGGCTGGTTAAGACTTGGGGACGAGCCGTAGTGGAAGTCTCCAAAACCACATTTAAGCCGTTGTTTGTTGGATCTAGCTTGACTGCTGTTACCTTTGCAGGTTTTGCCCATACTGGCGGCGCTGCGACGAGTGCGACTGCTACCCCGATAAATAGTATGTTACTACCTTGAAGCTGTTTCACAGTTCTGTTTCTACTTTGAGTAAAGTTTAGGTATTCTACGCGCATTGCAGGCGATCGCTATAAATTTGAAAGCGAGTAAACGCAAATTCGCCTGACAATTTACAGAAATAGATTGAGTTATAACAGTTATCAGTTATCAGTTATCGATTTCATTCCTTAGATGAAAGAACTATTTTTTCAGAACTGGAAAGCGCTTTTGTAGGATAAATTCCTCACTATGCACTTGATAACTGTTTGCTGAATTAAGGAGATAATTTTACCTGAGAAACTCCACAAGCAAGCTAACTTTATTTCGGCATTTTTCCCAAGCGAAATTTTACTTATAAATCTTTGACTTCATCTTGAGTATTATCTCTAATTTCAGTAAATGTACGGTAATTTTGTTACATAATGATATCTACAAAATTAGATAATTTAGATTGCGATCGTAACCCCATATCTGATATCTAATTCCAAATAGCGATCGCAATACCCGTACGGGACAGATTTAGTAGCGTTCTCGAATTTATCCCGAGATTTCACTGGAAAACCAGCCCCTATCGAAAATTCAAAATTATGAAATCTACAAATTCCGACAACTTGAATACAATATCTATAAGGGCGGGTCGATCAATTTTTTCAGTTAGGTACAGAGATTATTGATAAATCCGCCCATAAGAACTGACCGATCTTTAATTCCGAATTCCGAATTCGGAATTTATTTCTTCGCTTCAGCTGCCTTAGCCGCCGCCGCTGCTGCCGCTGCTGCTTCCTCTGGAGATACGGGAATCAGTGCCTGTAATTTAAAGGAAGTATCGATATTGGGCGCACCGCCAGCACGTTTTCCATCCTTATCGGTAGCAGCTACCATTGTTGATTGATAGTCTCTCACGATTAATAATGGTTGCAATCGTTCAATACTTCGGAAAATCTCTTGAGTTTGGTCAAATGTTCCAGAGATATTAATATCAACTATTCGACGTTTGAGTTTGCCGTTGACATCAGAGCCAAGCGAACCATCAGAGATCGTTTCGGCTGATTGATTGGCGGGAGTAAATTTTTTCAATTTAGCAGTAGCGTTTTGCTTGCCATTAACCGACTGTACGAGTCGATTGAGATCGATTAGTAGCGTATCGAGCGTACTTTCATTAGCAAATAAAGTTAAAACATCTGCTTTTTGCTGTTTTGCTTTCGCTAATTCTGTTTCTACTTGCTGCTTCTGTGCCATGCTAGCGGATTTTTGCTGCACCAAGTTTTGCTTTTCATTTTGTTTTGCTGTTAGCTCGTCATGCTTTTGCATTGCTGGCGTGACGAACGAAGTAAACAAGTACCCCCCTAAACCAAGACCAACAACTGCTAGCAGCGCTCCGCTAATCGTTGGAGTTAGAGTCACGCCAAAAACAGTAGGGTAGGACGGTGCAGCCTCAAGATCTTCTTCTACAGAAATAAATTCTTCACTAATAGTCATGGTTGAATGACTCCTTTTTGTTGCAGGGTGCGAATCCGAGTCACCAGTCCTAACGTCCCTTTACGCTCTAACTCTTGAAGCAGATCGGCGGCTGGGACATTACTTAAGTTAGATTGAATTGTATATCTCACAAGTGACGGTGGTTTTACGGCTGATTTTTCATTCGATGCCGCAGCCTCGGCTAGTTCTGCTGAAATAATTCGCGTGTCAGTCGCTTGGAAGAACGCTGACTGTTTCAGAGTTAATAGGAAATCGTTCACGTCGCTAAACGATCGCGCTTTGCCAGTAATTTCAATTCCACCCGCTGGGTTCGCAGATGGTGGTGGAGCCGCATTACCCGCTGCCGCAGGCGGTGGTGGTGCGCCAGATGAGGCGATCGCCGGAATTTGCTTGATCGATTCAATTTGCACCGATCTGGGAATGCGATCGCGCAAGTCTTGTAACATTGCCGACCAAGGGCGAATTTGGTTAAAAACAGTGGCTAATGCTTTCGTATCCGTTTGCAACACGCTAGTTTCAGCTTGAATCTTTTTCAATTCAGTCTCTTGCAAGCCCAAGCGGTTCAACTCTGCGTCTAACGCCGCTAGTTTGTTTTCCATCTGGGTGTTTTGCGTTTGTAATAACAGCCACCAAGCCCCAACTACCACTGGAATTACAGCCGCTACAGCCGCTCCGATAAATAGAGGTGTTTGACCAACCGCTGACATCCGCGTTTTGCTTCCACCAGCCGAAAACCCTGACTTTTGGGGGGTGCGGTCTTTCAGAAAATTGACATCTAAACTATACATTGCCCCATGCACCTCTAAGTCCTAAACCGATCGCCGTTCCCAATCCCGGTCTTTGCATTGGAGTAATTTTCTCCTCGTCTACATCTAAAGACAGTGCTGCTACTGGATCGATTGGCGCTGTGGGAATGTTTAACTTTTGTTGGAAAAATTCACTCAAGTTGCCCAAACCACCGCCAGGTCCGCACAAAAGCACCTGTACCATTTCCAAATTCTCACTTTGACTGAGGTAAAAATCAATCGAGCGACGCAATTCGTCTGCTAATTCGGCTAAAACCCGCATCACTGCCAAAGTGCCAGAATCTACATCTGGCATGTCTTCTGGTTCGTCATCATCATCTCCACTAGTCAGTGGCAGATTGAATGACTCCAACATTTGAGTATCCCTAGATGCAGGTAAATTCATCGATCTCAGTAGAGCGCTCTGCATTTGATACGTCCCAATCGGAATAGTACGGGAAAATTGCGGCACTCCATCAACAATAATGGCAATTTCTGTATTATCAAATTGAACATCGACCAGCGCTACGCCTTCATTCGAGCTATATGCCCGTAATTGCTCTCGAATCGTGCGAATTAAAGCAAAACTGTTAATTTCTATGACATTAACTTTTAACCCTGCATGTTGGAAGGTATCCATATAGGTATCTGTAACTTGCTTGCGAGTCGCCACCAGCAATACTTGTACCTTCTCAATTCCATCTTCATCAACGAAGTAGCCTAGCTTTTGATAGTCAACGTCAGCTTCTTCGCGCGGGTAAGGTAAGTACAAACCAGCTTCATGATTTAGTACCATTTCCCTCAGTTCTTGGTCATTTAGCTCCGCTGGCAAAGGAATTAGCCGCACGATCGACTCTCGCCCAGGCACGGCTGTCGCTACCCATTGGACTTTGATTTTAGTGTCAGTTAGTGCCTTTTGAATTAATTCTGCCAGGGCTGGAGGGTCGGCAATTTGACCATCTTGAAACAGCCCTTCTGGAACCGGGGTAGAGGAAAAAGCTGTCAGTTTGTAACCCTGTCGCTGCTTTTTCAGTTGAGCTATATTAATTCGTTCAGGAGCTAGTTCAATGCCAACTCCACATCCACGCTTTGTCAGTAAACTTTTGAGACGGTCAATCACTGTTTTACTACTTGTCTATGAAGTAAAGAATTAGTCTAGCTGAAAGACTTGATACTCATTACAGCTACTCAATTTAACCTAGAATCACCAAGCTTGTTCAATGAATACATACGATCTTAAAAATGTCAATGACCAAAAGACTTGCAAATAGGCTGCGATCGCCAAAGTTAATAATTCTTACCTTATTAGGTTTTGTTCTGAGTTGGGTAGTCAGTTGCGGTAGTGGTAACGTCGCTACTCAAGCACCTCAATCTAACTCTAACAGCCAAGAAATTGAGTTTTGGACGATGCAGTTGCAACCGGAATTCACCGATTTTTTCAACCAGAAAATTCAAGCTTTTGAAAAAGAAAATCCTGGGATAAAAGTCAACTGGGTAGACGTGCCTTGGTCGGCAATGGAGAGCAAAATTTTAACATCCGTCGCAGCAAAAACAGCTCCAGATGTCGTTAACTTAAATCCAGATTTTGCTTCTGTGTTAGCTGGTCGCAATGCTTGGCTGACATTGGATAATAAAATTTCGCCCGAGGTACGTTCCACTTATTTACCTAACATTTGGCAGGCAAGTACGCTCGACGGCAAAAGTTTCGGCATTCCCTGGTATCTCACCACGCGAGTTACGATTTATAACAGCGATTTACTCAAACAAGCAGGTGTTGCCAAGCCGCCAGCAACTTATGCGGAATTAGCGCAGGTGGCGAAGCAAATTAAAGAAAAAACAGGTAAGTATGCCTTTTTTGCCACATTTGTCCCAGAAGATTCATCGGAAGTGCTGCAATCTTTCGTTCAAATGGGGGTAACTTTGGTAGATGACCAAGCTAAAGCAGCATTTAATACACCCGCAGGTAAAGCTGCTTTTCAGTACTGGGTAGATTTGTATAAACAAGAACTCTTACCCCAAGAATCCTTAACCCAAGGACATCGCCACGGAATTGAGATGTATCAAGCAGGAGAGACGGCTTTATTAGGGACGGGAGCAGAATTTCTCAAAACAATTTCAACTAATGCGCCAGAAATTGCCAAAGTTTCTGCTGTTGCACCAGAAATTACCGGAACCACAGGTAAAAAGAATGTTGCCGTCATGAATCTCGTGATTCCCAAAGATAGCGATCGCCCCGACGCAGCAATAAAGTTTGCTTTATTTGTGACCAACAGCGATAATCAACTCGCCTTTGCCAAAGCCGCCAACGTCCTCCCTTCAGCAATTCCTGCCTTAGCTGATAGCTATTTCAAATCCGTGCCTACAGGCGATAAATCTGAAATGGATCGGGCGCGGGTGGTTAGCGCTAGCCAGTTAAAACAAGCAGAAGTGCTAATTCCCGCGATGCAAAATATCAACGTCCTCAAACGCGCCATTTACGAAAACCTTCAAGCTGCCATGCTGGGAGAAAAAACAGTCGATGTGGCGATCGCGGATGCTGCGAAAGAATGGGATGCTAAGGCTGGAAAATAACGGATTGTAGGGGCGCGCAGCTGTGCGCCCCTACCCAGCAAGGCGTAAAAAATATCCAACCAAATACAACGAACCACATAGAATCATTAAATTTGATGATTTTGTCGCCGCTTCTAATCCAGCAAAGAGATCTGGATAAGTGTGACACGTAGCTAGTTGAGGACATTCACCTGCTAGCTTTGCTAGTGTTTCAGGATCGGCAGTACTATGGTCTGGAACAGGGACGAGATGTAACTCATCCTTGGGGCGCAATAAGGCGCGAAAAATATCTGCATGGTCTTTAGTAGATAGCATCCCCATCACCCAACAAACAGGTTGTTCTAGGGTATCGACATATTGACGTAAAGCTTGCGCCGCCGCTGGATTGTGCGCCCCATCAATCAGGAGTCTACGTCCTTGCCAAGTCGTCCATTGCAAACGCCCCAACCATTTTGCTTTTCCCATCCCATTTGCGATCGCCTCAGCCGAAATTTTCCACCCTTGCTGCTGCAATATTTGTAAAGCTGCAATTGCCAAAGCTGAATTCATCAGTTGGATGTCTCCTAACAAAGGCAAAGGATATTTGATGTAGTTGGTAGTTGGTAGTTGGTGCATCTTCAATTCCGAATTCCGAATTCCGAATTCCGAATTCCGAAATTCTGCCCAACCTGGTTCAATCTGACGCGAGGGTAGGGGAAAGACAACGGGACATCCAAGTTCTTCGATCCGCGATCGCACGACGGTTTCTGCTTCTGGTGGTAATTGTCCGATGACTGCGGGACAGTTGGGTTTGAGAATTCCTGCTTTTTCTCGGGCAATATCTGCTACGGTTGGTCCTAGCTGCTGCCAGTGTTCGCGACTGATGGAAGTAATCACCGTCACTAAGGGGCGATCGCAAACGTTGGTAGCATCTAATCTTCCCCCTAAACCAACTTCTATGACTGCAATATCTACTTGGACTTGGGCAAAGTACAACCAAGCCGCAGCAGTAATAATTTCAAATTGAGTTGGGGTTTCCTCGTCTGGCGGAATTGCTTGCTGGACTTGTAGCAATATTTGCTGTAGCGTTTCTGGTGCGATCGGTTGTTCGTCTAAACAAATACGTTCCGTCCAATCTACTAAATGAGGCGAAGTATAGCGCCCGACTCGATAGCCTGCTTCTTTGAGGACGGCAGAAAGGTAAGCGCAGACAGATCCTTTGCCGTTCGTCCCTGCTACGTGAATGACTGGAACTTGCTGTTGAGGATTGCCCAAATTAGCCAGCAGTTTTTGAATTCGTTCTAAACCGAGATGTACGCCGAAGCGTTGATATGGTTTCAGAATAGAGTTAATGTTTTTGTCGGTCATTTGTCATTGGTCATTTGTCGTTAGTTAATTGCAGCCATTCTCCCTTGTCCCCCTTGTCCTCCGACTCCCGACTCCCGATTCCCGACTCCCGAATTCATCCACTTTTTGACAGATGCAGTTCCTATTTCGGTAAGTAAGGTGGTTATTAGTTACGATTTTGAATTTCGGAGGGTAAATCTATGACTGCTACTGGAAGTGAAAGAGCAATGAGCAATTTAGAATATGATTTGCTCACAGCGTTACATCATAAGGCTGAAGCTGTCAAAGCATATGAAACATACATCAATGACGCTCAGTCAATGGATTCTCAACCTTGTGTAGAGTTGTTCCAAAAATTACGCGAACAAGATAGACAGCAAGCGCAAGAGATCCGGCAACATTTGCAAGAAGTGATGCAAAAAGGCAAGATGTAGAATAGTCATTTGTCATTTGTCATTGGTCAAAAAGTTGTGTGTAAAACGCTTTTGACTTCTGACTTTTGACTTCTGACTTCGCTAGTTGCTTAATGCATCAGACAGATAATCAGCAGCAGCTTCGACTATGGCGATCGCAGTTTCGTAATCTAAGCGGGTTGGTCCTAAGACTCCCACGCTGCCCACGGGAACTGTACCGCGTCGATAGGTAGATGAAATCAGGGTACAACCACGAATAGGTTCGAGCGTATTTTCCGAGCCGATCCGAATTGTAACTCGCCGCCTGGAGTTGGAATCTAATTCTGGTTCCTCAAAAATAAAAGGTAGCAGCTGCTGCTGTTCTTCTTCTAATAAATGTAGAATTGTTTGAACTTGCTGCAATTCAGCAAACTCAGGTTGACGCAAGACTTCGGATACACCTCGGATAGTAATTTGCGTGCTAGTTGGGAGTGGCTGAGTCCGCCGACAAATATCTGCAAATACAGTTTTTAAGCGATCGCCATATTGTTGAAATTCGCAGTCTAATTGATTCCAGTCAAGTGATGCTAATTCATACAGCGATCGCCCGCGCAGTTGGCTATTGAGGAAGTTGGAGAGTATTTGTAGCTCTCTTTCTATAACTTCTGGTTCTGATTCTAAGACTATTTCCGCTTCTGAAGTTGGCAAATCTAACAAGACTGATTGGGTTTCATAAGTATCTGTCACCACGATCAACATTATCCGCCCTGACTCGATTTGAATCAGTTGAATGTGGCGTAACCGTGCCATGTTAGCGCTGGGCATGGTAATTAAAGTAATGCAACCACTTACCTTAGCTAGAATCTGCGCTGCACCTCTTAATAAAGCTTCCAAGCTCCAATCTTCCCACTTTAATTGCTCTTGGAGTAGCTGTTCTACCTGTCGTCCCCAGACATCGGAAGGAGTTATGAGGCGATCGACATAAATCCGATAGCCAGAGTCAGAGGGAATTCTTCCCGCCGAGGTGTGAGGTTGATAAAGTAAACCAGCTTTTTCTAGCACTCCCATCGCGTTACGAATGGTTGCAGAACTCACGCCGAGGTTATATTCTTCCAATAAAGCTTTGGAACCCACGGGTTCGGCAGTGGCAATGTAATGTCGTACCGTTGCCCAAAGTATATGCTGTTGGCGATCGTTTAGCTGCACTTGCATAGGTGAAATGAGAATAGTGAGATGAGAAGCGAATTTAAGAAATGTAAATGCAATCTGTAGATTTTTTTAATTTTTAGTTATTCAAGATAGCAAAAAAGATAGACCGTGTTAAATAAATACAAAGTTATATTTCGATTGTGCCTCAACTCCTACACGGTTTTAGCTATTTCTCAGGTAAAGATACCCTGAGTCTACATAAAACTTACTGTCTGTCAATATATACATGTTAAATCTTATGACCTACATCCGGCAGAGTTAAAACTACCTAGACAAATTCGACCGGAGCAATCCTCTGTGTAGCTTCGGCAACCCTAAATTTAATATAGACTGTACTTTTGCTTAAAATTAAAAATTGTTTGGTAGCAATTATTACTGAACGCTGTTGGGGATGGGGAACGGGGAACAGTGAGTCGTTAAGGGTTGTTGGTCACTGGTCACTGGTCACTGATAACTGTCCTAGTATCTAGGAATAGATGGATCGATCGCAGCAGAGTAAGCATCAATTCCCCCTGCTAAATTTCTAAGATTTGTAAAACCTTGACGGCTCAACCACTGACACATTTGAGCCGAACGAATACCGTGGTGGCACATGACTATGGTTTTTGCTTGAGGATCGAAGCGTGTGGGGATAGAATCAGCCCAATCAGCAAATTGGCTCAAGGGTAGAACTTCAAACCCGTCAATATAAGCGATCGCGACTTCATCCGGTTCGCGCACGTCGATCAATTGCAATTGCTCTCTAGCATCAGAACTTAACATCTGAGCCAGTTCTTCTACACTAATTTGGTTAAAAGGATTCATAATGAGGGGCTGTGGGTTAGGGACGGTGACCAGTGACCAGTGACCAGTGACCAATGACGATTAGCAAGACAGTTGTAAATTATCATGAAGCGAAGCTTATTTTTTTCTGCCATAGCAACTGCTGTGGTAGTGCTGCTACTAATTGGCGTTGGCGGTTTTTATTGGATTAATGCCCAAAGTCCTCTCAGCTTACTACGAGGTGGTACGACAAATACACCAGCAGCAGCGATATTTGTGCCTAAGCAAGCACCTGCAATGGTATCTTTGCTAGTCAATCCAGAAAAACTAGAGTCTTTGCGGCAATTGGCAGCGCGTCCGAGCGATCGCAGGCAGTCGCGTCAAGAACTAGAACGCTTTAAGTCTAGTTTACTAGCTAGTAGCAGTCTCGACTATCGCCAAGATATTCAACCTTGGTTGGGGGAAGAAGTTACTTTGGCTTTGACGAGTCCAGATATCGATCGTGATGCGACAAATGGCAATCAGCCAGGATATTTAATGGTATTAACTAGCAGAAATTCGGTTAAAAGTAGAGAATTTTTACAATTATTATTTTCCCAACGGGCGATCGCAGGTAGAGATTTAGTTTCAGAAACTTATCAAGGTGTTAATATTTTCTCCGATCGCAATCGGGTAAATGTAGGGGCGCACAGCCGTGCGCCCCTACAAGAACAAATCTCTCTTGTCGGCGCAGCAGTGGGCGATCGCTTTATTTTATTTGCCAATCATCCTAAAGTATTGCGAGAAGCAATTAATAACGTCCAAGCACCCGATCTGAGTTTGAATGATTCTGCTCAATATCAACACGCATTAAGTTTATTACCTACTGAGCGAATTGGCGTAATCTTTCTCAATTTGCCTCAAGTGACAACTTTGTTGGGGAAAGAACCGCAAGAACAAATTTATGACAGTCAAATTATTGCCTTAAAATTGAATCCACAAGGAATTGTCGCAGAAACCTCAATAACTGCTAATCAGACAGAACTCGCTCCTGCTGGTAAAATGCTGTCTGAACCCGTGCAAGCATTACAATATTTACCTACAACAACCAATTTAGCGATCGCGGGTTTAGATTTGAGCCATTTACAAAATACTAACTTAAATCAATTATGGAGACAAATTACAACTGTCCTATCTGGTTCTAGTAATGATGCAATTTCGCGCTCGATCGCTCAACCTTTAGCTAAATTACAAGATAGTTGGGGTATAGATATTTCGCAAGATATTTTTAGCTGGGTGCAAGGGGAATATGCTTTAGGAATGCTGCCCCAAAAAGATGCTAGTACGAGTGCTGATTGGATTTTTATTGCCGAGAAGTCTGAAGGGACAGATTTAGCGATCGATCGCTTCAATACAATTGCTGAAAATCGAGGTTTGAGCATTACACCTCTATTTTCAAACGAGCAAAAAATCTATGCTTGGATGCAGGTAAATCCAGTTCCATCTAGTCCATCCGAGCTAGGCGATCGCTCGTTACTCACTCTTAAAGCTAAAGTCCAAGGCGTTTATACTACCATAGATAAATACGAAATTTTCACTTCTTCAGTTGCAGCAATGGAGGCAGCTTTAAAAGCAGCAAAAACCAACTCTTTATTGAAAAGTTCTCAGTTTCAATCTGCCATAAAAGCTATTCCTCAGCCAAATCAGGGTTATCTATATTTGAATTTACCTAGAAGTAGAGAAATTTTAGAGCGGCAATTACCATTAGTTAAACTATTAGAAGTGGCAGCAAAACCGTTTTTTGACAAAACACAATCGATTACTGTAAGTAGTTATGGCGATCGCACTGATGTGCTTCAGGGTAGTATTGTTTTGCGCTTAGGCTCGAATTAATGTCTTATCTTGTTTGCAGCAAGGAATTATTGAGGCAAAAGAACTATGCAGATTCCTACTTGGCACTACAATGACTTACAACAAGTTGGGGTTGATTTTAAAGATTAGGCAGGGGTTGCAGCTTTCGATCGCAATCAAACTTCTTCTACAGTAGCAGCAGAGCGATCGCTTGTGGCGCAATTAGGTATTTCTCGCGGACATACAGTTATCGATTTGGGTGCGGGTTTCGTCTCAAATTTGACTTGGCGATAAAGTGCAGTTATGGGTAAAGATAAACCCACACTTGTCAAAGCGATCGTATCTTCTGTTGCGTAAGGATAAAGCACCCACAAACCTTGTTCGTTGCGCCGAAAACACTCTACACCAATTTGTTCGGAATCGATTAAAACATATTCCTGCAAAGTTTCCAACTGACGATATCGAGCAAACTTACCACCGCGATCGTATGCTTCTGTAGAAGGGGAAAGCACTTCAACAATTAAACAAGGGTGTTGAACGATTGAATTAAATTCCCGATCTCTCAGATCGCAGGTAACGACAACATCGGGATAACAATAACTATTAGCAGTAGCAACTTGTACTTTCACATCTGAAATGTACACCTCACAATCACTTTGAACTAGATGACTATCTAAAGTAGTGACTAAGTTTAAAGCAATACGATTATGGGGTTTTGTTCCCCCAGCCATGGCAAAAACTTCGCCGTCGATATACTCGTGGCGCAGTTGTTGCATAGGTTCCCATTCTAAATACTCTTGCGGTGACATCAATCGTAATTGTGGACTAGTAATCATAAGCTTTACTCCGTTAATCAGTTACCCATTACCCATTACCCATTACCGAAATGCTGTTTCACCACATCTAATCGCGAACAGTTCCAGTAATCGATATGGGAATCAATTAATCCTTGGGGATTGAGGTGTAACTCACTCCAGCCAGGAATCGCAATGCGAGGTTTCCAGGGGAGGGGAGTATTCCAACTCAACGTCCATTCTGTCTTGATAGTGTCCCCTTCCTGGCGAATGTCATGCAAATCCATCTTGACTGCAATAAACCAGGTGTTGATGAAATTAATCATCAGTTTGTATCGCTCGACACCGCGAAAACGGTTGAGGGGCTCTTGAAAAAAGACATCTGAAGCATAGATGCTATATGTCTGGTTGTCTGGGAATCTTTGGTAATCTTGCCGGAGGATTTGAATAATATCCATTATGGTTCTACTTCCAACCACAACCTTTCTAACTGATATTTCCATGCTGCCATGACTTGCTCCCGCGACTCCGCTCCTTGTTGTAAGTCGCCTAGCAATCCCTCGTCGTACATTCTGCTCAGATTTTGCAGGGTAGCTTCTAGAGATTGTCCTTGCTGCTTTTGCGCTGTGACGATTTGCCGTAGTTTCGTTTCTACCAACTGGTTAAATACATTTGTTAACCCCGCTTGATTTAAGGAAATTAAGCGCGCGATCGCCTCGGTAAAATCTGCCGTACTCAAACTTTCACGACTGTGCTGAAAGACTCCCCACACGACTCCTTGATGTAAGGCGTAGCGCACTTCCTGAGTTTCGTCAAAGTTAGCTTCGAGTAACTGTTCCAAAAACGGTTGAGCTGCCTGCGCCGATAAAATTGGTAATAATACTCGCAGCCAAGAGCGATCGTCTGATAGCAGTACTAACAGGCGAAATTCCGGTGTTTCGATTTGCCAGGAACCAGGAGCGATCGCTTGTACGGGTGCAGAATGAAATAAATCTGTTAGGGTGTTGGCAATTTCTTCGGGTGTCATGAATTGCTAATACTATCGTCCTTATACGAGTAGTTTAGCTAATCAGTTGTCAGTGTAGAGACGTTACATGTAACGTCTCTACAAAGTTGTCAGTCCATTTCCGATTTCCACTCGTTTATACAGCCTGGATCTGTGACGGTGATTTTTGAGCGATGCCAGCACGTTGACTCAGTTCTTCAGTCACAAAGCTAGGAACTTTTACTGTTGCCTGTAAAGCCATGCAGCAGTCTCGTACAGATAATAAAAATCTCTTCATCGCCACGCAATCGGGAACGGTGTCTACTCGCGCCAAAAACTTGCGCCAGTTGTTTTCATTGTCGCAGCATAATTCTACGAGATATTGGCTAGCTAGATATTCTGCTAACAGATCGTGAGTAAAGCGCACTTTATCTTGTGCCTTACCGATCGCTTGCAGCAAACCGAGATTCTGCTCTAAATGTTCTAGGTAAATTTTAGCGGTATCGTATCCTGCGATCGCCCCAATCTCACTGAGTAATTGTTCGCGTTTGACTGCGGCTGGCTGAAATGTCTGTTTGATACATTCCCAGGCGATCGCTTTGGCATATTTTTGCACGCTATTTGCTTCTAACAACGGCACATCAGTAGGTTTGCTTGCAGAATTAGATTGAGCGAGTGCCTGCTGCTGCATCTGAGGGTCGAGCGTTTGGGTAGCAAACCAAGCATTCAGCACTCTGGGATGATAGTGGAAAAAACCAACTAAAACTAACCAGTTAATTGGCAATTTCATTCTGCCAGAAAAACCTGGTAACCCAATGCTAGAGTATCGTTGTAATGCATTGTTAATACCTAAAATCCACAGCGGACGCTGCCAGAGGAGTAGCGACCAAAATGATGTCAGCGTAGCGATATATACTATGCCAATTGGTAGCCATCGATACTGTGAGAGCAATTTCAGCGCGATCTCGCTCCCGTTGGGGTAGCGATGCGATTTGAGTACTTGCGATGACTGACGTAAGAGCGCTACCTCTGCTTCTGGAAATAACTCTTGACTGGTTTCAATAATTTTCAGCGCCGTTTCCAATTCGCGAATGTCTTGTTCTAATTGGAGATGGGAAAGCGTTGTGGCTTTTTGCTGCCAGCCAGTTGCAATTTTAGCCCAAGCATAGATAGCGTTCGATCGCACCGTGCGATCGGGATCGCGGAGCGTCTGGCTCAGTGCGGGAACGGCACTTTCTGCTGCTGCTCCCATGCTACCAATTGCAGATACGACCATCGATCGCACCGATCTATCTTCATCTTGTAGTGCGACTGTGAGCGCGGGGACGGCACTTTCTGCTGCTACTCCCATACTACCAAGCGCGTATGCTGCACTAGAACGTACTACGGGACTTTTATCTGCTAAAGCTGTAACGCTCAAAGCCGGAATTGCCGAGTGCGCCGCTGCTCCCAGACTTCCCAAAGCGGCAACCGCATTAATTCTAATGCTTTCGTCCTTTTGCTGTAATTCTTGACTCAATGCTTTTACTGCGCGATCGCCACACTTTTTCAGCGCTGCTACAG
The DNA here is from genome assembly GCF_014696895.1 of Chroococcidiopsis sp. [FACHB-1243]. Lineage (NCBI taxonomy): Bacteria > Bacillati > Cyanobacteriota > Cyanophyceae > Chroococcidiopsidales > Chroococcidiopsidaceae > Chroococcidiopsis > Chroococcidiopsis sp. [FACHB-1243]. Next base: position 135,776 of record NZ_JACJQX010000006.1, on the reverse strand, counting down.
TGAATATCCATTCGTTAGTGTTGCCCAGCTTGGTTATATAAGAATTAATTTCCCGATCGGAACATGCTTCTGCTCTGACTATATCGATTGAAAGGAGATTGAAACAAAAGCAAAAACTAGATACAGGTAACCACAGAATTATTAATTGCAACTTGCGGCTTTTCTTCATACATTATTTCGGTAAATCTGCTAGCACTCATCCTATAAATTGCCGATTGGCTGTTGGTTGTTGAGCTAGCTTTTACTAGTAGTGCGCGCATCAAGACTGTAACGTTTTTTCTCTGACAACTGCATATTATATAAACGATCTTGATAGCGTTGTAAATTATTATACAGCCAATTCACTTTTAGTAAAGACTTTTTTAATGGAAGAACTTCTCTGAACGCAACACTCATCAAAAAGAGGCTAGAGGCAAGTTGCCAATCGAACTGCAAATTTTGAGCAGCTATAAATGCTACACTTTCCCCTATACGGACAGAGAAGATTTGAGAGCTAGCCGCAATTATCTGGAGTATAAAACCTATCAATCGCTCTTGAGTTCTGTGGTTTTCGCTCCTTTCAACTTCTGATTTTCTTGAGAAGAATTTAAGGTTTTTTTAGCTAAGGTGCGAATTTGTGGTTTCAGAGCATCTGGAGCCGCTGCTTCTGCTTGCTCAAATAACTGAGCCGCACCTTGACTATCTTTATGAATTTGACGCAGCACGGCTTTGCGTACTAAAGCTTTAAGGTTATTGTTTTGTCTTGCCAAAATTTGGTCGTAAGTTTTTTCCGCACCAGCAGCATTACCTGTTAGCTCGTATTGCTCTGCTAAACGCAAACGCAAATCTATATTATCGGGATTGTTTTGTACTAGTTGTTCTAACGAAGCGATCGCTTTATCTAGTTTTCCAGCTTGTTGTAAAGCTTCAACATCGTACAATGCTTCACCCGTGCGAATCTGTGAAGTAGACCGTTGGTAACCGAGTAGGGAGAGTAGGGCTATTCCAACTAAACCAATGCCGAGGAACCACCCGAGTTTCGACCCCATTTTCTCTCTAACAGAGGAGTGGCGATCGCTTTGATTACTCAGTTTGCGGTTAGAATCGAATAAAGATTGCATCACTCCGTTAGGGTTCTTCGAGCGAGCGTTGGCATCGCCAGGAATAATGCGATGAATTAATCCCAAAAGCTGATTCTCTGCACTGGAGCTATGTATTTTATTTAGCTCCCATACTAACCAAAGAAAAGCGATAGCTGTTCCTTTGGGTTTGAGAGTTACTGTGTTGTTTTCTCGGACTAGAGGTATAGAGGAATGAAAAATCTCGTAGCGCGCTTTGACGGTGTTGAGATGAGCGATCAAAGGTTCTAATTTATTTTTTATGACTTTTTGAGTTGCTGCATTAGATTCTAATAGATCGTACTTAGTCAGCACTATAGCTAATGGATAATCTAATCCATTGAGATAAACCAAGCTCGTCAATGCCATGACTTGCTCGAAGATATTTTCCAATACTTGAATGTAAGCATCGCTGTGCCTGAGAGCGTAGGCATCAATAAACACGCAGCAGCCATGCGAGTTAAACACGAGTTCGCGAAAATCAGAGTTGTGAACGTCGCAGATTTCGCCAGGGATATCATTCCAGCGGAAATGGCATACTGTTTTTTCACCCCAAAAGCTTTGTCGTTTTAGGTTAAAGCTGAAGTTGACGACTTTCATCGTCGGTGGTGGATACTGATCCGTCTGGTCTATATATTTAAGAATTTTATCTACATTTTCCTTTACCTGGTTGTCTTGGCATTCAAACCATAATTTGTGCGGTTGCTTTTTGGAACTTTCAGTCTGTAGCTCCGTATAGCTACCGACGAGGAAAACCGTTTTTCCTACGCCTCTTTGCCCAATGCTTAAAAGATTAAATGTTTTATTTGTTGGTAAGTTTTGAGGTAACACGGTTAGATGCTGCTTGCGAAGTTTCACTGACATAGTTTTTTTGGCTCTATAGTTTTTGTAACATTAGCTTAAGTGCTAGGTGAGATTGATTAGCAGCAGCATACCACTAAGTTATTATTCCTGAAAGTTAAATACCATACATCACTATTCACTGCATCGCTAGCAAATAACTCCAAGGATTACACTTGATTTTGCTGCGACAACAGAATAAATATAATTGCGGTCAATATAGCTGCAATTCTGACGCTACTCCTAAAAATGCACATTTAGACTCTAAAGAGATTGCATATAGCGCGTTCTAGTTGAACGAGGCGTGCAACTCCGTGAAGTTCGCAGCCGTGTGTCTCTATAATGTCTTGCATTTGAATAAAACAGTTGTTGGCGGTTATTAGGCTGACAAACCCTCTCTTTCGAGCATAGTGGCAAGCGATCGGCCAGTCCACTGTTTTAAAGAAAAAACTTAGAGTCTTCATTGAGCATTAGAGGCAGGCTAGACAATTCGTAAAAGCCAATATATTTAGATCAAAAAAGATTATCCGGTCGAAGAAATTTCCAGATGTAAAAAAATAGATTTTTTTCACTTTTGCGAGTATTTAGAAGGTAAAATCTCAGCGTAGGCGCAAGGGGGCAAAACCGGCTTGCTCCACGAGTTGCTGTCCTTCTTCAGAAAACAATAAATTCGTGTAGGCAATCCCAGCGCGTTCGTCAACGCTGCCATCTCGCTTGACGATGATGTAAAGGCGACGAGTTAAGGGGTAAGTCCCGTTAGCAAAAGCTGTAGTATTAGCGACATTTTTGCGCTGGAGGTCGAAAGGAGAAACAAAGCCACCGTTACTTGCAGCCAGTGGCAAGGGAGAGATGGTTGCTAAAGAAATAGGATCTATGCTCTGCTGGCGAACTGCTTCTGAGGCAGTAGCGTAGCTGATTCCGCCTGGAGTTTTGGCGACGGTACGGATAGCATCGGTTGTCGTGTTAACTAATCGCACGTTGGAGCCAAAATTTTCTTCTGCCAGAACTTTTTCTTGCAGAAAATTAGCAGTACCGCTGACTTGAGGATCGCGGCTAATGGGTACGATCGGTAAATCCGAGCCACCGAGTTGTTTCCAGTTAACGATCTTCCCAGTGAAAATATCTTTAACTTGGGACAGCGTTAACCCAGAAACGGCAACTTGAGGATTGGCATATAGAGCAATGCCATCAATCGCAACGGGAATTTGTTCTAAAGTAAAACCGAGTTGTTGGGCTCGTCTTAATTCTGCCGCTCGAATCGGGCGAGAAGATTGTGCGAAGCTGAGTTTACCTATTAGCAACATTTGGATGCCTACGGTAGAGCCATGTCTATTTTTATAAGGATCGGTGTAGAGTAGTTCAAATTGTGGCTGAGCTTGGGCAATCGTTGCGACAGTTGTGGGCGATCGCAGTGGCGCAAAAGTGGTAGAGCCACCATATCGAAACGTACCCGAAGGGACGTTAGGAACTGCTGCCAAGGCTTTGTAGTTTCGATCGCGCTTGACTTGCGATGCTACGTAGACTCGCGAATCGGTATTAGACATACCCGAATGCATCAGACCGTATAGCGAAAACCCGAGCGCTACCGCACTTGCTAAAATGCCAACTTTGAGCCAAAGTTGAGAGTTTTTATAACCCCAAGTCAGGCGTTCGGCGTTATTATCAACTGTTTGTCCTAATACCAACGGCTTCAAATCGACTGGGGAGAAGTTATTTCCTGCTAATGCCAAGCGACCGGAGTTAGAATTTGCTGACATAGAGTGGCGATCGCGGCTGGCAGTCGATTTTTTTTTGTATTTAGATAATAAATTTGTCGAACCCTTCTGAATCAAACTTTCTGACTCTCGATCTTTTCCTAATGTTTGTTTGTAGAACTGATACAACGGTAACTTGGGTTTTGACTGACTCTTAGAGGCGATCGGATCGACTGCAATAGTCGCAACATCTGCTGTAAGAACATGCCCCGGTTCAAGCTCTAAGCCATCAATTGCATAACTAGTATAAATAGAGAGATGCGCCATTTGCTGCTCGTAAGTTCTTTCGGGGAAATCGACGGCACTTTCCTGTGCGTCAATCGGCACAAATAGCTCCAACAAATTTCCTTGGCGCAAGTCTGTATAGCTTTGCTGTCGCAGGTACAGAGGAGTTGACACCCCTGCTTTTGCTGGTGGGTAGTCCCACAAATTTGATAAAACCTTGGTTTTTGTATGTGCGCGAGGCTGGTGTCGATCTAAGATTGTTACTGGTCCTCGCTCCAAACAAGTAAATATATTTGCTAGTTGAAAATCAAACAGTGGTTCTGAAATGTAATAACAAATAAAATATGGTACGTTGCCGCGTCCTAGCTCGTCCACGCCATCGTTGTATAACCAGCCAAACAAAGTTTGCTCTGAGTCGATTTGATATATGTAAGCCGCACGATATTTGGGTTCTGGAGGATTGTAAGAATCCCAATGTTGGGAAACTACATGTTGCAAGAAAGCTTGCTGAATTTCTGGCGAAACCTGCGGACTGCAAACAGTTTTGAATCCTTTGCCTGCAAAGCTGGTATAAACAAGTTGACCGAGAAGTAAGTACATATGTCTAAAATTAAAAAGCTAAATGCGGCTACCTATGTTGAAAAGTATTGCAAAAATTTAAAAATGACCTCAAGATGCTAAATGTGAAAGTTTTTTCGGCGGCAGTTTTCAGAGTATTAGCCAAGCGAGCGCACAATGAGTCAAATTCCTTTCCATTTTGCCGAGCAGTATTCCACCCGTAGACGTACCACTACCTCTAGATGTATACAATTTAATAATTTTAGCAGTATAACAATTCACGACTCTAGAGATAATTATCCGCCATCTTGCCGCAATAATCCAGACCCAGGGACTAAGCTTTCCAAACATCGCCTTTGGTGGCAAAAAAGCAGTTTTAGAACCAAGCTCGTAGCGTTAATTATTGCTGTTGGGATTTTGCCAGTTTTGACTGACAAAAGCCTTGCGCAAGCTGACGATCGCCTAGTCCCACAGTTTAATGCCCAAGCTGAAGCCCGCGTGGACAATCCAGACCTGGCTGATTCTCCCACTCAGCTGCCAGTGACTCTTTTAATCGAAACTGTTGTCGCATCGCTGCTACTAATTGGTTTGTTGACTGCTTTTTTTGCGAATCGAGCTATGCGTCCAGCAAAATCTGCTGTCGATGCAGGTGAAAAGCCAAAATTAGAACCGGATGACTCTTACTCTCCGCTAGCAATTCTCAATAGTGCAGCATTGGAAAAGGTTGATGTTAGCCATCAACAAATTGCCACGATTGAGTCAGCTAAAATAGCGACCGAAATTTCGCTCAAGTTTCGACAAGCACAATATCTCAATGAGTTGTTAAAAACCGCTACAAAAGAAATACGTCGCGCTCTCAGCGCCGATCGAGTTTTTGTGTATCAATTTAATCCTGACTGGAGTGGTAATGTTGTCGCTGAATCTGTTTTACCTGGCTTACCTTCCTGCTTAAAGATTAAAATTACCGACACATATTTTTCTGAATCGAACGAGGGCGTAGAAAAGTATATCAATGGTCGAATTTGCGTAACTCACGATATTTATGGGGGAGAACTGACCGATTGCCATATTAAATTGTTAGAACAGTTTGCGATCAAAGCGCAGATGGTAGCGCCGATTACTAAAAACGGTCAACTATTTGGTTTATTGATTGTTAATCAATGTTCCGAACCTAGGCTTTGGTTGCCTCATGAAGTTGAGTTATTCTCTCATTTGGCAAAACAGGTAGGAGTAGCATCCGAACAAGTTACATTTTTAGAAAAGCAGGAAGCCGATGCCGAACGTGCCGATTTACTCACAGAAATTACTTTGCGAATTCAGCAAGCTCAATTTTTAGAAGAGTTACTGAAAACTGCTGTGAAAGAAGTCAGGCGTGCGATCAAAACCGATCGCGTAGTCGTTTACGGTCTAGATTCTAGTAATTGGGATGGCATTGTCGTGGCAGAGTCTGTTGCCCCAGGCTGGCCCCAAACTTTAAGAGTGAGAATTGACGATCCTTGCATGAGAGAAAAGTATGCCGAAATCTACAAGCAAGGTCATGTCACAGTCATTGATGATATTTACCAAGCGGGACGAGTTGAAGACTGCTATCGCCGATTATTAGAGCAGTTTGCAGTTAAAGCTAATTTGGTAGCACCAATCTTGAAAAACAATGAGTTACTGGGATTATTAATTGCCCATCACTGTTCCGAACCGAGAAATTGGCAACAGGAAGAAATTGACTTATTTGTTCAGTTAGCGACGCAAATAGGATTTGCGATCGATCGAGTCAGCCTGATGGAAGAAATGGAAACAGACGAGGAGTAGGCAGTTATCAGGGAGCAGGGAAGAAGGGACAAGGGGGACAAGGGAGCGGTCAACCATCAACCAACAACCAACAATTACCCATTACCCATTACCAACAACCATCACTAGTCTTTAATTTATCGATCGCCGCGATGAGTTCTGCTGGTTGGTGGATGAGAAAATCGGGCTGATATTGTTCCAGGGCTGCGGCGGAGTTGAAACCCCAACTAACGGCGATCGCAGTGACTTTACTTCTTTTTGCTGCTTCTATGTCTCTGGTTTCATCTCCGATATAGACGCTCTCTGACGGTGCAATCTTCTCTTGCTTCAAAATCTTTTTGATGACTCTACTTTTACTGAAGAGAGCGGCTTCTGTATAAATAAAATCAAATAAATAATCCATATCATTGAGTTCCAAAAAAGCAAAAATATTATCTTTAGAGTTAGAACTCAGGATGCCGACTTTATCAACTCGTTTTCTCAATTCCACTAAAGTTTCTTTAATCTCGGGAAAAGGTTGAATTTTAGAAATTTCTGCATTCAGCTCTGATTTGACTTTAGCAACTAACAGGGGAAATTTGAGAATTGAAATTCCTGATTGTTTGATAATTTGACGCGAACTCAGGTTTTTAATCTGAGCGATTTCTGCGGTGCTGATGGGTTTATGTCCGAATTCTACAGCTAAGCGATTAGTAATACCGACAATGGAGTAAAGTGTATCGGCAATAGTACCGTCAAAATCAAAAAATATCACCTTAATGGTCATTACAGTGAATCGGAATAAACAATCGTAGCCGACGATTCAAGATTAGCACGGGCGTTCCTTCTCAGCATTTCGGGTTTGACCCGCCGCAAGGCTGAACCTGTAAAGCGCCGATCCCACTCGCCGTCTTCTATTGTTGCTAGTTCTGTGAGTTTTGGTGCGAGATTGCGTGCATAAGGATGAAATTCGTTAATGTCTGTCGTGCGAGCAAAACGCTGGTTCCAAGGACAAACATCTTGACAAATATCGCAACCAGCTACCCAACCATCAAGACGGGAAGCGATCGCTTCAGGTAACTGTTCGGCACGATTTTCGATTGTATGATAAGCAATGCAGCGATTGGCATCGACGACAAAAGGCTGCGTAATTGCTTGTGTGGGACATGCCTCTATGCAGCGAGTACAATTACCGCAATGTTGCGTATGGGTTCTATCTGGGGTCAAAACTAAGTCAGTCAGCACTTCACCCAAAAATACCCAAGAACCATATTCTCGTGTAATCACATTACCATTTTTAGCAATCCAACCGATACCTGCCTGTTGCGCCCACGCTTTATCCTGAATTGGACCCGTATCAGCATAGAACCGCGTTTGGATATCTGCTGCTTGCGATCGCAACCACTGACTCAAGGCTTTGAGCTTTTTATGCAATACCTTGTGATAATCTCTACCCCAGCCATAACGAGAAATTTTTGCATTTGTTGGATCTGTAGAATGCTGGTGAGGAGTGTAATAGTTGAGCGCCACGCAAATTAGCGATCGCACTTCTGGCATGACTAAACGAATATCCTCCCGCTTGGGGTTTGCCATCCATGCCATATCTGCTTGATATCCCAGTTGCAACCAAGCTTGCAACCTCTGCCGCTCTGTAGTTCCTACTGCTTCCACTGCGGCAATGCCGACTTTGTGAAACCCTATTTCTAAGGCTTTTTGTTTGATTTGGTCGCTGGTTAAGTTAGTCATTTGTGATTGGCGAGTGGCTGGGGGCTAATTTGATATCCGGTTACTCGTTATATGTCATTCGGATAGTACACCCAAATGAGTGATGACGAGTTACAAATGAAAAATTCTAGAATCCTTCTATAGGGGCAGGTTTTGACCTGCTCTTATATGCGATCGTGAGCGTTAAGCGCAAGCTGTTTTTGTCGAGAGGGATGAATGAATCGCATGGAAGCATCAACGCGATCGCCGCAGGATACGGTACAACAAATAGCAGGAATTACAGAATCTACCATTATTCGTTACTTTGACACTTTAAACACAGAAAATTATCAAGCCTGTGCAAATTTATTCGCTACAGATGGAGTGATGTATCCTCCTTTTGAAGCAGGAATTTTGGGACGAGAGGCGATCGCTTCCTTCTTGCAGCGGGAAGCTCAGGGGATGAAGTTGGAGCCAGAGCGAGGAATTTCCCAGGTTGTGGAAGGCGATTTAGAGGTGCAAGTCGTGGGGAAAGTGCAAACCCCTCTGTTTGGCGTGAACGTTTCTTGGTTCTTTTTACTCAATTCTCAGCAAGAAATTGCTGCCACCAAAATCAAACTCTTAGCCTCACCGCAGGAGTTGTTGAGTTTGAAGCGATAGGAAAGGAACAGTTATCAGTGACTGCAAAGAGTCTAACCACTAATCACTAGCCACCAGCCACTCGCCACTAACCACTATCTGAAAAGATTTTGCTAGGAGTTGGCGACCCATTTCGATATCTTTAGGGCTGCATTGCCAGTCTGGATATGCAGTCATTAGCAGACTCTCTAAAGTTTCATAATCGAATAAGTGCCATATAGCAGCACCATTTACCTTTGCTGAGATGGCATAGCAGTTAGAACTGATGCAGTAAACAGTACAAGCACTGGCTGCCCGTGCTACAGACATTTGTTCCCCTACTTGCAAGGCTCTAAATTGCCGAATTGCTTGCTTGAACTCGTCAAAAGAGGAGACTGTTAGCCCTGGAATTGCGACGATCGCGCTGCGATCGCCATTAACAGCAATCCAGTAGTGACGGCTAGGATCGATTGCTTCCAACCAGGGTAGTTCATCATCAAGACAGTAGCGCGGAGACAAAGCAAATAACTGTGTCATGGGTAAATCTGGGTTCTGAATCTTACGCCCAATTTCAAGCGATCGCATAGCTTGCCGTTAGGTTAGAAACTTAGCACTTGCCTCTTTTGACCTTGCGATGCAACTCTTTACCCCACTATTAGACATTCACTACCGACTGATAAACCTAACTTAACAAAATTTATAGTAATACTTACTATAAGTTGAGCTTTTGTAAATATTTCTCTGTAGAGACGCGATATATCGCGTCTCTACAAAAACCTAGCCAACCAATCCAGATCTGAGGGCGCGGACTGCGGCTTGGGTGCGGTCATCGGCGCAGAGTTTGTTCAGGATGTTGCGGACGTGGGTTTTTACCGTACCAACGGTAATGTATAGTTTTTCCGCAATTACAGCATTACTACAACCTTCTACAATTAGTTGCAATACCTCTAATTCTCTTTCGGTGAGGGGGTAAGCAGCTAACATTTGGTCGTAGTCTTCATCAGCTGCATGGATAGCAACAGTTTTGTTGTCTTTGTCTTCTTTACTAACTTCAGCGACTACAGCAGCAGGAACTTCGGCAGGTGCGGGTTTGACTTGCTGTAAAACAATGCGGGCGATCGCGGGATCGATCCAAGCATTGCCGCTGTGGGTGACGCGCAATGCTTCTAGTAAGTTATCGAAACTAATATCCTTCATGCAATAAGAATCAGCCCCCGCCGCAAAAGCAGCTAACACTGCTTCTCGATTGTCTCGCAAAGTCAAGATCAAAACTTTGGTAGTAAATCCTTCTCCCTCGCTTGCGGCTGCCTTAATCTCCCTAGTTAGTTCAATGCCATCTTTATCAGGTAAACCGATATCCACGATCGCAATATCGGGATGGACTGTCTGCAATAACTGCAAACCCTCGCTAGCGTTGGCAGCTTCGCCTACCACTTCAAGTTCTTGCCGCTGTTGTAGTGCTGTTCTGATCCCGACGCGAGTGAGGTCGTGGTCTTCAATTAAAGCAACGCGAATTTTACTCATGTTTTTTACATTGTTCATTTGTCATTGGTCATTTGTCATTGGTCTGGTACTAAATGACAGATGATGCTTTGGCTGCATGTCCTACAACTGAAAGTCAAGTGGGATTCAAAGCGAGGTAGATCGCAGCCCTTACTCACTGCTCTAGCCATTCCATAAACTCTTGTAAGAGTGCTATATCAAGTAAGTTTTTAACTCTAGCTTTGTTCAACAATTCAATCTTAGTACTTTTATTTACATTGCCATCCTCATCAGCTTTCATGCTCCATCATTGCCTAGACAATCTTTTGCTATCCTGCAAAAACCTCTACTTATGGCTTTAATACTTTTACCCTGTTTTTTTCATCCCCCTCAAGAGAGAACTTTTGGCTTTTCTGTATGTTTTAATTTTTTTAAACTTGAGGTATTCTAGCTTAAACTTATAATAAAACTTAATTCGATAATAGTTGTAAATTTTTTGGCATAAAAGACGACAATTGTTATTAAAAACTGCCGGAAAGACTTATACAAAAAGAGTTCATGGAAATTCTAATATTTAGATTTTACCCTTCCATCCCACTCTAGTAAGTTAATAGTTTAACTGCGATACTGGTTGAATAAATTTGATGAATCGAACAGTGTCATAAAATTTTCTCTAGCATAAAAATAAAGTTGCTAATACAGTCAAAAACTAAATGAGCCAAATAGAAACAGTTCCTGGGGAACTTTGGCAGACCATCCATCCTGAAGATCGCGATCGCTATTACCAGCAACGGCAACAAGCGATCGCTCGTCAGCAGGCTTACACTGTCTCCTACAGAGTTTTGGCAGCAGATGGAAACTATTATTGGTGGCAAGAACAAGTTATCCCAGTAGCGAGTGACGTACCGGATCGGCAAGTCACTTGTATCGCTCGAACCGAAGTAAACTTGACTGAGCCGGAATCGGCAAAGACACCAGTAAAAACAGCACAACTAGAAGCCGTACAACAGAGATTTCAAGATTTAGTCAACGGGCTAGAAGACACGATTGCTTGGGAATACGATCCAGCAACCGTACGATTTACCTTCGTCAGTCAAAGTGCAGTAGGAATTTTAGGCTACCCGGTGGAACAGTGGTTAGAGCAGCCGAACTTTTGGCAGAATCTCATTCACCCTGAAGATCGGGCAAATATAGTACATTTTTACCACCAGGAAAAGCGAGAGCGCGATTGTAGTTTGGAATACCGTTGCATAGCCGCAGATGGACGTGTGGTGTGGCTGCGCGATCGCCTGCACTTTGCCCGCGATCGCGAGGGGAAATTTAAACTGCGGGGATTGATGTTGGATATCACCGCAGCCAAGCAAGCAGAAGCAGAATTGCGGGAAAGCGAAGCTCGATTTCGCACGATGGCAGACGGCGCACCCGTGATGATCTGGATGGCTGGGACTGACAGTTTGTGGGAGTTTGCCAATCAGTCTTGGTTGAATTTTACCGGACGCAGCTTAAAACAGGAATTGGGAGAAGGTTGGATTGAAGCAGTACACCCTCAAGATGTCTCTCGTTGCATGGAAACTTATTTATCAGCTTTTCACAGTCGGCAAGAGTTCGCGCAAGAATTTCGCCTGCGACGGGCGGATGGTAAGTACCGTTGGATCTTTGAAAAAGGCAGTCCTCGGTTTACCCCCGACGGGAGTTTTGCTGGATATATTGGCTGCTGTTTGGATATTAGCGATCGCAAAGTTTCGGAAGACGCACTCAAAACGCGGGCAGAGGAATTAACTTATCTCACAACCGTGCTAGCGCAAACTAACGTGACGTTAGAAAAGCGCAATCAAGAATTAGATCAGTTTGCTTACGTTGCTTCTCACGATCTCAAAGCACCATTGAGAGCGATCGCCAATTTATCAGAATGGATTGAAGAAGATCTATCAGATAAACTGACAGCAGACACGCGCCACCAAATGAACTTACTACGGGGGCGCGTCCATCGCATGGAAGCCTTAATTAACGGATTGCTGCAATATTCCCGCATCGGACGGATGGATACGCCAAAAATTGAAGTTTCTGTAGGAGATTTGTTGGCAGAGGTCGTTGACTCCCTCTCGCCACCTGAAACGTTCTCAATTGAAATTGCACCCATGCCGACAATCGTGACTGAAAAATTGCCTTTACAACAAGTCTTTACTAACTTAATTAGCAACGCCATTAAATACCACCCCAGACAGGATGGCAAAGTCAGTATTTCCGTGCAAGAGTATGCCTCAAATTATGAATTTGTCGTAGCCGATGACGGAGACGGAATTGCGCCCGAGTACCACGACAAGGTATTTGGTATCTTCCAAACTCTGTTGCCCCGTGACACAATCGAAAGCACGGGAATCGGCTTAGCGATCGTCAAAAAAATTGTCGAACAACAAGGAGGTACTATTCGGCTAAAATCACAGCCAGGACAAGGAGCAGCTTTTTATTTTACTTGGACAAGGTGATTGGTAATTGGTAATTGGTAATTACTCCCCCTCTCCCCCTCTGCTCCCTGCTCCCTCAAAAATACTACAAACGATTGAGGCATATAGGCTTCGATTTTAGTCAAGATGGAATATATAAAACTTCATAATGAAAGGCAAAATGATTCATATTCTGCTTGTCGAGGATGACGAAGTGGATGTCATGAACGTAAAAAGGGCGTTTAAGAAAAATAACATTACCAATTCACTCTATACGGCTAGTGATGGGATAGAAGCATTGTCAATTTTGCGAGGAAGTGAAGGCGCATCGCCAATCCCGCAAGAGCGGCGATTAATTTTATTAGATTTAAACATGCCCAGAATGAATGGAATTGAATTTTTACGAGAATTGCGAGGTGATGCCAATCTCAAGCAGATCCCTGTCGTTATGTTGACGACATCTAACGAAGACAGAGATAAAGTTGAGGCTTACAACCTGAATGTCGCTGGATATATTCTCAAACCAGTCACGTTTGATAACTTTGTCCAAGTCATGGCAACGCTGAATAATTATTGGACTTTAAGTGAAATGCCTTAAGTGAAGGGAGCAGGGTATATACCACTTCCGATTCCCGATTTTTATGGAAGAACCAGTCAAAATTTTAGTTGTAGATGATGATGAAGTCGATCGCATGGCAGTGAGGCGAGCGTTAGTCACTGCTGGGGTGAAGATGGATTTGTCAGAAGCAAATGGCTGTGCTGAAGCGATCGCCCAGTTGCAACAGCAGCAGTTTGACTGCGTATTTTTAGATTATCGCTTGCCTGATGGCGATGGCTTGAGTTTAGTGCAACAAATTCGCTCTTTGGGCTTTACCGTTCCTTTGGTGGTATTGACAGGGCAAGGAGATGAGCAAATCGCCGTCCAGTTAATGAAAGCGGGGGCATATGACTATTTATCGAAATCTAAACTATCGGTAGAGGGACTAAGCCAGACACTCCGCAATGCTATCCGCCTGCATAAAGTAGAAATGGCAGCTCAAGAGGCAAACAATAAATTAAGAGAGAGCGAGGAACGCTATCGATTAGTACTAGAAGCTGCTAATGATGGGGTGTGGGATTGGTACTGTACTACCGATGAAGTTTATTGCAACGATAGGTTATTAGAAATTATTGGGGTCGAGCGGGCAGAATTTACTCACACCCCCACAGCGCTATTAGATTTAATTCATCCAGAAGATTTACCCGAGATCAAAACCGTAGTTAAAAATCACCTGCTGCACGGACAAAAATGCGAAGCTGAGTTTCGGATTCTGCACTCCTCTGGGGAATATCGTCATTGCGTGGCTAGGGGAAAAGCTCAAAGAGATTCTCAAGGCTGCCCGTATCGAATGTCGGGAATCGTGAGCGACATCACGGAGAGTAGAAGGCTGGATGCTGCGCTTAAAGCTAGCGAATCTCGGTTTCAGCGCTTGGCGGAGACAAATATCGTAGGTGTGATATTAACCAAATTGAGTGGGGAAATTCTGGAGGCGAATCAAGCTTTTCTACAAATGGTGGGTTACACTCAGCAGGACTTAAAAGCGGGAAAGTTGCACTGGCAGAAAATGACACCACCAGAATATGCCGAGCAAAATCGACTTGTCATCGAACAACTGCGTACGGCTGGTAGTTTTAATTATTATGAAAAAGAGTATATCCGTAAAGACGGAACGCGAGTGCCAGTACTATTGGGTGCGGCAGTTGTAGAACAGTTACCCGACACGGCAATTTGCTTTACTGTCGATTTGAGCGATCGCAAACGCTCGGAAGCTGAAATTATCAACCTCAACCGAAATTTGGCGCGACGAGTCAACGAGTTGGAAACGCTGCTCGACGTGATTCCCCTGGGAATTGCGATCGCCCAAGATCCAAAATGCCAGTATATTCGCGTCAACACAGCGATGGCAAAGCTAATGGGGCTATCATCAACTGCTAATGCTTCTAAAAGCGCGCCATTAGAAGAACGACCGACATACAAAGTCTTCCGTCAAAGTCAAGAAATTCCTGCTTCCGAGTTACCCATGCAACAAGCGGCAAGCAGCGGTAGACCAGTGTTAGATGTAGAGTTAGACTTAGTAATAAAAGAAGGTACGCCCCCAGTCAAATTACTTGGCAACGCCGCACCTTTATTTGACGAACAAGGTCAATGCCGAGGCAGTATAGGAGCGTTTGTCGATATTACGGAGCGCAAACGGATTGAAGAACAAGAACGATTTTTAGTTGAAGCTAGCAACATTCTGGCTGCTTCTCTGGACTATCAAACTATTTTGCATAATCTAGCTCAATCGATCGTACCGCAGCTAGCAGATTGGTGTAGCATTCACATTCTCGAAGCAGACGGCTCGATCCGGCAAGTGAGCGTGGCTCATTCCGCATTATCTCAGGTACGGTGGCTAGAAGCTTTAGCTTGTCACTATCCTGTTAGTCCAAATAGCACGTTGGGCGTAGCCCAGGTTATCCATACCGGGGAGTCAGTTTTATACCCAGAGATTGACGATCGCTTACTCCAAAATCTCGCCCGCGATCGCGCTCATTTACAAAGTTTACGCCAAATTCAGATGAAATCGGCGCTGTGCGTCCCAATTCAAGCGCGCGGTAGGACGCTTGGAGCAATTAGTTTTGTGGCAGCTGAGTCACAGCGAGTCTATACTCATGCCGACTTGATATTTGCCGAGGATCTCGGTCGTCGAGCTGGGTTAGCAGTAGACAACGGGCGGCTTTACCAAGAAGCTAATGAAATTGGTGAAAATCTGCGTCAGGCGATCGTAATTTTAGGCGAACAGCAACAACAACTGCGCGTTTTGCAGCGAATTGGCAACCTGCTCAACCAACGCTTAACCGACGTATCCGAGCTACTACACGTTATCGTCGGAGCTGTCTGTGATGGAATTCCCGATGCAGATTTTGCCGCGATCGCTACTTACAATTCTGCGACTGACGAATTAGAAACTTCTGCCACAGCAGGTATTGGCAAGGAAAGATTGCTCTTAACCGAAATTTTCGATCCCGATTTGGGAGTCTTGAGGCAAGTATTTGAGACTGGGGAAGCGCAGTTGATTAGAGGGAGCAGGGAGCAGGGACGAGCTGGGAGCAGGGAAGGGGGACAAGGGGGACAAGGAGAATTTAATTCGGAATTTGGAATTCCAAATTCCGAATTCTCTTTGGCTCCTAGTTCTTTGTATGCAGTGCCGATTGCTTCTGTGAATGGAGAGCGTTTGGGTGTACTGGTGGTGGGAAATTGGCAAAATCTTGATGCCTTCGACCCCGAAGACCAAAATTTAATGGCAGCGGTAGGAGAACAGGCGGCGATCGCGATCGGGAATGCTCGCTTAATCCAGGCTTTAGAGGAACGGGAAGAACGCCTAGCTGCTCAAAATTTGACTTTAGCCCAGCAAAATCGAGAACTGGAGTTAACCAGACAACGGATCGAGCAGCAAAATCTCCAGTTGATCGAAGCAGCGCGGCTGAAATCTCAGTTTCTCGCCACCATGTCTCACGAACTACGCACGCCCTTGAATGCCGTGATTGGTTTTGCTCAAGTTTTATTACGCCAGCGTTCTGCGGCTCTGTCTGGAACTCAATCTGGCATGATCGATCGCATTTTGAGCAATGGTAAACATCTCCTTGCCTTAATCAATGATATTCTCGATCTATCTAAAATTGAATCAGGTCGGCTAGAACTACAGCTAGAATTAATTAGCTTAGATCGTTTAGTCTTATCAACTATTGATGAACTTAGACCTCTAGCAGAGCAGAAGCAGTTACCTATACATGTCGATTTGCAAACAGAAAATGTGACAATTGTTAATGATAGTAATCGTCTGCGTCAAATATTAGTCAACTTACTTTCTAATGCAATTAAATTTACTGAATCTGGTTGTATAGAAATCAAAACTTGCGAACTTTCAAATACGCAATTTAGGCTGAGTGTCAAGGATACTGGTATTGGCATTGCTGCATCGGAACTAGATCATATTTTTGAAGAATTTCGTCAAGTCGATCAAACAACAACCCGTAAACATGGTGGAACTGGCTTAGGTTTAGCAATTACCAAATCGCTAGTCCACATGATGCAAGGCAAAATTTCAGTTGAAAGTCAATTAGGTAAAGGTTCGACATTTAACGTTGAGTTACCGAAGACAGTGACTGGTGAGTAGGAAGCAGGGGACAAAATTCAAAATTCAAAATTCAAAATTCAAAATTGATTCACGCACCACGCACCACTTATTCCAGACTCCCGACTCCCAACTCTCTAAAGAATGAAGCTATTAGTTCAATATTCTGTTAGCGTGAACTTAGTTCGATCGCTCCCTTGTCCCCCTTGTCCCCCTTGTCACTCTTCCCTCTTCCCTGCTCCCTAATTAACCAATGCCTGGACACGACATAATTGTAATCGGTGCTTCTGCTGGTGGGGTAGAAGCTCTGTCTCAATTGCTGAGCCATTTACCGTCGGATATTCCAGCGGCAATTTTTGTCGTGCTGCACGTTCCCTCTGAAAGTCACAGTATTCTCCCGAAAATTCTCAATCGGGCGATCGCTAAGCGTCAGCAACAATCTTCACTCAAGGCATTACATCCTGAAGATGGCGAGCCGATCGAATATGGCAAAATTTATGTCGCACCACCCGATCGCCACTTGCTCGTCAAACGCGGCTCGATTACTGTAGCTCGCGGTTCCAAAGAAAACGGTCATCGCCCTGCGGTAGACCCGCTGTTTCGCTCGGCAGCACGGGCATACGGACAACGGGTTGTGGGTGTGGTCTTGTCGGGGACGCTAGATGACGGCACAGCAGGACTAATGGCGGTGAAGCAACGAGACGGCGTGGCGATCGTCCAAGACCCTGAAGAGGCAATGTATTCGGGAATGCCCCGCAGTGCAATTGAAAATGTAGAAGTCGATCGCATTTTACCTGTAGTAAATATAGCAGCCTCGATCGCAGAGCTAGCTCGCCAGCCTGTAGCAACAGAAACAACAGGTGTATCTGATGATATGGAAATGGAGGCTGACATGGCAGAACTAGAGTTAAATGCGATGCAGAACCCCGATCGCCCTGGCAGACCCTCCCCATATGGTTGTCCAGATTGCGGTGGCGTGCTGTGGGAACTGGATGAAGGCAAGCTCGTCCGATTCCGCTGTCGCACGGGTCACGCTTACTCTACAGATAGTTTGCTTGCCGCTCAGTCAGAGTCATTGGAAGACGCACTGTGGAACGCACTGCGGGCATTAGAAGAAAAAGCTGCCCTGACAGAGCGATTGGGAAACCGCGCCCGCGATCGCCAGCAAACTTATTCTGCTAAACGGTTTGGAGAACAAGCGCGAACCGCACATCACCAGGCGACTTTAGTGCGCCAACTGATCTTGAGAAACGGAAGTAATGGCAGCGACACATCTACAGCGAATGGACAGGTGGTAGGATCGCAGAGTAGTGCAGCCGCAGGAGGTACTCCTGAAGCAGAAATGAAACATCCTGCCGTGGAAGACTCCTCCTCTCTGCCTCAGAAAGTTGTAGCGATCTGTGCCTCTGCTGGAGGATTGAATGCTCTGAGCCAAGTTCTATCGGCATTACCAACAGAATTTCCAGCTGCTATTACTGTAGTTCAGCACGTCAGCCCTCACTACCCTAGCATGATGGCAGATATTCTCAGCCGTCGCACAAAAATGCCCGTCGTACAAGTCCAAGCGGGAGATAATTTGCGATCGGGAGCAGTTTATATTGCGCCGCCAGACCATCACCTACTGGTCAATGCAGATGGTAGCCTGTCGTTGACTCATTCAGAACTCGTACATTTTGTCCGTCCTTCAGCAGATTTACTCTTTGAATCGGTAGCCGCTAGTTTTAAACAGCAGGCGATCGCAGTTGTCTTGACGGGTACGGGTAGCGATGGTGCAATGGGAGTCAGGGCAATTGTAGAAATGGGCGGGACTGTAATTGTTCAAGACTACAAAACTGCTGAATTTGGGGGAATGCCAGAAGCAGCCATTAATACTGGCGTTGTCGATCTGGTTTTACCGCTAAACGAGATTGCCCCTACCTTGGTAAAACTAGTTGCAGTTGAGGTGAAGGGATGAGGGATGAGGAATGACGGATGAGGCTAATGCTGAGTTTGAAGCATTAATTAACTACATTAAACGCAATCGCGGATTTGATTTTACAGGTTACAAGCGTTCTAGTTTGATGCGGCGAGTGCGCAAACGAATGCAGGCACTCGACCTTGAGAACTTCAGCGATTACATGGATCGCCTAGAGGTAGCGCCAGAGGAATTCGTCCTTTTGTTCAACACAATTTTGATCAATGTCACGTCCTTTTTTCGCGATCGCGCTACCTGGGACTACGTGACGACAGAAATTGTGCCTCGAATTACTGCCCGCAAGGAACCTACAGAACCAATTCGGATTTGGAGTGCTGGCTGTGCTTCGGGACAAGAGGCTTACACTTTAGCAATGGTGATGGCTGAAGCAGTGGGAGTCGAGCAGTTGCGTCAGCGCGTCAAAATTTATGCGACAGATGTGGATGAAGAAGCGCTCAACCAAGCCCGCCACGCTACTTTCAACGAACGAGAGGTGAGTTCCGTTCCGCCGGAAATGTTAGAGCTTTACTTTGAGGGTTCCAACGGTGTTTATACTTTTCGTAAAGACCTCCGCCGTTCGGTAATTTTCGGTCGTCATGACTTGTTACAAGATGCACCTATTTCCCGCATTGACTTGTTGTTATGTCGCAACACGTTGATGTATTTCAATGCTGAAGCTCAATCGAGAATTATTGCCCGCTTTCACTTTGCTTTAAATGATGCTGGCTTCTTATTTTTAGGTAAAGCAGAAATGTTACTCAGTCACGGCGATTCTTTCACGCCAGTCGATTTGAAGCGACGAATTTTCATTAAAGTCCCTAAAGGAAATATGCGCGATCGCTTGTTGCTTATGGGTAACAATCACGTCGATGACGAAGCAAATTATTTAGCTAGCCACGTCCGCATTCGAGATACAGCATTCGACCTCAATTCCACCGCTCAGATCGCGATCGATGTCAATGGACTACTCACATTAGCTAACGAACGCGCCCGCAACTTATTTAACATTCACCCTAGAGATTTGGGTCGTCCGCTGCAAGACCTGGAAATTTCTTACCGCCCTCTAGAACTGCGTTCTCGGATCGAGCAAGCCTATGCCGAACGGCGTGCTATCAGCCAAACAGAGGTAGAGTGGATTTCTGCCTCTGGAGAGACTTTGTATTTTGACGTACAAATATCGCTCCTGCAAGACATTAACGGGAGAATGCTGGGATGCAGCATTGTCTTTATCGATGTCAGTCGCTCTCGGCGGTTGCAAGAGGAACTAGAACATTCCAATCAAGAATTGGAAATGGCTTATGAGGAATTACAGTCAACCAATGAAGAATTAGAGACAACCAACGAAGAGTTGCAATCTTCTAATGAAGAACTGGAGACAACGAACGAGGAACTGCAATCGACTAATGAAGAACTGCAATCTTCCAACGAAGAATTGCAGACAATTAATGAAGAACTGCGATTGCGCAGCGAGGAACTGAATCAAGTCAACGCCTTTCTAGAGTCGATCCTCACTAGTCTGCGCGGTGGAGTGGTAGTCGTGAATCGCGAACTGCAAGTCCAAGTTTGGAATAATAAAGCTGAAGATCTATGGGGCTTGCGCAGTAACGAAGTTGAAGGACAACATTTTTTAAACCTCGATATCGGTCTACCAGTCGGGCAGATGCGACAGCAAATTCGCTCTTGCCTAGCGGGAGAATCTCGCTCTATTGAAGTGTTTCTAGATGCAATCAATCGGCGCGGTAAGGCGATCCAATGTAAAGTCACTCTCACCCCTTTAATGGATTATCGGCAAGGAATTCACGGGGTCATCATGTTGATGGAAGAACAAGGGTCAGTGACCAGTGACTCCTCGATAACTGATAACTGACAACTGATAACTGTTTATCGCTCTTTCATCACTTCAGTGAGAATAAATTCTGGAACCCGCTCTACAGAGGGATTTCTTCTAAAATGCTCCAAATGAAGTCAGATATTAGAAAGTCAAGCCTGAAAGCCATATGGGATAAGCAATCTCAATTTAGAGTTAGATTTTTTCTTGATTAGAGTGATTGAAGAGGGTTATAGCGATTCTCGTTATGATGCGATACATTCGTAGGGGCGCACAGCTGTGCGCCCCTACAGATCTTGTATTTCATCGAATTGAAAAAGGCTATAAATAAAGCTTTTGACTGAGTTATTCTCTTCCTTTCAGTAGGTTTGAGAGAATCACTTTATTAGCTATTTTTTTAGTGAATAGCAGTATAAAAGTGAAAAGAAAATAATGTTAGCTAGCGTACATGCATTCCTTAACTTATATTAATGTTATTGCTGAAATATTGCATTTGCCTCAAAACCTTCGCGTTAAAAATAATACCTGATTTCACCAATTCAAGCCAGTCGATTAGTTAAAAATACCAAAAAACAGCAATTTTGACAGAATTTTTTTAAAAACCATGTGTATATTATTGCCCGCTGTTTTATTTCACACCACCGTTAATCTCAAGTCAAAGCACTACCTTGTTTCTACCCTTAGAGGGATAGGTTTAGCTCAAAGGTCGATCGCCATACAATATATGGTCAACCCGCTGCTGCAATCTCGATTGGTGGAGGTGTAAAATGGACGCGAGGCTATTTAATCAAAAAATAGAAACCACATATAAACAGGCAGCCCAACTATACAAGCGCACTAAAGTAGCATCGCCAGAGCAACGGGCAGAATTGCTAGAACAATCGCTAGAAGAATTAAGGATAACTCTAGAGGAATTGCACGTAGCAGAAGAAGAAATATTAGCCCAAAATCAAGAATTGGCGATCGCTCAGAATCAAATTGAGATCGAGCGCCAGCGTTATCTAGACTTATTCGAGTTTGCTCCCGATGGCTACATTGTGACAGATGCAACGGGAAAAATTCGCGAAGCTAACCGCGCTGCTGCTAAGCTACTCAACGTGCCACAGCAATTCTTAGTCGGTAAACCTCTGATTAGCTACGTTCCCTACGACCAACGGCAAGTTTTTCGCACTCAGTTGCAAAAAATGTCTCAAATGCAACAGATGCAAGAATGGGAGTTGACAATTTGTCCGCGCCATGCTGTAGCTTTTGATGCTGCCGTGACGGTATCAAGCATGTACAATGCAAGTGGTATTCCTATGGGATGGCGGTGGCTGATCCGAGATATCACTGCCCGCAAACAGGCGGAAGCAACGATTCGCACCATTCAACTGCAAAACTTGCAATTACAAGAAGCCGCAAAGCTGAGAGCGCATTTTTTGGCAATTATGTCTCACGAGCTACGCAGTCCCTTAAATGCGATCGTCGGGTTTTCTCAGTTATTACTGCGTCAGACTCAAAGTGCCTTGCCTCAAACCCAAGAAAATATGGTGTCGCGTATCCTTAGTAGTGGAAGGCATTTGTTAGTTTTAATTGAAGATATTCTCGACTTTTCCAAAGTTGAAGCTGGCAAGCTGTCTTTAAAATTAGAGCGTTTAAATCTCGTCGATCTAGTTATAGCAACGACAGAAGAAATGCGCTGTTTAGCCGAACAGAAACAGCTTGATTTCCAGAGTTCTATCGCTATAGAATCCCCCATAATTAGCAATGACAGCGTTCGCCTGCGGCAAATCTTACTCAATTTGCTCTCAAATGCCATCAAGTTTACTGAAATTGGTAAGGTGGAAATTAGAGTGTGGGAATTAGGTTCAGACCGAATTGCGATCGCGGTAGAAGATACGGGAATTGGTATTGCTCCAGAAGACTTGCAATCTATTTTTCAACCATTCCGCCAAGGGAACCAAACTCTAACTCGCCAGCATGGAGGTACGGGACTGGGATTAGCAATTACAGATTCCTTAATCAAGATGATGGGAGGCAAAATTTCGGTTGAAAGTAAATTAGGTGAAGGCGCGACATTTTACGTCGAGTTACCGCGTCAGGTTGGACAGCAATAGACATCGGTTAAAATGCACAGTTTTTGGAGATCCCCCAACCCCCTTCAAAGGGGGGCTAGGGGGGATCGAGATCTTCAACTTCAAACGCAGAACTCCTACCGACTCTTGTACGGGCGGGTTTCCAAACCCGCCCCTACGATTCCCGACTCCCTTAATTAACAGAACTCAACTCTTTACCCACAACAGCCTCCGGCGTATCAGCTTCAGAAGGTGGTACGACTTGCCAGAATTTAGGCAAATATTCCGACCAATTCGCTAGAATAGCTTGTGCTTTTGCAGAGTTTGTGCGTTCGGCGTGCGTTTTAATCAGCTGGCGTAACTGTTGTTCTCCCGCAGGCGAACTGACTTGTTGCAGCTTGACGATTTCGTGGTTGACTAACTCAGAGAAATTCCCCTCTTCGTCAAGGAAGTAAGCTAATCCACCCGTCATCCCCGCACCGACGTTTCTGCCAACTTTGCCCAAGACGACAATCGTACCACCAGTCATGTACTCGCAACAGTGATCGCCCGCACCCTCAATAACTGCAACGCCTTTGGAGTTACGGACTGCAAAACGCTCGCCTGCGATTCCGTTAGCAAAAAGCACTCCACCCGTCGCCCCATACAAGCAGGTGTTACCGACGATAACATTATCAGCCGCTGCATAGTTAGCTTCTGGAGGAGGCGTGATGACAATTTCGCCACCATGCATCCCTTTACCTACGTAGTCGTTGGCTTCCCCGACGAGTTTCAAAGTCATTCCCGATAAGTTGAATGCACCAAAACTCTGTCCGATCGCACCTGTAAAGTTGAGGTCGAGTTGTCCTTCAAAACCATCATCGCCGTAAAGAGAGGCGATCGCCCCTGCAATTCTCGCGCCTACGGTACGGTCGGTATTAACGACATTGTAGGTTTTACTCACGGCAGATTGATTTTGAATTGCGGCTTGGATTTCTGGATCGGCAAGAATCTCGTCATCCAGTACGTGTCCGTTGCTGTGGACGCTTTCGTGTGACAGCCAAGCACGATCGCTTTTCGTATCGGGTAATTTGGTAATGCAATCGAGGTTGAGAGTTTGTGTCTTCGTCAACCGCACCTCTTCCCTAACTTTTAGCAAATCGGCGCGACCGACAATTTCATCGAGAGAACGATATCCCAACCGTGCCAATAAGCTGCGCGTCTCTTCCGCGATAAATAAGAAGAAGTTGACAACGTGTTCTGGAATCCCTGGGAAACGCTGGCGCAAGTCTTCCCGTTGAGAAGCCACACCCACAGGGCAATTGTTGGTATGGCAGATTCTTGCCATGATACAACCCTCGGCAATCATAGCGATCGAACCGAAGCCGAATTCCTCTGCTCCCATCAACGCACCCATTAGCACATCCCAACCACTCTTAATTCCGCCATCAACGCGCAAGATGACGCGATCGCGCAGACTATTTTGCATCAGCGATCGATGCACCTCCGTCAGTCCCAATTCCCACGGCGTACCCGCGTGTTTGATCGAACTTAAGGGGGATGCGCCCGTACCGCCATCGTGACCGGAAATTTGAATGATATCAGCGTTAGCTTTAGCTACCCCCGCCGCGATCGTTCCAATCCCGATTTCTGCGACTAATTTCACTGA
The DNA here is from genome assembly GCF_014696895.1 of Chroococcidiopsis sp. [FACHB-1243]. NCBI lineage: Bacteria > Bacillati > Cyanobacteriota > Cyanophyceae > Chroococcidiopsidales > Chroococcidiopsidaceae > Chroococcidiopsis > Chroococcidiopsis sp. [FACHB-1243]. The sequence goes on along the minus strand of NZ_JACJQX010000006.1, from coordinate 111,652 downwards.
AACTTGGGCTTTGGGATTGATCTGGTGCAAGTCAAAAATTAGCTGCGCCAAATCTTCAATCGAATAGATATCGTGGTGGGGTGGCGGCGAAATTAAAGTGACTCCTGGCTTAGAACGGCGCAGCAGGGCAATGTAGGGGCTGACTTTTTTGCCTGGGAGTTGTCCGCCTTCGCCTGGTTTTGCCCCTTGAGCGATTTTAATTTCGATCTGCTTGGCGTTCATCAGGTATTCTGGTGTCACGCCAAATCGACCGGAAGCAACTTGTTTGATGGCGCTGGATGCTGTGTCGCCATTTTTCAAACCCTTGAGATGAGGTAGCAGCGAGGAACGTCCTTCGCTCACATCTTCTAGAACCTTAAACCGAACTGGATCTTCTCCGCCTTCACCAGAGTTAGATTTACCACCAATCCGGTTCATGGCGATCGCCAAGACTTCGTGCGCTTCCCTTGACAAAGCACCCAAAGACATGCCACCCGTACAGAAGCGCTTGACAATAGCGCTAGCTGGTTCCACTTCCTCAACTGAAATGGGACTGCGATCGGATTGGAAGTCGAGTAAGTCCCGCAAAGCAGTTAACGGACGGTTTTGCAGGTGTTTTTTGTAAATGTTGTAATGATCCTGATTCTCTGGACTAGCAACAGCTTTGTGCAAAGCCTTCGCCAGTTCGGGGCTATTCATGTGATATTCGCCCCCTGGACGGTACTGGACGAAACCGAAGTTTTCCAGCTTCTTCACCGTCACTTCTGGGAAAGCGCGAGTATGGAAGGATAGGACTTCGCTTGCCAATTCCTCAACGCTCAAACCGCCCAAACGCGATGTCGTGCCGTAAAATCCAATAGCGAGTAAATCGTGTCCGATGCCAATCGCCTCAAAGATTTGCGCTCCTTGGTAGCTCGATAGCAGCGAAATTCCCATCTTGGATAGAATCTTCAGAATCCCTGCTTCGACAGCTTTTTGGTAGTTAGCTAAGGCTTGCTGTAATGTCAGACTAGACATTTTACCCCGCTCCATCATCTGCTGGGTCTTTGGGTCGCCATGCCAACTTTCCACTGCGGCTAAGGTGAGATAAGGACATACAGCAGATGCACCGTAACCAATCAGACAGGCAAAGTGATGGGTACTCCAACATTGTGCCGTATCGACGACTAGCGAGGCTTTCATCCTTAGTCCAGCCTTAATCAGGTGGTGGTGTACTGCTCCTATTGCCAGCAAGGGTGGAATATAGCTAGTTTCAGCGCTAATTGGATTGGGCGTGCGATCGCTCAGAATTAAAATTTGCTTGCCAGCTTTGACAGATGCAACTGCATCAGCTTGTAACTTTTCTACAGCTTTTGCCAGTCCTGCGGGTCCTGTAGTAATGTCGTACTGCGTCGAAAGCGTGGCGCACTCAAAACCAGATTGAGTAATTGCCTCCAAATCTGCCTGCTGTAATACGGGAGAATTTAACAGCAAGCGTCGGGCATCTTCCGCTTGCGGGTCGAGCAAGTTACCACGAGCGCCCAATTCTACTTTTAACGACATTACCAAGCTTTCCCGCAACGGATCGATCGCGGGGTTAGTCACTTGGGCGAACCGCTGTTTGAAGTAATCGTACAGCAGATGCGGCTTTCCTGAGAGGATGGCTAAGGGGATATCATCACCCATACAAAATGTCGGTTCTTTCCCTTCCGCCGCCATCGGCTGAATTGTCATTTCTACATCTTCGCTGCTGAAACCGAAGGCGATTTGGTGGCGCAGGAGAGTTTGTCTATCTGAGTAGGGGCTAGAGGCTAGAGGCTGGAGGCTAGGGGAAGAACCGTTACCATTTTCCCGACTCCCGACTCCCGACTTCCGACTCCCCAATTCCACGCGATATTGTTTCAGCCACTCACCATATGGATGTGCTTTGGCGACGCGCTGTTTGATTTCCCAGTTTTTGAGGATACTACCTTCGTTTAAGTCTAGAGCAATGGTGTGTCCTGGTCCGAGTCTGCCTTTTTCAAGAATTTCGCTTTCCTTCAGGTCTACAACTCCAGCTTCAGAAGCAACCACCAGCATTCCATCTTTAGTCACGACATATCGCGCCGGACGTAAGCCGTTGCGGTCTAGTGTAGCTCCTACAGTTTTACCATCGCTGAATACGAGTAAGGCGGGACCATCCCAAGCTTCTTGGATACCGCTGAAGTATTCGTAAAAGTCTACAATTTCAGGATATTGTGCTAGTTCTGGTTGATTTTGGTAAGCTTCGGGAACCATCAACATCAAGGCTTCCGAGGGGCTGCGACCGGAACGCACCAGCAATTCAAATACGTTGTCTAAGGTAGCAGAATCGCTGTTATCGAGCTGTACGATTGGATTGAGGGCATCCAAATTACCTTGCCATACAGGGTGGTTTAAGTCAGCTTGTCTCGCCCGCATCCAGTTGATATTACCCAGCAGCGTATTAATTTCGCCGTTATGTCCCAACAAGCGCATCGGTTGGGCAAGGGGCCATTTGGGTAAGGTATTGGTGCTGAAGCGGCGGTGATAAACGCAAAAAGCACTTTGATAAGCAGGGTTAGTTAAGTCTTGGTAGAATTCACCCAATACCTCAGCGCGTACCATACCTTTATAAACGATGGTGCGGCAGGAGAAGGAACAGATATAACAGTGTTCCGACCATTGAAGTTGAGTTTGTTGCGCGATCGCCTTACCGATGCGACGGCGGGTAATATAGAGTTGACGTTCCAGTCCTTCACCTGTTAGCTCGGAACTGACAATTATTTGCTCGATTTGCGGTTGGTTTTCCCGTGCTTGAACGCCCAAAATCTCCGGCTTCACGGGGACGACTCGCCAACCCAAGACTGTTAGTCCAGCAGCAGTAGCAACTTGTTCGATGACTTCTCTAACAGTTTGGGCTTGTTGTGGTTCTTGGGGTAAAAATACCATTCCAATTCCCGTGTTTTCCTGCGGTGGAATGGCAATATTTGGCTGTTTCATCCAAGCATGAAACAGTTCCCACGGGATAGCACTTAAAATACCCGACCCATCGCCGGAGTCGTTATCGGCGCTGCACCCACCTCGATGTTCCAAGCACCCCAATGCTTTGAGTGCTGCACTCACAATACCGTGGCTGGGAATATTTTGCTGTTGAGCAATCAGTCCGACTCCACACGCATCTCTTTCTTCTACTAGCCATCTGGGTTCCACGTAGGAATTCACTGATTCAATAGTATTTGTATTATGTAGATCTCGATTCATACGGTTGCCATCCATAGACTAGTCCTAAAATGATGTTTTTATTGGTAATGGGTAATGGGTAATTGGTAGTTGGTAATGGATAATTGGTAGTTGGATGTTTTAGCCCGACTCCTGACTCACGTACGGGCGGGTTTCCAAACTCGCCCCTACAACTCGCTCATTCTCGTCCGTGCTGTTGCCAATGCTTTTCGTACTTGCTCGAATCCCGTACCTCCGTAACTATTACGGGCAGCAACGACTTGATGGGGTGCGATCGCCTGGTATATATCAGTATCAAATGCTGGATGCAATTCTTGCCATTCTACTAAAGTTAAATCCTTTAAAAGTTTGCCTGCGGCGATACAGGTTTTGACGACCTTACCTACCAAGTTATAAGCTTCCCGAAATGGTACGCCTTTTGTAGCTAAATAATCGGCGACATCTGTAGCATTAGAAAAGTCTTCTGCTACTGCTTGGGCGAGGCGTGGAGTCCGAAACTCCAATCCTTCAGCAAACAAAATTGTCATTGCTTCCAGACATGCACTAACGGTACGAACGGCATCAAATAACGCTTCTTTATCTTCTTGTAAATCCTTATTGTAAGCTAAAGGTAAACCTTTCATCAGTACCAATAATGCCTGTAAATGTCCGCAAACTCTCCCAGTTTTACCCCGGACTAATTCCGGCACGTCAGGGTTTTTCTTTTGCGGCATGATACTAGAACCAGTCGCGCAGCTATCTTTGAGTTTGACAAAACTAAATTCTTCTGATGCCCACAAAATCACTTCTTCAGATAGTCGGGACAAATGCACCATAATTATGCTTGCTGCTGCTAAGAATTCTATGGCAAAATCGCGATCGCTCACTCCATCTAAACTGTTAGCATAAACTCCATCAAATTCTAATAATTTCGCCGTGTAATGGCGATCGATAGGGAAAGTAGTTCCAGCTAACGCACCGCTACCCAAAGGAGAAATATTCACTCGCTTATAGACATCACCAAGTCTTTCTTTATCCCGTTGCAGCATCTCGAAATATGCTAGCAAATGATGGGCTAAACTTAGAGGCTGGGCGCGTTGTAAGTGCGTGTAGCCAGGAATCAGCGTTTCAATATTCTGTTCGGCTAAATCGAGCAAAACCGTTTGCAGTTGCTCAATTTGAGCTTGAATTTCTTGAATTTGGTGACGCAGGTAAAGGCGAATGTCCGTACCGACTTGATCGTTTCGCGATCGCGCTGTATGCAGTTTTTTACCGGCATCGCCAACAATTTCTGTCAAGCGTCGTTCGACGGCAAAATGCACGTCCTCTGCTTCAATTCCAGGCGTAAACTGTCCGTTACGATATTCTTGGCGAATTTGTTCTAAACCCGATACCAGTTGTTGCGCTTCCTCTGGGGTAATAATACCTGTATGCGCCAGCATTTGAGCATGAGCAATCGAACCTGTCAGGTCGTATTCAATCAGTTCGATGTCAAAGCCAATGCTAGCGTTAAAACAGGCGATCGCGGGATGCAAAGCCGTTTCAAATCGCTGACTCCAAGTTTGGTTGGTTGCTGGTGATTTCGGGAGGTGCGTATTCAACTTTCCTTGACCCTGTGTTACCTAAGTGTGAAGATATATTGCGACGTGTTGAAATTACTTTCGACTCTAAAAAAAAGCTGTGAATATTTTGTGAATAACCCTAATGTTGTAAGTTCTGGATTGTAGATTGTAGAAAGATGATTAATCAGCAATGTTCGTTGCCTCTTTTAGGACATAATTAACGCTAAAAAACAGTATTATAAAATACATTTTTCTACAAGCAAGCTGGAAAACTGAAAATTCGGTTTGTAGTTCTTCATAAATATATTTTGCAGCTAGTACCTGAAACTGTGTGCTTTATCACAGGTAACTCACAACTGTAGAGACGTTAAAGAAAATGTCTCTACAGTTGTGATTACTCGCCGATCGCTGGATACTGGTCGAACCGCTGCATTAATTCCAGTAATTCTTCTCGGCTGGGTTGTCTCCCATCCTTTGTTAATTCAGCCATTCCCTCAAAATATTGTTCTCTGGCATCGGCAGGACAGAACATAATCAATAACTTCGATCGCGTTTGTCCTGGGTTAGAAAAACCGTGTGCGGTATTTTCCGGTACGAGCATCATCGATCCTGGTGCAGCCGTCACTTTGCGTCGATCTAGTATCAGTTCGACTTCGCCTTCCACGACATAAAATATTTCGGTCAGTTGCTTGTGGATATGAGGACTTGCACCTTCGGTTCCAGGCTCCATAACAAACTCAAATAAGCCAAAGTGACCGTGGGTATCTTTACCTGTAACTTTAAAGGTACAGGTACTCGTGCGGATATTAACCGATCGCCCTTCTCCAGGCTGCAAAATAATTGGTAATGACATCTTTCAGTAAGTCAACAGTTAAAGGTCAAAATTTATGCATTTGTAGGGGCGAGTCGATCTGAAATCTCGGTCGGAGTCACAGATGTTTAGTAAACCCGCCTGTACAAAAGTCAAAAAAAGGAAAGTTAGGGCAATACTGCCACAGCATCAATTTCAAATAACATCCAATCGAGTGCTAATCTTGGGACTGGAATCAGCGTGCTAGCAGGTTTACGATCGCCTTGCCACATTGCATTGCGTTCGATTGAGATCGATCTTTGTTTTTCCGCATCATGTGCGACTGAAAGCAAGGTAATTTTTACTACTTGCTCAGGAGTTGTTCCAGCCGCAGCCAAAGCTGTACGAAGATTTGAGAATGCCTGTTTGAGCTGTGTAGCAAAATCATCCGAGACGGGATTACCATGTTCGTCCTCACCAAATTGACCTGCAATGTAAACTAAAGTTGCTCCAGCAGGTACAACTGTAATGTGAGCAAAACCGTAGCCAGATGGATCGCTCAATCTAGTTGGGTTGATACGTTGAATTTCTCTATTCATCCTTTTGACTCCGAATAACAGATGGAATACATATGGTTCGTAGGGGCGCACAGCTGTGCGCCCCTACCATCTGAATTGCGCTCGCCAGCAATCCTATTTGGCAAAATCTTTTGAAACTACGTAAATCATGCAATACGAAACCCGTACTTGCCTTCACTTTCTAAAGATATTTCGTTATAAACTAGAGTCTAAAAGACAAAGCTAACTTTGTAAAGGCTTGTCTTTATTTTCTGCCTTCTGCCCTTATTCCCATGAAAACCGAGTCATCAAATCAAAACATTCGCACAAGACGAGCGATCGTCAAGCTGCTGAAACAAGAGGGGGCAATGGATGCGGCGGCGCTTGCCTCTCATTTTGGCATCTCAGCAATGGCAGTGCGTCAACATTTATATGCATTACAAAAAGAGCAACTAGTCACCTATCAGGAAGAACAACGGGCGATGGGTCGTCCGGCGAAGTTGTGGCAACTCACACCCGCAGCAGACCGCTTCTTCCCTCATGGATATGCCGAGTTAACGTTGAGTCTAATCGATTCAGTCACAGAAGCTTTTGGATCGGAGGGATTAGAACGGTTGCTAGAAATTAGAACTCGCCAACAAATTGAAGCATATCGAGAGCAGATTCGTACCACTAGCAGTATTCAGCAGCGGCTAGAAGCCCTAGCGAGTATACGTACCGACGAGGGGTACATGGCAAACGTTGAATCTCTCTCAGATGGCTCATTTCTATTAATTGAAAACCACTGCCCGATCTGCGCCGCTGCCACAGCTTGCACGGGACTGTGCAGCCAAGAACTAGAAGTCTTTCAATCGACTCTAGGTGAAGACGTGGCGATCGCCCGTACCGAACATCTAATCGCAGGCGGACGGCGTTGTGTATATCGAGTTAGCACGTCCGCATTGTAGAGACGTTACATATAGAGACGTTACATGTAACGTCTCTACATTTTGAGCGCAAAAATCTTCTCTACCACATCAGCCACAACTTTATCGGGTGTGGAAGCACCAGAGGTAATACCTACGGTAATTTTGCCACTAGGCAACCAATTTTCTGTAGCTGTAATCTCGCCACTGAGTAAGCGATGCTCGATCTGATTCGCTGTACCGATCCGGTTGGCACTGTCGATATGATAAGAGGGAATTTGATGCTCGATCGCGATTTCTTGTAAATGAGTCGTGTTAGAAGAGTTGAAACCACCAATGACGACCATCAGATCTAACTTTTCTTCAACTAATTGAAACATCGCGTCTTGCCGTTCTTGGGTAGCATCGCAGATGGTGTTAAAGCTGATAAAGTGCTGGTTTAGCATATCGGGACCGTACTTTCGCATCATCGTGCGCTCGAATAGTTTACCGATTTGCTCGGTTTCGCTTTTGAGCATGGTGGTTTGGTTGGCAATCCCAACTTTTTCAAGATCTGTATCGGGGTTAAATCCTGCCGAACAAGCACGGCTGAATTTTGCCATAAATTCGTCGCGATTACCACCATTAAGGATGTAATCGCAGACGTATTCGGCTTGTGCCATATTCAACACGATTAAATATTTATTCGCAAAAGAACTAGTGGCAATGGTTTCTTCGTGGTTGTACTTGCCGTGAATAATCGAGGTATACTCGCTTTTCTTATGCTTTTCGACAGTATTCCAGACTTTAGAAACCCAGGGACAAGTCGTATCGACAATCGTGCAATTTTTCTCTTTGAGTAGCTGCATTTCCTGTACGCTAGCCCCAAAAGCAGGTAGAATTGCCACATCGCCTGATTCTACGACTGTAAAATCTTTAATTCCGCCGTCAACTGGAATAAAGCCCACTTGCATTTCCTGCAACCGCTGATTAACAGAGGGGTTGTGGATAATTTCGTTGGTAATCCAGATCCGCTGCGTGGGGAAATGTTGGCGCGTCTCGTATGCCATTGCTACAGCTCGTTCTACCCCCCAGCAAAAACCAAATGCCTCTGCTAAGCGAATTGTTACGTCACCTTGTTGCAGAGTATAGCCGTTATCTCGGATTTGCTGCACCAGATTGCTTTGATATTCCGACTGCAACATCCCAGAAACTTCAGCTTCATGACCGAATCCTTTACGATGGTAGTTTTCCGAGTGTTGGAGCGATCGTTTAAAAGCTTTCGTATCCATGCAGTGTTTCCCCATAAGCGTCTCTCTTCTCGATCGTAAGCTGTTTGGCTACCTTTCTCAAAGTGCGATCGCTCTAATGTACCAATCGGACTGCTACATCAACTCATCGTAATTACCGCGTTGTTTATCGTCTAATTTATCGCATCCGTGTAGAAGAGAATTTACCCACGCTCTTTGTGAAGTTTATTACTAGTTTAAAGCGGATGAAAATCTGAAGACTCCATTATAGCACCTGACATGCTAATAGATTTGGACTGTCTATACATTACTAGAAAAGTTAGTTTAGTAAAATTTGGGTATAATATGATACTGTAGGGCAAAAGTTATAGCGTTACAAAGTTGTAAAAACAAGTCCGTAATTACTACGAACTACTGGGGATTGCAGTCAAAATCTCCAAATTAGTTGGGGTAAATACTAATTCTGTTCTGAGATGAAGTTTATCGCGAGATCGCAGTGAGGAAAATTCTAGTAATTGATAATGATGCATATTCTCTACTATTAATTTCTGACTTTCTCGCCTTGAATAACTTTCAGGTTTTGACCGCAGATAATAGTCGCTCGGGCTTACAATTAGGCAGAGAACAACAGCCAAACTTAATTATTTGCGAACTGGAGCTGCCAGAACAAAATGGATACGAAATTTTAAGACAGTTGCGTGATGAACCGATTACAGCTAGTATACCTATTTGGTTTCTTTCATTTGAAGCAGATATGGCAACTCGTCGCCGTGCTTTACAACAAGGGGCTGACGGTTACTTTCATAAACCAGTAAACTTAAACGAATTGCTCCTGGCAATTAACAATTTCTTTAGTGGGTAATTGGTAGTTGGTAGTTGGTGGTTGGCTATTGCTTCCCTGCTTCTTTGCTCCCTGCTTCTTTGCTCCCTGCTTCTTTGCTCCCTGCTCCCCATGATCTGGAATCGCCATCACATTTTGTCTCTAGAAGATTTTACGCCGGAAGAATACAACACGGTGTTGCAGACCGCTGCAAGTTTTCGAGAGGTGCTGACGCGGCGGACGAAGAAAGTCCCAACCTTACAAGGACAGGTAGTCACGAATTTATTTTTTGAATCTTCGACTCGTACCCGCAGCAGTTTTGAATTAGCAGCCAAACGTTTATCGGCAGATACGCTAAACTTTACCGCCTCTACCTCTTCTTTAACGAAGGGGGAAACAATATTAGACACGGCAAAAACCTACTTGGCAATGGGAACCGATATGATGGTGATCCGCCATCGAGAAGCGGGAGTTCCTCAAGCGATCGCAGCGGAAATGGATCGCTTGGGTGTCCGCGTCGGAGTCTTAAATGCTGGGGACGGACAGCACGAACATCCTTCTCAAGCTTTACTCGATCTATTTACAATTTGCACTCTGCTCGATCCCGATCGCCCGCGCTTGGAACTGTTACAGGGGAAAAAAATTGCGATCGTCGGGGATATCCTTCATTCACGGGTAGCGCGATCGAATATCTGGAGCTTAACCGCTAGCGGGGCAGAAGTCCACCTCGCCGCACCACCGACATTATTACCGCAGCTGTTTGGGGAGTTTGTCGAGAATTTGGGAGTCGGTAGGGGCGGGTTTTCAAACCCGCCCGTACAGGAATCGGGAGTCGGTAGGGGCGGGTTTTCAAACCCGCCCGTACAGGAATCGGGAGTCGGGGACAAGGGGGACAAGGAAGCAGTCACCAATTACCAATTACCAACTCGCAAGCTATTCCTTCATTGGCAAATCGAACCTGCATTACAAGATGCAGATTTTGTGATGACGCTGCGGTTGCAAAGGGAACGCATGACGCAGCACCTCTTACCCAGTATTAGAGAGTACCATCAGTTATTTGGGATTACGCGCGATCGCCTACAATTTTGTAAACCTGATGTCAAAGTTTTACACCCAGGTCCAGTTAATCGTGGTGTAGAAATTAGTTCCGATCTGATGGACGATCCTCAATTTAGTCTCATTTCTCAACAAGTGACGAGTGGGGTAGCGGTGCGGATGGCGCTGTTGTATCTCATGGGTGGTGGTAAGGTTTAGATCCCTACAATTCTTGAGTTGCGGCGGCGAGTTTAGTTAAAGATTCTGCCATTGCCATCGATCGCTCTGAAGTCTTGCTAGCAATATTTGCTGCTTCTAAAATTGCTTGGCTGGCAGAGGTTGAAGCTTGGGTTCGATCGGCTGCAACTTGGGAAACCCGTTCAAAAAGTGAGATCATCTCGGCGCTGAAGACAGCAATTTGATTGAGTCTTTGCTGCGTTTCTTCTATGACTTGACGTTTGACGATCGCCTGTTCTGTCCCCTCAATCGCGATCGCGGCTTCCCTGGTATCTGCCTGAACGTTTGCCACCAGAAGTTTCATTTGGGTAAATTCTGTCTCTAACTGCCCAATTGAAGCAAGCAATTTCTCTGCTATAGGAGCAAACTCTGAATTGTCTCCGTTGGTAGTGCGTGAGACAGCAAATTTAATATTCATCGCTTGCAACTGAAGTTGATACATCACCTGACCAATAATCTCAATTGCTTGCGGTAATTTTTGGGTCGAGCGATCGAGTCGATCTAGCTTTTGAGCCACTTCAAAAATTGCTGTTTGGGTAGCCACAATAGTATTGATAGTTCGCTCGACGATCTGTTCGCCAGTTTCTATTATGGGTTTGGCTGGCTGAATTTGGCGTTCTGCTTCTTGGACGGTAGCAACGATTTTTTCCGTGACTTGAGCGACAGCCTGGACGCGATCGTAGGCAAGTGTAACCGAATCCATTTGGGCGATCGCTTCTTGGGAAAGAGTTTTGACAGAGGTTTGGCTACTTCGCAGCATTTCTGATATCTGACGCTGAAGTCCCTCTTTTTGCTGGCGTTCCTCTTGAGATGTCGCTGTAGCTGTTTGATAGGCTCGATCGATTTGGTTGAGCAACCTAGCATGGTCGAGGGCAAATCCGACTTGAGTAGCTAATTGGGTAAATAGATCGATTTCCCATTGTTGCCAATGGCGCGGCTTGGCACACTCATGAGCGATTAACAGACCAAACAAGCGATCGTCCTTCAAAATCGGGGCAACTAAATTCGCTCTGACGGCAAATGGTTCGAGCTGTTGCAAATAGCATTCACTCAAATCCGCAGCATAGATATCATCGATCGCGTTTACCCTTCCCTGTTGATACTTATCTACATAACCATGTGCAAAACAGGGGTCTTGAATTTGCGCCCAAATAGCCTTGGGAAATCCTGGTAAAACCGATTCGGCGATGACCGTACCGTACCAGTCAGCGTCAAAACCATACACCAGTACGCGATCTGTTTTTATCGCTTTGCGGGCTTCTTCAACGGTAGTTTTGAGAATGTCTTCTTCGTTGAGCGAGGCTCGAATTCGGCGCGTTACCTGGGCGAGTAATTGGCTGCGAGAACCCTCAGCATCGATACGTTGTAGCAACCTAGCATGGTCGAGGGCAAATCCAACTTGAGCGGCTAACTGGGTGAATAAATCGATCTCCCATTGCTGCCAATGACGGGTTCTAGCACATTCGTGGGCAATCAATAAGCCAAATAAGCGATCGTCTTTCAGTATGGGGGCGACTAAATTCGCCTTGACTGCAAATGGTTCGAGTTGCTGTAGATAGCACTCGCTTAAATTAGCAGCATAGATATCTTCGATCGCGTTTATCCTACCCTGCTGATATTTATCTACATAATCTTCAGCAAAGCACGGGTCTTGAATTTGCGCCCACAAAGCTTTGGGAAACCCTGGTACAACTGATTCAGCGATGACCGTACCGTACCAATTGAAGTCAAAGCCATAAACGATGACTCGATCTGTTTTCATCGCTTTACGGACTTCTTCGACGGTAGTTTTAAGAATATCCTCTTCGTTGAGCGAGGCTCGAATGCGGCGGGTAATATCAATCGATAGCTTGGCTTGCTTGGCTTTCGTATCTATTTGTTCGAGCAAATCAGCGTGTTTGAGGGCAAATCCGACTTGTGCCGCTATATGAGCAATTAAATCGATCTCCGAGTGCTGCCAGGAGCGTGACTGCTTACACTGATTGGCGATTAATAAGCCATATAGTTGATTGTCTTTGATAATTGGCGCGCTCAATTGTGACGCGATCGCAAATCGCTCTAGTAGTCCAATTCGAGCATCAGATAAATTCGCTTGATAGATATTATCGATCGCCTGGACGCGACCGTGACGATATAACTCAATGTTTTCCCCTTGGAAAAAGTTAGTATCGATTGTCGCCCACAGCATTTTAGGATAGCTCGATGCTACTGATTCTTCTACAAAGGTTCCATCCCAGTCGAGTGAATTCGGAATTCGGAATTCGGAATTCGGAATTCGGAGTTCGGAATTTTTTTGGTCGCGATCGAACCGAAAAATTACGATCCGATCGGCTTTGAAGGCTTTGCGGACTTCTTCTACAGTCGTTCTAAGGACATCTGCTTCCGATAGCGATTCCCCGATCTGGTGCGCGATCTTCATCAAGATTCTGGCACGTTCGGCTTCAGCTTCTTGCTGCCATAACAGTTTAGGTAATTGCTGTTCGATCGCGCTGATATTTGACTCTAAAGCAACTAATTCGTCTCGACCAGCAACGCGATCGCGAGCATTGAGATCTTCTTGACTCAATCTATTGACTAATTTATTAGAAACTGATGTAGCATCTATTACTGGACGAATGGCGCGATGTACTAAAAAAATTGCGATCGCCGCCGCCCAAGCTGCGATTAATCCAGTTTCCAGTACTTGTGATTGTAGTTGCCGTTGCAGGGCATTTTCTGTTGTAGTTAACTCAGTAGCATTTTGCTGTCTAGCTTGAGTAACTTGTTTGTGAATTGCCTGAGTTCCCAAGTAATTCGTCGTCCCAACTACCAATGCTGGAAGGGCGCTAGCAACAACAGCCGCGATCGTTGCTTTCAATTTCAAATTCCACGATCGCATCTGCTGAATTGGTCGCAGCGTGTTACTTTTCTTCAAGTCTCCTTGATGAGAGTCTGTACCTAGAGTGGTACTAGAATTTGCCTTACCGTTTTTGGACTGGGGAAAGGGATCTTGAGTCTTAGGCATATTCTTTAGGTTGTCATTTGTCATTTGTCATTTGTCCTTTGCAAAAATCTTATTTTGACTTTTGCACGGGCGGGTTTTGTCAAAAAAATCTTTGTCATTGATAGAGAAATCTGCTAAACCCGCCCCTACCAATTCTTGACTTTTGACTTTTGACTTGATTAAAAATAGCCTATCGCTTCAATCGGTCGCTGGTTATCAATATGGTTGTCGATTCTTTATTTGTTTGTTGGTAATTCTTTAGGTTAAACGACCGTCTTCCATTTCAATTATGCGATCGGCAATATCGAGAATTCGGTTATCGTGAGTCACCATCAAAATAGTACATCCTTGTTCTTTAGCTAAAGATTGCATGAGTTCGACGACATCGCGTCCCGATTGCTTGTCCAATGCGGCTGTAGGTTCGTCTGCTAGGACGATTTTTGGATGGTTTACTAAAGCACGAGCGATCGCAACTCGTTGTTTTTGTCCTCCAGAAAGATTGTCTGGATAGTAATCAATTCGATCACCTAACCCTACAGTTTGTAATATAGTTGTCGATCTAGCCTCAGCAGATGATGGAGATAGCTCGCGGTTTAATTCCACTGACATTTGTACGTTTTGCTTTGCTGTTAAAAATCCTAATAAATTGTGAGCTTGAAAGATATAACCAATCTGCCGACGAAACTTGACTAGTTGTTTTTCAGTTGTACCAAAAAGTTCTGTTCCTAAAATTTTTAAACTGCCTTCTTGCACGGAACGCAAACAACCAATTAAAGTTAGTAATGTCGTCTTACCCGATCCTGATGCTCCAGTTACAAGGGTAATTTCTCCAGTGTTAATTTCTAAATTAATATCAAATAATATCTGCTTTCTCAGCGCCCCTTTACCGTAGTAGTGATTGAGATTATGGATAGCGATCGCAGGTTCTTTTTTCATTGGGTTAGAAAATATCTGCTGGATCGGCAGAACGTAGTTTACGCACCGCAATAAAACCAGAAATAAAACACATGAGAACCGTTAATAGAAATACCATGACTGCTCGACTAGCAGTCATAAAAATTGGTAGCAAAGTTGCGTTTCTAGCTAAATTGTATTGTAAGATAGCAAAAGCGAACCCAGGTACGTAACCTAAGCTAGCTAAAATTAAAGCTTCTTGAAAAACGACTAACAATAAATAGGTTTGCGTATACCCCATTGCTTTCAAAGTAGCATATTCAGATAAATGGTCTGAAACTTCGCTGTAAAGAATTTGATAAACAATTACAGTTCCAACAATGAACCCCATAATTGTTCCGAGGGTAAAGATAAAGCCAATCGGAGTACTACGCGCCCAGTAATCTTTTTCGTAATCGACAAATTCTTGTTTAGAAAAAACTTTGACATCATCGGGTAAATATTGCCTCAATTTTTCTAAAGCTACTTCAGAGTTTGCCGCTGGCTTTAATTTAATAACACCTATATCAATTAAGCCATATTTTCGATCTTTGAATAAGCGCAGAAAATTTTGGTCGCTCGTAATTAAATTACCATCAGAACCAAAAGACGCTCCTAATTCAGCTATTCCTCCTACCTTAATCCGTCGTCCGCCTACCTCGGCTGTAATCTTTTTCCCTTGCTCGAACTCAGAAGCGATCGCGCCAAACTCCGGTCGAGAACCGCGATCGAAGAGGACGACATCGGGCAATTTAATTTTTTCTATATTTTGTTGTACCCCTGGTAAATTGAAAACTTTATCTCTGGGATTAGTTCCAATAACTAAAACCTCAGCTAGCGCTCTAGTCTCGGGGTTTTTCCATTCAGTTAAACCTAAATATATAGGATGTACGGATGCAACTTCCGAAAGTGCTAAAGTTTGATATAAGCGTCTTTGAGAGAAGCTTTCTAAAAAATTGATGGCGTTAGATTGAGGGTTGATTAAGACAATTTCGCCATCTAAACTAGAATGCAAACGCACGTTACTATCAAATAAAGCTTGCTGAAAAGCCAGTTGCATAAACATGAGAATATCAGCAAAAGCAATTCCAGCTAGGGCGACGATAAGACGAGGTTTTTCCCTAGTCAATTGCAACCAAGCTAACGGAATTTTGCGTTTAATAAAGTTTGTCATTTTTGATTGGTCATTGGTCATTGGTCATTGGTTATTTGTTAAGAGGCGAGGGGCAAGAGGCGTTTGACTTACGACTTCTCTCCCTTATCTCCCTTGTCCCCCTTGTCTCCCTTGTCTCCCTTGTCTCCCTTGTCCCCCCTACTCCCTGCTCCCTACTCCCTGCTCCCTCAAATATTAATTTTGACAATAACTTTGGCGTAGGTAAGACCGGAAACTCGTTGGCTGGCTTCTGGGGGTAGACCGACTTTGATTTCTACAACTCTGGCATCGACATCGGCGGCGGGATCGCTGTCGAGTGCGTCTTGCTTACCGATCTGCCTACCAACGTCAATGACTGTGCCTCTCAGTTCACCAGCGAAGGCGAGATTCTCGCTACTAATCGCGGCTTTTTGACCAAGGCGAATTTTGCCAATGTCTTCTTCTAAGACTTCGGCAATGGCGATCATTTGCTCGGTGCGCCCCATTTCGGCAATGCCTGCGGAACCGATTTTTTCTCCGGCGCGAGTGTGAATTTTGAGAATTTCGCCGCCAGTTGGCGCGCGCACGTAGGCGAGTGCCAAGTCTGCTTGAGCTTGTTTCATCGCCGCGATCGCCCTGTCAACTTCAGATTGCGCCAGTTGTACGTCCACTGGACGAACTTCTTGAATCTTATTTAAAGTCGCTTTTGCTGCTTCAATTTGCCTTTGCAACGTCGCCATCGTCTGTTGGCGAGTCGATTGAGTTTCGTTTAATTGTTCGGTAGCAGATTTAGCATTCAAACTGCGGCGATCGAGTTCTTGAGAGGAGATCGCACCGTTTTGGTACAACTGCTGGTAGCGTTGCAAGTCGATCGCAGCGTTGCGTTGCTCGGCTTCTAGGCGGGCGATCGCAGCTCGTAAGATTTGCTGTTGTCCGGCGAGTTCGGCTTGGAGGCGGGCGATCGTTGCTTGCTGTGCCTCAATTTCTCCGGTTTGCGCCCCGGCTTTGACTTTGGCTAAATTTGCTTGAGAGACTTTGACATCTTCCTTGGCTTTGGCTAAAGCTGCTAAAGCGCGATCGCGGCTGTCCAAAATGGCTACAACATCACCATTACGGACTCTTTCACCCTCTCTTACCATCAACTGAAGGACTCTCGCGCCTTCCAAAGCAAAGGAAGAACTAGGAGCAGATAATTGAACCACATCCCCGCGCGGCTCTAAACGTCCCAAGGCGCTAACAGCATTTATCTTTGGGGGTTTTTGAGTTACGGGTACAGGTGCGGGGGTTTGACTCTGCTGAAATTTACTCAGCGCCAAAGCTCCCGTTGCTATTCCCAAAATTAGAGCTAAGGCGATCCGCCACCAACCCTTGGGTTTCGCACCTGACTCCTCCTCGAACTGAGTTTTCTTTTCCCTAACGGTTGACATGATGGATCGATTGTTACGCTCGGATATTGTTTTCCCGCGCCACAAAGCTAAGATGAAGCAGGCTGCGATCGCTTCTGTCTTATCGTAGGGAATGTCTGACTACAGTAACTATGCAAATTTTTCTACCTTATTTGATATTTTTTTCGCTGTTGCGGATGAATGCAGATAAATCCAGAGCCAATTACCAATTACCAATTACCCGTTAAGTGATTAGAACCAGAAAACAATTTGCTCAACACTGGCTTAAGAGCGAGAAAGCTTTGGATCGGATCGTACAGGCGGCGGAGATTCAACAAAGCGATCGCATTTTAGAAATTGGTCCTGGTACAGGTGTTTTAACTCGGCGGCTTTTACCCCTCGCCTCATCTGTAGTAGCGGTAGAAATCGACCGCGATCTCTGTCAGTTGCTAACACAAAAATTAAAAAGAGTAGAGAATTTTTTACTATTGCAAGGTGACTTCCTAAATTTGGATTTAGCTACTTTATTAGCTCCACTACCAAATTTTCAAAAGCCAAATAAAGTTGTTGCTAATATTCCATATAACATTACTGGTCCAATTCTAGAAAAACTCCTGGGTACAATTGCCGAACCTAACCCAGAGCCATATGAATCAATTGTATTGTTGGTTCAAAAAGAAGTGGCAGATAGACTATATGCTAAACCTGAATCGAAAGCATTTGGGGCTTTGTCTGTCAGAGTGCAGTATTTAGCAGCCTGCGAACAGATTTGTATTGTCCCAGCAGGAGCTTTTCAACCACCACCAAAAGTAGATTCTGCCGTGGTACGGTTGCGTCCGCGAACATTGTCAACTGTAGCCAAAGATCCGAAGCAATTGGAAGCTTTAGTCAAAATCGGTTTTAGTGCCAAGCGGAAAATGTTACGAAATAATCTAAAAGCAATAGTCGATAGCGATCGCCTCAACCATTTACTGCAAGAATTGAATATAAACCCCCAAGCTCGCGCTGAGGATTTAAGCGTGACTCAATGGGTAAATTTGAGTAATGGGTTAGGTGATGGGTAATTGGTAATGGGTAATTGGTAATGGGTAATTGCTCTCCCCCAGCTCTCTTACTCTGCTCCCTGCTCCCTACTCCCTGCTCCCTAATAACTGATAAGTGAATGCGTTCCTATTCTCTGATTGCTCCGGCAAAAATAAATTTGTATCTGGAAATCTTAGGCGATCGCCCAGATGGATATCACGAATTGGTCATGATCCTACAAAGTATCGATCTGGCTGACAAAATCGATCTGCGGGCAATTAGTACCGATACAATCCGCGTTCACTGCGATAATGCCCAAGTTCCAGCAGATAAAAGCAATCTCGCTTATCGCGCCGCCGAACTGATGGCGAAACAATTTCCAGAAAGTTTTGCTCAATATGGCGGGGTAGAAATTACGATTCACAAAAAGATCCCAATTGCGGCTGGTTTAGCAGGAGGATCTAGCAATGCTGCTGCCGTTTTGGTCGGCATAGATTTATTGTGGAAACTGGGACTCACGCAATCGGAATTGCAGGAACTCGCAGCCCAAATTGGTTCTGACGTACCTTTTTGTATTGCAGGCGGAACAGCGATCGCCACAGGACGAGGAGAACAGCTTTCTCCTCTCCCCAGTCTCGATAATTTCTACGTCGTTCTCGGTAAACACCGTAGTTTGGCAGTCTCTACAGTTTGGGCGTATTCAACCTATCGCGCCACCTTCGGTCATACCTACACGAGAAATATTCAAAACTTAGAATCTCGCGCTCAAGCCGTCCACTCAGGCTCGATAGTGAAAGCGATTATTCATGAAGATGGAGCAGAAATTGCTCAAAAACTGCACAACGATTTAGAAAAAGTCGTGTTACCAGAATACCCAAAAGTTTCGCAACTGCGACAAGCATTTCAAGACAGCGGCGCTAATGGTGCGATGATGTCTGGTTCTGGTTCCACAGTATTTGCTCTATGTACTTCTTTAGATCAAGCTCAGCAGGTACACCAGCAAGTCCGCCAAACCATCCCCGATCCCGACCTAGACTTATGGATTGCCCGAATGTGTAGTGGGGGAATTCAAGTCAGTTAATAGGGAGCAGGGAGTAGGGAGCAGGGAGCAGGGAAGAAGGGGACAGGGGGGACAAGGGGGACAAGGGAGCGGTCAACCAACTACCAATTACCAATTACCAACTACCAACTACCAATGTCAGACGATCGAACCACACAAACGCCAGAACCCACTCCCTTACGCTGTCTGAGTGGGGCAGTTATTTCGGCAGGAATTGCTTTTGCAGCCTATTCTCTCACAGCCGCGATCGCTCAAACGTTTGCCCGCAAACCAATTCATTCTGATAATTTTACTGTCGTTAATATTGCTGCTGCCGTTCGTACTCTGGTTGTAGGAATCATGGCACTAGGTACGGGTATATTCGGTATTGTCGCTATAGGTCTAGTTGCACTTGCGATTCAACTTTCGATTCAAAAACTGACGAAAAAAGAAGAGTAGGGGCGCACAGATGTGCGCCCCTACAAGATGCTACTTATCTCATGTGCGTCTTTGCTCTTAGCCCCCTTTATAAGGGGGTTGGGGGATCGCAGCACTGCGCCACTCACGGAAAGATCCCCCTGGCTCCCCCCTTAAAAAGGGGTGAACAAAAGAAAGATGCCGCGTTACTTCCGAAAAAGCCGCATAGCATGATAGCAAACTTTTTCGCGCAGACGATAAACATCTTTAGTCGTTAAATTTAACTGAGAAGCGATCGCTTGCTGCGATTGTCCTTGGAGGTATAAATTTAACCACTCTACGGCTAAACGTCCTAACTTTTGCTCTAAGTATTTCGATAGCTGCTGTTTAACTTCATCTCGCTGCTGCTGTTGTTCGACTGCTTCTTGTTGCTCGCGATCTTGCTCGATTGCTTGGGCATCTAACAAGCTGAAGCTGCGATCGCTGTCTTCTGTGGGAATTTGGGCAAAGACAATCCGAATCTCTCCATTTTTTGGAACTTGGGTGACTCCTCCTGGCGAGAGGCGGCGCATGTAATTGATCAAGCGATAGACGATCAGCGGTTGATTGCGAACTGGTCGCAAGCAGTACTCTTCAATCGTCGTAAATAGTAAGGCATGTCGTAGGCAAATATTGTCCGTACATTTAGCGATCGCTGTCATTTGTTGTTGTAAGTAGCAATCGCGTTGCAGTAAATCTTGCAAAAATTCTTGTAATACTTCCGTCACCTGACGGCGGCGATCGCGGCTAAGATCTACCATCATCCGAATCTTATTTTGCAGCACGGCTAGACTACCCAAGCGTGTCACGAGACGACGATAGCCTTGTTCTGGCGCTTGTCCCAAATAACGATTCTGCAAAATCCGATAGCGGTATGCCATCCCTTGCTGGATCAGTCGGATTTGTTCTGCGTCAAGCTGGTCGAATTGCTCAAAATGGTTTCCTATTAGCCAGTAAACAATACTATCTCTAGTAGCTACACGGCGATCGGGATAGTCGAATGCCAATTGCCAGTGCCAAGCTTGCAATATATTTTCAAATGTAGCGTTTTGGCTAGCTGTAAATTTTGATTCTAAAGGTAATGTGACAACCTGCATTTGCGACTCCTTACTTTACTCAATACTGCTGGGTCAATCGTGCTTAGTTGGACGAATAGCGCGATCGCAGCAGTTGTATTCTGGTTTTTACCCCTATCGGGAGCGCAACACTTGCAGTCTTGTCGTTCCTAGCAATCCTCCCAAGGGTGGTCTGTTAACAGTGACCAGTGACCGTTTATCATTGCTTGAAACTTTTGGTAACTGCTTCAAGGTTGATGTGACCATGAATACAGATTAAAATACGGCTTCGATTTTGCCAGCATGAAAAAGTCAGAAATAGACAGCACTTCGCCAAACGACGCTAAATCGCTCCCTAGTTGACTAGTGAGGAAAGGTCTGAAAAAGTCATAATCAGTAGAGACGTTACATGTAACGTCTCTACGTAGCTCTCATTCATCCACTTGACCGAGGCGGCGCAGGTCGATAATGTCGCTCATTTTGCGGATTTGGTTGAAGATATGTTCGAGTTGATGGCGATCGCGAATATCTAAGCCTAATTCAATGATTGCTGGCTGACCGTTGGCTGTTTTGACGGAAGCGTGGCGGACGTTGATGCTTTGGTCGCTCAGGCGCGATAGTATGTCTTTTAATACACCGACGCGATCGATCGCTTCAATTTGGACGTTTACTTGGTAAGTCTGCGGACGGGGATTGCGATCGCCGTTAGCGTTCCAACTGACGGGAACGAGGCGATCGTAAGGGATATTATCGACGTTCTGACAACCTTGACGGTGGATCGAGATCCCGCGTTGAGAACGGGTGGTTACGACACCAATAATGGATTCTCCTGGAATGGGGCTGCAACACTTTGCCAGGTGATAAAGCAATCCTTCTACACCTGCGATCGGCGATTCGCTAGCGCGAGATTTGGGTGCAACTGCTGCTTCGCGGCTTGATTTTGCACTTGCAGGTGTTAAACTAAGCGGAATTTCTGGTTCGGCAGGAATGAGTTGCTGCCCTTTCACAATTTCGCGCCAGCGGTTGAGGACGAGATTTAGCGTCACTTCGCCGTAACCCAAGGCAGCGAGTAAGTCTTCGACGCTGTGATAGTTGCAGCGTTCGGCTACAGCTTGCATCGGTTCTGACTTGAGCAAGGCTTCAAAACCTGTTTTCCCTAATTCTTTTTCTAACAATTCTCGTCCACGGGCGACGTTTTCTTCCCGCCGCGATCGCTTGTACCATTGGCGAATTCGGTTTTTCGCTGCGGAAGTTCTGACAAAATTCAGCCAATCTAAGCTGGGATGGCTGTTTTTCTGGGTTAAAATGTCTACAATATCGCCATTTTTTAAGGCTGTATCCAGCGTTACCATTCTGCCGTTAACTTTCGCCCCCGCACAGTGATTTCCCACCTCTGTGTGAATCCGGTAAGCGAAATCTATTGCTGTCGAGCCAGGGGTGAGAGGCACAACATCACCCTTGGGAGTGAAGACATAAACTTCGTCTTCAAATAAATTATCTTTGATACTCTCTAAGTACTCTTGAGCATCTTTGAGGTCGTTCTGCCACTCCAAGAGTTGGCGCAACCAGGTGAATTTCTCATCTACAGGTGTCAGCTTGGTATGGCTAGAACCTCCCGTTTCCTTATACTTCCAGTGCGCGGCAATCCCATACTCGGCAATGTGGTGCATATCAATCGTGCGGATTTGCACTTCGAGAGGACGACCTGTAAATCCGACTACTGTAGTGTGTAGAGACTGGTAGCGATTGGGTTTGGGTAAGCCGATATAGTCTTTAAACCGACCGGGAATCGGTCTAAAAGCGTCGTGTACCACGGCTAAAGCGCGGTAGCATTCTTCGTTAGTTTTGACGATGATCCGAATGGCAGCTAGATCGTAGATTTCGTGGAATTCTTTTTGCTGCCGCTGCATTTTTTGGTAGATCCCATATAGATGCTTGGGACGACCGCTAATATCGATACATTGAATGTGTGACTGCGACATTCCCTGCTGCAAAACTGCAATCACCCGGGTCAGCCTTGCTTCTCGGTCTGTGCGCTTCTCCGCTACTAAGTCTTGAATTTGACGATATGCGTCTGGTTCGAGGTATTTAAAGGTTAAATCTTCTAATTCCCATTTAAATGTTCCGATACCTAGCCGATTTGCCAGTGGAGCAAAAATTTCTCTTGTTTCTAAAGCGATGCGACGGCGTTTTTCATCGGGTAAGTGTTCCAAAGTTCGCATATTGTGCAGACGATCTGCAAGTTTCACGACAATGACGCGAATATCTTGCGCCATCGCCAAAAACATGCGTCGAAAATTCTCGGCTTGCCGTTCCGTTTTACTCGAAAAAGTTTCGGAAAACTTAGATAGTTTTGTAACACCTTCTACTAAATGCTTGACTTCTGCGCCAAATTGTTGCTCTATGTCCTCTAGGGTTACATCCGTATCTTCTACTACGTCGTGAAGAAATCCGGCTGAAATCATCGCGCTACCACCTCCCAGATCTCTGAGCAAACCCGCTACAGCTACGGGGTGACAAATGTAAGGTTCTCCTGACTTGCGGTATTGCCCTTGATGCAGTTGGTAAGCAAAGTTAAAAGCACGACAAATTAGCTGATTATCTGTCGCAGTAGTTTGTGTTTCTAATTCCGAATTCTCTACAAGGCAGGTTTGCAACCAGTCAGGTATAGTACATTCGTAGGAATTACAAACAGTGGTGGCAGTAGCAGTCAGGGTGTTCATGGGGGCGGCTTCAAACACTCTTTAATTTTGGGGGATGAGTAAGCGTAGCATAAACTACAATCTTGTGGCTGAAATTATTGCCGAAGTGTATATATGGCAATAGATCTATTAAATCGTGGGATTGAGAAAATATTTTGCCAAATCGCACGTAATAAAACAAATTTCAAAGCGGTTGAATTTCAAGCTGGTTCAATCTCGAACTGGTTTAATCTCAAATTTATTCGCTCAGGTAGATTAATGGACTTTATGCTTTGAAACATAATTCTTTACACTAATAATATCTTATTAATCCGCTCCATGTTGCCAGATCTTTATTATCAGTGCTATCAAAAGCTGAGGGAACTGCTAAAGGGAATACAACAAGCAGCGATCGCACCAGAGGTGAAACCTCCCAGACTGCGCCAGGATGTATTAGCAGCACAACAATACTTTCAGCAACAGATTGCCAGTTTAGATAGTCAAGATATCGATCCAGCGGTAGAGTCGAGAGTGCGATCGCTGCAAACGGAAATTAGCAAACAATTCAACTTACTCAGTATGGATGTGACATTTTTGCAAGCCGCCAGACAACCTCAGACCTTACAAACCCGTCAGCAGCAGATTACCCAACGCCTTCAGATGCTACTGAGTTATTGCGAGGCGATTTTGGGAGTATAGATGCAAATTGGCAAATTTAAGCTCTAGGTGCGTACGCGATCGCAAATACACCAAGGAATGCGATCGCCGCCCCAACTAAATCGAATTTATTTAGGATGGGGTAGGGTAGTTTAGGGCAGCAGCAAAAACGTGAGTGGCTATAAGTTTACCTGGTTCGATCGGTTCTGCCTTTGGTATCCTCCAGGCTGGCTGATCCTATTTAACCGTCACTGGCAACACTATCACGCCGATCCTGATGGTTGGAATTGGTTGGAATATGGATTATTTCTACTTCCAGGTGGATTTTACATTGCCTTGTTACTACGGTGGTTGCGCTTAGGTTGTCGATTTCCACGTCAACAAGCGGTGCAATTCGAGCGCAACTATCAACAAGCTTTTCGCGATGAAGTCTTAGCGCCAATTGCCAAATATTACTACCGTGGCGAACTGAGACAAATCGAAAACTTGCCAGAAAAAACAGAATCGGCGATCGTGGCGATGAACCATGCTGGAATGTCTTTTCCTTGGGATTTTATCGTCCTAGCTTATCTACTAGATACGGCACGGGAATGGAACGTCAAACCTTTAGCTGGAGTTTCCTTATTCGATCATCCTTGGATGATTTGGTGGCTACCCCCTGGATGGTCGCAAGTTTTAGGCGGCGTGAGAGCAGAAAAAGAGGAATTTGAGACAGCGATCGCCCAAAAAACTGTATTATTGTACGCACCCGAAGGACTGCGGGGACCTAGTAAAGGCTGGCAGCAAAGGTATCAATTGGCAAGTTTCGATCCGAGTTTTATTCGTTTGAGCGATCGCCACCAAATCCCAATTCTGCCAGTTGTTTGTCTTGGCAATGAATTTTTACATCCATTTGCCATTAATTTGAATTTGCAGCACATTGGTAAGATATTTGGCTTACCTTTCTTACCTCTATCACCTTTAATGCCTTTATTCGCATTATTTCCCTCTATGGGAGTATGGGCAATGCGATCGCGTTTGCGTTACTTTATCCAACCTGTATATCAAGTAGATCTCAAAGATCGTACCTCTCGTCGCGAGAGAGTTGCCGTATATCAAGAAGCTCAAGCATTCAGAGATAAGTTGCAAAATGCGATTAATTGTATATTAAGCAGCAGTGATGACAAGTGAAGATTCGAGCTTTTCTACCTTTTGCCTGTTTATACTAAGTTAACTGACGGGAGAAGAGTAACTGTGTGAAACATCCCAAAACCAAAGCTCGTGATTTTACCTGGCAAACCACGTTTTCGGTACTGATGTATCTATTCATGTACCTGCCAATATTCGTTCTTGCTTTCTATAGCTTCAATACTTCTCCCTACAGTGCTGGCTGGCAAGGGTTCACGCTCAAATGGTATCAACAGTTGTTTCAAGATAGTCGCATTCTGACAGCACTTCAAAATAGTCTGATTGTGGCTTTATGCGCTGTCGTTATTTCGGCTGTTTTGGGAACTCTGATGGCAGTAGGTTTAGGACGATATCGATTTCCTGGGAAGACGATCTATCGCGGTATTTCATACTTACCAATGATTGTTCCCGATATCGCGATCGCCGTAGCTACCCTCGTCTTTCTGGCTACGTTTGCCATTCCGTTAAGCTTGTGGACGATTGTAGCCGCTCATATAGTCTTTTGCCTTGCCTACGTGGGAATTGTGGTGACAGCGCGACTGGCAAAGTTAGACCCCCATCTAGAAGAAGCCGCGCTCGACCTCGGTGCTACACCATTGCAAGCTTTTGTCAAGGTTTTGTTACCGCAGTTAATGCCTGGAATTGTTGCCGGTTGTTTGCTGGCTTTTGTTCTGAGTCTAGATGATTTTCTCATCTCCAGTTTTACAACTGGAAGCGGCATCAATACTTTACCAATGGAAATTTTTAGTCGCATTCGCACGGGAGTCAAACCCGATATTAATGCCTTGAGCGTCATCCTAATTATTGTTTCTGGATGCGTTGCTTTCTTGGCAGAATATATTCGCGATCGCGGTGAGAAAGAGAATTCGTAAGAAAGTCAAAAGTCAAAAGTCAAAATTTAGGTACAAGCTCTAGAGGAGTGATTTTTATTCAAGGTTTTCAGAGTTTCTACTCATTTCTATAATCGCAGATATTTGCGATACAGCGACGATGGGAGCGGTAACTGCGCGTAAGATCCGTTTACCCAAGGAGACGGGTTGAAATCCTGCCGCGATCGCCTTTTCGACTTCGTTTGTCGTCCAGCCGCCTTCTGCACCTGTAGCAATGACAAGAGATCCCCCCAACCCCCCTTGTAAAGGGGGGCTAGAGTTGCCTTGTAAAGGGGGGCTAGAATTTTCTTGTAAAGGGGGGTGAGAACTGTCTAATTCCCCTGGCAAAGCGGGGAGAGAATCCTGCAACCCCCCTTTTGAAGGGGGGCTAGGGGGGATCGATTGCAAACTTGTAAATAAATGAGGAGCATTCCCCCGCGCTACACAGATATACTTGCGATCGCCTGTCACCGACAACAATCCCGTACTAAACGGGACGGGATCTAAAATCGTCGGTACAATTTGTCTTTCCGATTGTTCCGCCGCCTCAATTGCAATTCGCCGCCAACGCTCTAGTTTTTGCGGGCTGGGATGGAGTAAAGTGCGATCGCTGGTTACTGGAGCAAAACAATTGACTCCTAACTCAGTACAAGCGCGTACCACTTCATCAAATCCATTTCCTTTAGGTAGCGCCACCATCAGAGTTATCTCTACAGGTAACTCAGTTTGCACCGGCATTTGTTCTAGAATTTGTGCTGTTGTCTCTGCTAATACCGCTAACCACCATTGACCTTTGCCATCCATTGCAATAAAGCGATCGCCCTGACGCAGCCGCAAGACTCGCATGAGATAATGCTGTTGCTGCGAGGTGAGGGTAATTTGCTGCTGTTGCAGTTGTGTGGGAGCAATGACGATTCGTTGCAGTTGAGACATGAATTAGCTTTACAGTTTGACAGAATACTCGATCCCATCATCCATTGGCAGCGCCACCGAGATAAAGCCATTGGCAGGGTTACGCACGTACTCTAAATATGGTGCCATTTGCTCTGGAGCAATGTCCAAATCGTCCGCTAGAATGACCGCACCCGATCGCAGGTTGTTCGATACTAGCTGTAAAACATCTAAATAAAGGTTATTCCAACCATCTAAAAAGAGTAAATCGATCGTGCCACCAGGATCGCGTAATGTTTCCAACGCATCGCCAGCTCGAATTTCTACAAACGGTAATAGTCCTGCTGCGGCAATGTTTTCAGTTGCTTGCATCACTTTACTGCTTTCCATTTCCGAACCGATAACTAACCCGCCATTGCGATCGCGCATAGCTGCTGCTAAATAAATTGTGGAAACACCATAAGATGTCCCGAATTCTACAATCCGTTGAGCGGAAATAGACCGAGCAACTCCATAGAGAAATCTACCAACATCAGGTGCAATGGGCAACAGTGCCTCGCGAAATGTGGCTGTATTCTGCGCGGGACTAGCAGATTTCCAATCGTAACCGCTACTGAGAACTTGTCGAATAATTGAATTATCGTTACGATCGGCTAGATCGTGCAATCGTTCTAGGACTGCCCGTACCTCTGGAAGCTGTAATGTAGAGCCAGCAAGAATTGATGTCATATATTCTCCTACAGACCAATGAATTACGCATCAGAACCTTATTGGTTGTTCCTCAGATTGGTAGAAAGAAGGCTAAACATTAGCTAGCTAACTTTCTTTGCCTTCTAGGAGTCACTAAACGCAGTACCATAACCCCGATTAACAAGACAACGAATGGTGAATAAATCAGTGGTAAATTGGCAATTTTGAAGCTGAATTCAACTGTAAAAGCTAGCCAGAAGAAGTGCATCCCTGTAGTATGTAAAACTTTCCATCTTCTCTGTCCCAATAAAGCAGCTGGGCGATCGAAAGATGTTATCGTCATGGCAATCAGAAAGACATAGCCTAGTATGGCGAGCGCTGTGAAAGACTCGAACTTAGGCGCAGCTCCAGCAGTGACATACCATAAACCAAAAATTGCGATCGCGTGATATGTATGGGACACTGCCATTGATACCCCGAAATAACGGCGATTTTTCAGCAGCCAGACTGAAAGAGGGGTAGAGCGCATTCGATGCAGTGCCGAAGCGACAAAAGCGCAGAGAAACAGAAGGCAAGAAGTACGAGCAGTGGCTCTAATTGCCATCCGCATCCCTTGTTCGTCTAATCCATTGACCAGCCAGATGGTAGCAACCATCGTACCAACTACCAGCGCCGACCAACCGACAATACCCCATTTTTGTAATGGGAGTTTAGTATCTGTCATAGTTTACGACTCCAACTGAGGATACCAATTGGTAGTTAATTTAGCGATCGCCTTTAGGTGCTGTCTTGTCTTTTGTTCCGAAAAATGTTCTATTCTTCCAAAAACTTTCCCCGTAATACTAATTCTTTCTGAATACGCTGCTAGAAGATCCACCCAACCCCCTTAAAAAGGGGGACTACGACGCTCAGTTGATTGCAAAGATAAACAAGGCGATGACAATCCGGGCAGGGCTTTTCACTCTCTTAAAAAGGGGGGCTACGACGCTCAGTTGATTGCAAAGATAAACAGAATTGTTATAAAGAGCTTTTTAACTTTTAACTTTTAACTTTTGACTTTTGACTTATCTCTGCTTGTCTCGATAAATTTTTGGCGTAGTCTTGACGTGTTGGCGAAATATTCTCGTGAAGTGACTTTGATTTTGGAAACCTACTTGCTGAGAGATTTCTACGATTGTGAGTTCCTGCTTGGCGAGTAAATGCTTTGCTGCCTCAATCCGGCATTTCGTAATGTATTGATGCGGCGATTGTCCGGTAGATTGTTTAAATAAAGTCGCAAAATAATGGGGACTCATGTTGACGACATTACTGAGTTCTATCAAAGTAATGTTTCGATCCAAATTTTCGTGAATGTAGGCGATCGCCCGGTCTTGCTTATACTTGGGTAATCCACCTCGGTAATCTCTAACGATCTGCTGGCGAGAAGTATAGCGCCGTAACAAGTGAGCCGAAAGCGCCGTCACCATCGACTCTGCATATAACCGACTCTCCGCACCTCCTACCGCTAACTCAGCTTTCAACGCTAACCCTATCTGCTGAATCAACGGGTCGCGTAATTGCAACTGGGGTATGAGTTCGATACAATTTCCCTCGATAGATTCATCAATAGTACGGTATAGGGTGGCGGGAGCGAGAAACAGATCTAAAATGGGGACTTCGCGATCCACTTGCGTTCTGGGAAACATTTGACTGGCTGGAAAAATGCCAATATCGCCTTGAGCGTAATCTATATGTCGCCAGCTGCCATTAAAATCGAAGCTGGCTCGAAAATTGTCTAGAGCAATAATTACGAGATGCTGACTCATGTAACTCGCAGGCATTTCATCAGCGGGTTCTAACTCATAGATGAAATGAAAGCCATCCCATCCCGCCTCTAAAAGATGTAAATGCTCGGGATGTTCGTCATGAGACATAAGTTAGTATTGGCTCTACTGGTGTCTGCTATTAATGTACCAGGGGGATGTCGTTCTAAGTGGCGTGGCTCGTCTCGTACCTACCAGGAAAGCCTAGGTTTTTCATAAAGATAGCAAGTCAGCAATTAAAGGGAAAGGGGAAAGGAGAAACAATCGTTCCCGTTTCCCAGGCAATCCCCTAAAGTGACTATCGTTGGTATAAAGGAACGCAACTGGACACAAGGTATCCTTTCCGTTGCGATCGCTCCAAGCGCATTTTTACTGAGGAATTTGTTTTATTTGTGAAGTCATGCCTAATGTCTCAGTAGTTTTACGTTAAGTTGGTCATTGGTCACTGGTAACAGGTCACTGCTCCCTGCTGCTTGATAACTGACAGCTTTGTGTCAAAAGCTACTTAATTTCTATATAAACCCAACATAGGGAGGAGTGTGAATTCAAGCTGTTTTTTGTAGAATTTTCTACAAGTCATCAAACAGACAAATACTCGTACTTACGTTCTCAGTTTTTTGCTTTTTGGAGTTTTTGTGTTGCAATTCATCTATTTTGTCATTCAAGCTATCCAACCAATTTTAGTTCCCGTTTGCTTTGTTAGTGCTTGGGCAATTGTAGCTCTAATCGCTTGGAGTCTCTATAGCGCTGTGCGAGACAGTGTAGCTACCAGTCAAAAATTGCATCAAATTCCCTGTACAAATTGTCAATTTTTTACAGGAGATTATCGCCTGAAATGTACGGTACAACCTACGATTGCTAATACCGAGGCAGCAATTACTTGCATGGATTACCAAGCGAAAACCAATCCCTTGCTGTACTAAATTAGCTCAATCTCGATCCATTTCTAACAAGACCTTCATCACACCGCGTGTTTGAGCGCGTTCAAAGGCAGCTAGTCCTTGGCTCAGCGGATAACGAGCGTGAATTAGCGGTTGAACGTCTACTTTTTGAGTGGCGAGTAAATTTAGGGCGGCGGGGAAAGGTCCGCAACGGGAACCGATGAGGGTAATTTCGTCTACAACCAAAGCGGAAGCGTCAAAGCTCAAGTTACCTGCATAGGTACTTTTGAGTACTAGCGTACCGCGAGGACGCAACGCACGACGGGCGATCGCAAATCCTTCGGGATTGCCCGTACACTCGACGGAAAGATCGAAAGATCTGTCGGTTACGGTTTCAGCTAAGCCTGTTTTAATCCCTCTTGCTTCTAAGTTAGCCAGTTTTTCCTGATGTCTGCCTACAGCTAATAAATCGCAACCAGTTAAAGCTAAGGTTTGGGCAACTAGCTGCCCTAATTTACCATCTCCTACTACTAACACGCGATCTGTTGTATGGATTTGCACCTGCTGCTGAATTTCTAGTGCTGCAGCGATAGGTTCGGTGAATGTAGCAGCTTCCGTAGAAACAGTGTCTGGGACGGGGTGTAGGTTTGTAGCTGGTAAAGTTAGATAGTCGGCAAAGGCTCCATCACGGTTGACGATTCCCAGCACGGTGCGGTTTTCGCAGTGGGTTGGCTGTCCGTTGCGACAGAACCGACATTGACCGCAGGTAGCATTGATTTCTCCTACTACCCTTTGGTTAACTAGATGAGTGGGTCCTTGTTCGACTACGCCAACAAATTCATGACCTAGAATACCCGTGTAAGGATAGTACCCCCGGATCAGTTCTAAGTCGGTATTACAAATACCTGCCCGTAGAACGCGCACTAAAGCTTCTCCTGGAGAAGGTTCGGGGGTGGGGATATTTGTACGCAGCTGTAATTGGTTGTTTTCGAGCCAGAGTCCTTTCATTTTAATAGCTGGTTGGTAAAAGCTGAGATTTATTTTAATGTCGCGTATAGACGCGCAGCGGCTTCTCGTAGAGTAGACGCTAAGACGCTAAGAAAGACCGCAAAAGGTTGTTTGCATGTTTTATAAATAGCTCAAAGAAGAAGATGAAGCAGTTAATCAAAAAATGGAAATGGCGAAGTTCGATTTATTTATTAATTTGCGTGTTAAGTATTTTTTTGATTTGCAATTGGTCTGTAAATGCTCAAAAAACAGTCAACAATTGTCTTCCAAAAATTATTATACCAGAGATCTCGAATGTAAATATCTCTAGTCAGAATCGAAATTGTAGTAGAGAGAACATGACTATTACTCGGTCGAGGGCTTTACAAGAATTAGCAAAAGCAGATGCGATCTATTTGGGAGAAACTCACGATCGCGACCGAGATCGCAAAATTCAGTTAAAAATAATTCAAGAGTTCCAAAAAAGAAATCCTCAAGTTGCAATTGCAATGGAGATGTTTCAAATACCATACCAAGATGCGATCGATAGCTATTTAGCTGGTAAGTTGACTGAAAAAGAGTTGATAGAACAAACTGAATACGAACAAAGATGGGGATATTCTTGGGAATCTTATGCGCCTATACTCAGATTCGCGAAAGAGAAACAATTGTCAGTTTTAGCTGCGAACGTTCCTTCTGAGATTACTCGTCAAGTGGCAAAATCAGGTTTAGATAGTCTCACACCTCAGCAGCGAAAAATTATTCCTCCTGCTTCAGAAATTCGGACTGATAATGCTGCTTACCGTCAGATGTTAGCCAAAACTTTTGCACAGCATCAACATTCCAGTCGAGGTAATAGTAGCGGGTTCGATCGCTTTTTTTTAGCTCAGGTTTTATGGGATGAGACTATGGCAGCAGAAGTTGCTAAGTTTGTGAAAGCTAATCCTAAGCATCAAGTTGTCGTAATTGCTGGGCAAGGACATATTATTTATGGTTATGGTATTCCTAGCCGCGTTGCTAGAAGAATGCATCAGCAATTTTCACAAGTTTCCGTGTTGTTAAGTCCTCCTAAAAATACTGCTACTAATTCTAATCAACCGATAGCAGATTATATTTGGCAGTAGTTTTTATTTGGATCGGTAAAATTCAAATTTAAGATGAGCAATACACGTCCTACCATCCTAGCTAGCCTCCCTTTTTAAGGGAATTTGGGAAATTGTCTTATCTGCATTAAACTAAGTAATAAAGTGCTAATTTAGTTTTTATGATTAGCGTAACTTAATACTTTATCTCTTAGCCAAAAAGGTATTTGTAACTTCAAGACTAAGGCTGTCGAGGCGATCGCTAGTATGCCAAACAAAATATTTGCGATTTCAAGACTCCTGCCGCTACTTGTTGCTAATATTATTTCTACGATAAGAGTCGGCAACAATATACCAACATAAAATAATGTATAACGAATAAATCGTTTCTTCGCTAAAGTAATGACAACTGCTAATAGCGCTCCTAAAGGAATAAAGGTCAAGCCGTAGTAAAGAATTCGATCTTCTTTTGGTAATATTTCTAGAAGGTTAATCTCGGAGTGTTTTTGTAAGTTATCTACATAGACATGCAACCCTGAACTAGCATATGTTATTACTAGCTTGTGAAGCTGTTTATCTGTAAAAACATTATGAACGTTTGTGTCTAAATACTGAGCATTAACGCCATTAATGGGTGTTCGCAGTCGCAGGTTTAAATTATTGCCTTGTTGTCCTAAAGTAAAATTGCGCCTACCATTACTATCTGAAATAGAAATAATTCGAGCTGGTCCTTTTTGTTGAGACTTAGCAGTTGCAATTGTTGTTATTATTGTAAACTTAGAGGTTTCTTGTAATCTTTGATTGAGTCGATTCACAGGAGTATCTGTTTGTAGCCAATGGCGATCGCTTAGAAAGACTCCTCGATCGTCTGTGATTTCTGGTAGTTGCCCTCGCCAGCTCAAATCGGGCAAGTTTTCGGTGCGATCGCTGTAATTTTGTCGATCTAACTGATAGTTTCCTATCAAAGGCGTATCTACATTATTCCACCAGTTTTGGCTAGCAAACACGCGCTCTATTTCTGCTGAAGAAAACGCTTTATCCGCAAACGCAACTTCTGAAATAAATCCTTCCCAAGGACGTTCGCCTGTACGTTCGTTGCCTAATATGAGAGGATAATTTAAATTCCAAGTACTTAAATTATTGGCGGATTGCAACGGGACTGTAAACAGGATAGATGTAGCTAAATAACCTAAAAAAGCAATTGCTACTATAGGAAAACTAAACCGATTTTTGTTTTTTTCAACTAAAATTACAATATAGCTAACAAATTTAAATTTCCAGATATAAAAACATAAAAACCCGATAAATCCACCTAAGCTATTAGTGAAGAGATCGGCAGGCGAGGTTTCTCTAGAAGGCAAGAAAATTTGGAGCGTTTCTACAACGAAAGATAGAATAAAACTAAGAAAGATAACTGAAACTAGTTTTAATAATAAACTGAACTTTCTTGCCTGCAAAAAACAGGTTAGACTAAAGCCAAATGGAATAAATAAAAATATATTCTTAATCTTATCGCCCAAATGACTAGAATGTTTGAAATTGCTAAAAAAATATCTGAGAGAGCCACCTTCATCCCTAGAGAAATTGAAAGGGAAAAGAGTGGCAATAACTACAAGAAGAATGCTAGCAATAATAATGTAGGGCGCACTTTTAACTAAGAATTGGCGCAGACTACGTATATTTGGGTTGCTGGCAGACGGATGAACGTGCATATGTTAAGTAATGTACGGCTTCTGGTACATCTTAGCGCTTCATCCGTAGTTTAACGGAGTGTTTTTTTAAAGATTTCAAGTTGTCTGTAGTGAATTAGTGCTGCTATTTTAAAGATTCTAAGAAGGGTTGAAATACAGAAATCAGTTCGCGACGACTGACGACAAGAGAGGGGAAAGAGATATTGCTGTAATCGTTCCCAGGTAATAAAGGAAAAATAGATGGCGATCGCAGCTCTACCAAAGTTCCTCCAGATGCATGTAAAATTACCCAAGCCCCCGCCAAATCCCAAATTTTCGGTGTCGCTTCTACCCCACCCAGCACAGCCCCCGCAGCAACGGTGAGAAAGTTGTAACTGGCAACCCCCAGCATCCTGATTTTGCAGGGAAAGCCAGATTGCATGACAGCAGTGCTGCGGGAACAGAGATTGAAAAAGTGATTTTTGCTAACCACATCGGTACTAGCATGGATCGGATGATGGTTGAGAAATGCCCCTGTAGGTGTTGCTAGCCCCGAATCTCCTGCCCAAAAGCCGTGAAAACTTTGTCCTAGCGGTGGTAAGTGGACGTAGCCAAAAACAGGCGTACCTCGGTACAGCAGTCCTAAAGAAATACCCCAGATGGGAAGTCCCCGCGTAAAGTTTGTGGTTCCATCAAGCGGATCGATAACCCAGCACCATTCAGCATCAGGAAAAATTGTCTCTCCTTCTTCGCTCAAAATACCATAGCCGTTGAAGTTGGAGGCGATCGCATCTTGAATTTCTCGATCTGCCCATTTATCTGCTTGGGTAACGAGGCTACCATCAGCTTTCTGAGAGGCTTGTACCTGCCCGAAATCCTGCA
Organism: Chroococcidiopsis sp. [FACHB-1243]; assembly: GCF_014696895.1. Taxonomy (NCBI): domain Bacteria; kingdom Bacillati; phylum Cyanobacteriota; class Cyanophyceae; order Chroococcidiopsidales; family Chroococcidiopsidaceae; genus Chroococcidiopsis; species Chroococcidiopsis sp. [FACHB-1243]. The sequence continues at coordinate 77,075 of NZ_JACJQX010000006.1, read as the reverse complement.
TCAGTTGCGCCCCTACCCTCTGGGAGGTGGTAGCGGCAAAATCGAGAATTGTCGTCCAAAAGTCAGTCATGAATGAGGGTGTGGGGTGTAGGGTGTGGGGACAAGGGGGACAAGGGGGACAAGGGGGACAAGGAAGCAACTACCAATTACCCATTACCCATTACCAATTATCAATCCAATTCGTTTTCAAACACTGAGGCGATCGCTTTTTTGGCGTTGCTGCGAAATTCGACTATATCTACGCGACTGAGTAACCAAATTGCTAGCACCATTAACAACGCTTGAATGGTAAACACTAAACCGTAAGCTAGCACTGGGGCTGAAAATAGCTGTTTGCCTACGTCTAATATTGCCCCTCCACTAACTGTTGCCGTTGCCCGCGCTAACGCCTGCGCCAGCCCCCACGCGCCAATAAATGTCCCTGCTGTTTCTGCTGCCGTAAAGTCTAGCATTAAACTTAATGCACCCGTGGTAGTCACACCAGAAGCCAAGCCAAATAGAACTAATGCTCCCTGCAAAACTTGGCGATTAGCAGTAAAACCCGCTGCAATGACGAGTCCCACACTAAGGGCAACTAGGATACAACCGATTTGAGTCGTTTTTTGCTTGCCAATCCGTGGCACGATTAAAAAGCCCGTGCTACCAATTCCTAGTAACGTACCCGTACCCCAAAAAGCATTCAGCCTCGTAGTTTCCGCAACGCACATCCCGAAGACTTCTCCACCGTAGGGTTCCATCACTGCCTCTTGCATGAATAAGCTGAGTGTCATGGCGAGGAGAAAGGTGAAGAATAAACCCGTTTGACGGCTGGCAGTTAGGACTTTCAGCGCCCTAGATATGGTAATTTGGTCTTCTCTATCTGCTACGAGCGATCGCGAAGTGTAGCGAGAATACTTTTTTTCTACACCAAAGGTTGATAGTAGAGCTAACCCAGTGACAACTCCCGGCAAAATGAAAAATAAGCGGTTAATCGAGCTTTGTAGGGTAGCAAGTTGAGCGGGTTGACTGTAAAGCGATACTGTTCCTATAGCTGACTCTTGACAACTAGTTGTAGCTGGCAGAAGTTTGGAGCTGATAATTGCCCCAATCACAATTCCTACCATAAGCATCGACCAAACAACACCTACGAGTTTAGAGCGGTTGTCTTCATCGGAAACATCGACGAGCAAAGCAGCAAATGGGGTAGAACTAGAACTAAGTGCCAACCCGTACAAAGCAAAGATTCCTGCCAATAACGCTATCCAACCATAAGTAACGAAACTCCAGCCTTGGTTGTATATACTGCTGCCGAGTTGCCACATAACTTGGACTGCAAGAAAGGCAGCGATCGCAAATAATGCCGCACCAATCCAAATGTAACCCGTGCGGTGATTGCTCCACATCTTTTTGGCATCAGACATTTGCCCGAACCACAGGCGCGAGGGAGCCACAAACTGATGCATGGCGATCGTTCCTGCTGCTAGGGTAGCCGGAATTGCCAGTTCTTTAATTGCAATCCGGTTTAGGACTCCCAGGGTGAGAACGGACATCATCCCGAGTCCCATTTGAAATAAGCCTAACCGGAACATAGTCAAGATATTAATTTTAGGAGGTAACTGTTCTCGTTCGGACAAGCTACTTTTTGCCATATTTTTTATAAAAACAACTATTTATCGATACATTTCCTGCTTTCTTTAGGATAAACCTTAGCCAGAACTGCGATCGCGACTGCAACGCTACACTGAGAGAGTGTAAAGAAGTGTAAATAGGTGCGATAAAATTGGAAACTCTCAAATTAGGTCAGGATGGCGCTGCTGTTTGTCCCTTATGCATTGGAACGTGGGCGTGGGGTGACAAGCTATTTTGGAACTACGGCAGCGATGAGGAGGATGCCAAGCAGCTACAGGTAGCCTTTCAAGCCGCAATGGATGCAGGTACAACATTCTTTGACACGGCAGAAGTCTACGGGTTTGGGTTATCGGAAAAGTATTTGGGGCAATTCATCCAACAAAGCGATCGCCCCATTCAGATTGCGACGAAATTCGGTCCCGCGCCTTGGCGGTTTACAGCTCAATCCGTCTCTGATGCGCTGACAGAAAGCCTCAAGCGTCTGGGTTTAGAGCAAGTCAGCCTCTACCAAGTCCACTGGCCTTTCAGCTTTTTCATAAGTCAAGAAACACTAATGAATGCCCTTGCCGATGAAGTGCAACGGGGCAGAATCGAGGCAGTCGGAGTCAGCAACTATTCGGCAGAACAAATGCAGCAAGCATACAAAATTTTGGCAGCTCGTGGGGTCAAGCTTGCTAGCAATCAAGTCCGCTACTCGCTTTTAACGCGGCAAATTGAAACGAACGGCATTCTCGACACGGCACGACAGCTAGGCGTAACAATCTTGGCTTACAGCCCTTTAGCACAAGGCTTGTTAACTGGAAAATACACGGTTAGTAGTGCCGAGAAGCCCACAGGCGCACGCCGGATCGATCCTCGTTTTAGCAAAGAAGGTTTGCAAAAAATCGAACCAGTGATTTCGATCTTGAAAAAAATTGGCGATCGCCACGGACGCACCCCCGCTCAAGTCGCCCTCAATTGGTTAATTGCTCAAGGTAACCTAGTGGCGATCGCGGGTGCAAAAAATGCCAACCAAGTCCAGCAAAATGCTGGCGCTCTCGGCTGGCAAATGATGGACGAAGAAATAACTCAGTTAGAGCAAGTGACTCGTCCTTGGCTTTATTAGGGAGTCGGGAGTCGGGAAATTTTGGATAATGGAATTGAATTTCTCCCTTGTCCTCCTTGTCTCCCTTGTCCTCCTTGTCCCCCTCGTCTTTAAAAACCCTAGCCCCTAGTTTTCCGATCGCCCACTGCGCAGTTTGGGTTTAGCAACTGAGCGCTTGTCTGAGCTGGAAAACTCTTTTTCTCCATTGCGATCGCGTTTGGCTAAGCGAGGCTTGGGAGTGGAGCGCTTTTCGTCGGCTATGTCGTCTTCAGCGGAGTCGAGCCACGCTGGACGGGTTTTATCATAAGCCATTTGTAAAGCAGCTGCGGCGATCGCGTGTGCGTCGTATTCTTCGCTCAGTTCGCGCACGATTGGCAAGAAGGAGGCTAATCTTTCCCCAGAGAGAACTTCCCGCAGTTGTTCTTGCAGTTTTTCAATTTGCCGCGCTTCGATTTGCGCTTTGGTGGGGACGTAGGTAACTTTCAAGCTTTGGCGAACGTGACGTTCTATCTGCTGCTGTTTGCGGCGATCGAACGGTTGAATGAGGGAAATTGCCGTGCCTTCTTTTCCGGCTCTACCCGTGCGTCCGATCCGATGAACGTAAGTTTCTACGCTGTCAGGTAAATCGTAGTTAATAACGTGAGTCAAATGATCTACGTCTAAACCGCGTGCGGCGATGTCTGTTGCAATCACCCACCGTACTTGCTTGTTGCGGAACCGCGATAGCAGGCGCTCCCGTGCTTGTTGAGTTAAATCGCCGTGATATTCGTCGGCGCTATAACCCGATGCTTGCAGTTGACTGGTGAGATCTGCTGCTGTTTTGCGAGTTTTGACAAATATGATTGCAGATTCTGGGTCTTCCAATTCTAAAATTGGCTGCAATGCTCTTGCTTTTGTCCAATGACGCGGTACGAGATAAGCGACTTGACTAATTTTAGTAGGAGCAGCTTTTGGCTGGTCTACCGTAACTGTGACGGGTGAGTGTAAAAACTTCCCGACTAACATCTGAATTGCGCTTGGCATTGTTGCCGAAAACAAAGCTGTTTGCCGCTCTTTTGGTGCGGAAGCAAGAATTTTTTCCACATCATCAATGAAACCCATGCTCAGCATTTCATCGGCTTCGTCAAGTACGACAAATTTCACTTTGTCTAGCTTAAGATTGCCGCGATCGAGCAAGTCAATCACTCGCCCTGGCGTACCAACCACAATTTGCACGCCGCGATTGAGCTGCTGAATTTGGCGTTCAATTGACTGCCCGCCGTAGATAGCTAGAATGCGGCTTTCGTTTCGATCTACAAAGCTTTTCATTGCTTGGCAGACTTGGACGGCTAATTCCCTTGTAGGAGTGAGAATTAGCGCTTGTATTGCCTTATTTTGCGGATCGATTTGCTCTAGAATCGGTAAAGAAAATGCGGCTGTTTTACCCGTACCTGTTTGAGATTTGCCAACGACATCACGCCCTGCTAATAATTGGGGGATTGCCTGTACTTGTATATTTGTTGGTGTAGTGAATCCAATTTTTTCTAATTGTTGAATACGGCTTTCTGAAAGACCTAAGCTTTCAAAGGATAAATTCATTTAAGCTCCTAAACTACTCTGTTTTTTCTACTTTTGTTAGCGATTGTTATCGATCGATAGCTATGCGCTATTAGCTACTCACAACCTCACCCTTGAGATCGTATGGCTCAGCCTCGGTAATTTTGACTGGCACGATTGAACCTAACCTAGCTACACCTTTGACGTAGACTAAACCATCTACTTCTGGTGAAAACCGAGCTGAACGTCCGATATATTCTCCAGTTTCAGGATTTTCTTGCTCGATTAAAACATCCACAACTTTGCCTTCTTGCGCCTGATTTCTCTGCCAAGAAATTGGTTGCTGGAGTGCCATTAATGCATCTCGTCTTGCATCCATAATTTCTTGAGGAATTTGATTCGGCAGGCTGTAAGCTGGAGTTTCCTCTTCTGGAGAAAATGTAAACACACCCACATGGTCAAATTCGTGGCGTTCGACAAACTGCATCAGATGCTCGAAGTGCGCGTCTGTCTCGCCAGGAAATCCTACTATAAATGTTGTCCGTACAACTGCCTCTGGGATTGCCGTTTTAATCCGTTCGATAATACTGTCATTGACCTGACCTTGCCAAGGGCGGTTCATCGCACGGAGAATTTCAGGATGGGAGTGTTGTAAGGGTAGGTCTAAATACGGTAAGACATTTGGCGTGGCTCGAATTGCCTCGATGACTTTCGGTGTCAACCCTGTTGGATAAGCATAATGCATCCGAATCCAAGGAACATCGACTTTACCTAAAGCAACTAACAGTTCTGCTAACTTTGGTTCGCCGTACAAGTCTACACCATAATTAGTGGTAATTTGGGAAATCAAGATAATTTCCTGTACCCCTTGAGCGGCAAGTTGCTTTGCTTCTGCCACAATCGATTCGATCGAGCGCGATCTTTGATTTCCCCGTAAGTGAGGAATAATGCAAAAAGCGCAACGGTAATCGCATCCTTCCGCTACCCGCAGGTATGCAACTCCTTCTGTCGTCGTGCGATAGCGAGGTGTAGTTTCGTCAGCGATATATGTTGGTTCGGGCGAGACAAGCTTTACTTTTTCTCCCTTTTCTACCCGCTCAATTACGTTTACAATTTGGTGATAGTCTCCCGTACCGATCGCGGCTACCGCTTCTGGGATCTCTTCTAGCAGTTGTTCCTGAAAGTGCTGCGCCATGCAGCCCATAATGACAATTTTCTTATTTGCTTCTGCTAGCTCAACTATTGTCCGAACCGATTCTTGACGCGCTGCTTGAATAAAGCTACAAGTATTGACGACAACATAATCGGCTAGTTCTTCGTCGTTATCGATCTCGTATCCAGCTTGAACGAGGAGTCCGATCGTGTGTTCCGTATCTATTCGATTTTTCTCGCAGCCTAGATGAGAAAATGCAATTGTTGGCTTTTTGCCCATGAAATCAATTTAAGTGTAAGTAGAGACAGGGTTTTTCAGTCGTTCTATTGTAGCGATCGCTTCCAAAACGGCTTACCCGTTTGATGCTACACCCCTATGGCTCTCTGCTCACCGGATGCGGTCAATGCAATCGCTCAACCTATGCAATCTATATAGTAGCGTAATGAATGAAAATTTACAATATTTTACAAAAATTTTTGTGAGGGAGTAGGGAGTAGGGAGTAGGGAGTAGGGAGCAAGCATCAGAATCAAGCCACTAGCCAACTACCAACTACCAATTACCAATGACCGCTCTATGCAGCACTATAAGAAGTTATGATTTGTCTTAGCCTACTTCTAAATAAGTGCGTCCGAAGTATTGTAAAGACGTGGATCTGAATCAGACATTTAAAACCGATCGCCCCATCATTGGAGTCGTACATTTATTACCCCTGCCTACCTCGGCTCGCTGGGGTGGAAGTTTAGCTGGTGTCATTGACAGGGCAGAACAGGAAGCTACAGCTTTAGCTTCTGGTGGAGTAGATGGAATTATTGTCGAAAACTTTTTTGACGCACCTTTCGTTAAAGAGCGAGTCGATCCAGCAGTTGTCAGTGCCATGACACTGATCGTACAGCGGCTCAAACAACTGGTAACTTTACCAATTGGACTGAACGTATTGCGAAACGACGCTCATAGTGGATTAGCGATCGCCAGTTGCGTGCAAGCACAATTTATTCGCGTCAACGTACTAACAGGCGTGATGGCAACAGATCAAGGCATTATTGAAGGACAAGCCCACAGCCTTTTACGCTATCGGCGAGAACTTGGTAGCGATGTCAAAATCTTTGCGGACGTATTAGTAAAACACGCTCGTCCTCTCAGTTCTACCAATTTAACCAATGCTGTACAAGATACGATCGAGCGAGGACTTGCCGATGCAGTTATTCTATCCGGTTGGGCAACGGGCAACCCGCCCAACTTAGCAGACCTAGAACTAGCGACAGCAGCAGCCAACGGTACGCCAGTTTTTATTGGCAGCGGTGCGGATTGGGAAAATATTTCTACTTTAATGCCAGCCGCAGATGGAGTGATTGTTTCTAGTTCTCTCAAACGTCACGGACGACGGGAACAGCCAGTCGATCCGATTCGCGTCAGCCAGTTTGTCGAAGCCGCACGTCGCAGTCTTACGAGAGTAGATAGTTTGAAGGGAGTCGGGAGTCGGGAGTCGGGAGTCGGGAGTCGGGAATAAGTGGTGAGTGGGGAGAATTCGGAATTCGGAATTCGGAATTGGTGATTTGGTAATGGGTAATTGGTAATGGGTAATTGGTGGTTGTTGGTTGTTGCACCTGAAGCTCACCTGCACACAAAGCCCACCTGCCCCTCTGCTCCCTACTCCCTGCTCCCTACTATGTAACGGAGTTGTGATATTGTCCAAGGGTCGTAAAAAGGTTCCGTTATGATTGACAAAGCTAATAATTAGTTGTCATTTATTAATTATCATTTGTCATTTGTTTATGATGCGCCGACGTTCTACACCTTGGATTCATCGCTGGTCTCGCCCCGCGATCGCTGCGATCGCCGGAGTGGGGGCGCTGGTCACGGCATACTTAACTATAGAAAAGCTGATGGGACGCACGCCTGGATGTCTCGCTAGCGCGGGTGCTGAGGCGAGTTCTAGCTGCGCGGATGTCCTTTCAAGTCCTTGGGCAACTGTATTTGGCTTACCTTTGGCTTTATTCGGTTGTTTGGCTTATACGAGTATGGTCGTGTTTGCCCTGACTCCCCTAGCAGTTAATCCAAATCAAAATAAAGCACTCCGCTCTCAGTTGGAGAATGTGACGTGGTTGCTGCTATTAGCAGGGGCGATCGCCATGTCCGTTTTTAGCGGCTACTTAATGTACGTGTTATTTGCTAAAATCAACGCCTTTTGCTTGTACTGTATTGCCTCGGCGCTCTTCTCGGTTAGTATGCTAACCCTGACACTATTAGGTCGCTCCTGGGAAGACGTAGGGCAAATATTATTTACAGCATTGATAGTAGGAATGGTCACGCTAATTGGTACGCTTGCCGTTTATGCGGACGTAGAAAAACCAAATGATACTACTACTGCACAACAAGTCCAGCTAGAGCCTGCTGGAGATCCCATCCCAGGAGTTGGTTGGCAGATTACAACGACTTCTGGAGAATCAGAAATCGCACTGGCAAAACATCTCAAAGAGATTGGAGCTAAAGAATACATCGCTTGGTGGTGTCCCCACTGTCACGAACAAAAGCAACTATTTGGCAAAGAAGCTTACAGTTATATCAACCATATTGAGTGCGCTCCCCCTAAAGCCAAGAAGCTAGCACCCGAATGCGAAGCAGCCAAGATTCAAAGTTTTCCCACTTGGGAGATTAACGGTAAACAATATGCAGGTGTGAAGTCTTTGAAGGAATTAGCAGAAATTTCTGGCTATAAAGGACAGACGAATTTCAAGAACTTTCCGAATGCATTTCAGTAGTTAGTTATTAGTGACTAGTGACTCGTGACTAGTCACTAGAACAAAACTCAGAATTTAGCCACTCACCCCTCACTCCTTAACCCTCCTTTGCTATCTCGTAAACAGCGAGTTTGGATTACAATTTTTAGCGCTGCTATTTGCTTGTCGCTACGCTTCAGTGGCTTACTACAGCCTTTGGAGTGGGCAGCTTTAGATTGTTTTTTTCGCCTGCGTCCTTGGGAAGCACAAGACGCACGGATGGCAATTGTGGCGATCGATGAGGCAGATTTACAACAAGTCGGGCAGTGGCCCTTACCAGATAGGGTAGTTGCCGAATTGTTGCAGAAAGTGAGTGTTGGCAAGCCTCGCGCTATAGGTTTAGATATCTATCGCGACTTGCCCGTACCTCCAGGTCAGCAGGAATTGCGGCAAGCTTTGACGATCGCTGACAATGTAGTCGGTATAGAACAACTGGGCGATCGCTCTAGTGTTGCCCCATCTCCCCTTTTAGAGCGACTGGATCGCGTTGGTTTTAATAATGTTGTCTTAGATGCTGATGGTAGGGTGAGGCGAGGGTTGCTGTACTGGTCTACACCTACAAAACTACATGAAAGCTTCGATTTGAAGCTAGCTTTAACGTACCTGCAAGCAGAAGCGATCGCGTCCCCATTAATCGAGAAGAATTTTCAGGCGTTGCATTTGGGTCAAGCCGTGTTTCACCGCTTTCAGCCTCACGATGGCGGTTATGTCGGTGCTGATGCTGGTGGATATCAAATTCTCGCTAACTTCCGTCACCCCAGCACGCATTTTCTCCGAGTGTCGATGAGTGACGTACTGGCTGACCGAGTACCAGCAGAAATATTTCGCGATCGCATTGTCATTATTGGTTCTACTGCCCCTAGCTTAAAGGATTTTTTCTATACTCCCGATAGCGCTAGTCCCCTATGGGGAGCAGCTCAACCGATTGCTGGGGTAGAACTACATGCTAATTTTGTTAGCCAAATTGTCAGCGCAGTTTTAGGAGAACGCTCCTTAATCCACGTCTGGTCGGACTTTTGGGAAAGCATGTGGATAGTGGCTTGGATCGTGGTAGCAGCAAATCTCAGTTGCCGTTGGCAGATCGTCTATTCCACAATTTATGTGCTGCTGGCGGCTTTAGGCTTAATTAGCATTACTTATCTTGCTTTTCTTCAAGGTTGGTGGCTGCCTATTGTTCCACCTTTACTAGCGCTATTTGCTGTATCCGGTCTAATGACTGCTGGCAACGCTCAGTTACAAGAGGAGTTCAAGCGCTCTAAAGATTTTTTGCAGGGAATAATTGATACGATTCCCGATCCGATTTTTGTCAAGAATAAAAAGTATCGTTGGATCGTATTGAATGAAGCTTACTGTCGCCTGATTGGTTATCCGTTAGCAGAGTTAATTGATAAGTCGGAAGCCAATTTTTTTTCTCCCCAAGAAGCAGAAGTTTTTCGCCAGCAGGACGATCTAGTGTTTCGTAGTAACATGACTATGGAACACGAAGAAGAATTTAGCGATGCCAGCGGGACGACTCATTTAATTTCTACGAAGCGATCGCTCCATCGAGATGCGGCTGGCAATCTATATCTAGTGGGTGTCATTCGAGATATCACGGCACGCAAGTTGTTAGAAGAGGAACTGAAGCGGCAGACAGCAGATTTAGTCCAATATAATACCGAACTACAGCTTTCCGAACAAAGACTCCGCCATCTGGCTTTACACGACCCACTGACGGGTTTACCAAATCGACAGCTATTCCTCGAACACTTGAACCAGTCAATTGCTTGGGCGCAAAGCCATCAGTTGTTGGTAGGGCTATTATATATCGATCTAGACGGCTTTAAACAAGTCAATGATACTTTAGGACATGACTGGGGCGATCGCTTGTTAGTTGCTGTTTCCCAAAGACTATCGGGGTGTTTGCGTCACAGCGATATTGTTTCTCGTTTGGGTGGTGACGAATTTACCGTTATCTTGCCTGCCATTCCAGAAGTCAGCGTTGCCGAAAAAGTAGCAAATAAGATTTTGGCAACTCTGTCTGAGGTTTTTGTCCTTAACGAACAAGCTCTTTCAATTACAGCTAGTGTGGGAATTGGCGTTTACCCCCTGCATTGCAATACTATTGATAGTCTGATTAAGCAGGCTGATACTGCAATGTACCGAGCAAAGCAGCTAGGAAAAAACTGCTATCAAATAGCAGTTGCTATCTCTAGTCAAACTAATTTGTAAAGCTAATTTGTATTAACGATCGCAACACGTAAATCCTGCTAAAGACGGACTAGCTTCAATTGCCACAGAACTAGCATTTTATTTATCTCTGCTGCGAGATAGATGCAAAACTACGTTACCTTTAGCTGAAAGGGCTTTCTAGCTCTAAAAACTTAACTTGAACCATCAATTTTTACTTCTCTCTTTGGAGAGACTAGTTCTTCTATCTGTAGACAGAGTGAAATTTAATTTGCGGCTGAATAAAATCATGTCTGTTCCGTAAATTGTCTGATGTGATTGTAGTAACTATAAGAGATGTCTCTACATTCTGTTTATCAATGTATAAAAATTACATAAACCAAATTAAAAACTAGTAATACCACTGAGGAAATCAGATAAAATACGAGGTATCTAAATGCGTAGTAGTTCAGCAACAGCCATGTCCGACAGCCTCAAGAATACTATTGTTACAGTCGTACTTGGCTTGCAGTTGGTTGTTTTTTGGATTACTGGCAGTGTTGACACCTTAGTCAATTTTGTAACTAGTTTCTCGGATACTCCTCCGGCGATCGCACAAATCAGTCAGATCTACCAACCGCCAAGCTCAATCGGTAGTCCAAGTAGAACGATCGGATCTGGTACGAGATAAGCAAATTGGTTGTTAAGTTGCGGTCGGTTCGGATTTCCACCACTGTTCGTACTGGATGAGAGTATGAGCTTGCCAGTGAGGATCGGTATGAGGATAATCTAAGCGGTAATGTCCGCCTCGGCTTTCGGTACGAAAGGCAGCACTTTTGAGAATTAAGTAAGCAATATCGAGTAGATTGCGGGTTTCGCTCCACAGACGTAAAGACTGCTCTACCTCAAGCAAATTGGCGGGAAGATTGGCTGAAAGATCGGAAACATTGATATGGGCTGGTTGTCCAGGCGGAAGTTGGAGCAAAAACTGACTCAAGGGCAGGGTAATAAATGCTTGTTGCCACAATTGTACCTGGGCGATCGCCCGCTCTAATCCTTGCTGTTCGCGGCAGATACCCGCACTCTGCCAGATCAAACGCGGCAGTTCGTAACGGATAGCTTCAATTTTGGTTTGCTGGCTCAGCCAATCACTCTGTGACAGGCTAAACGACAAAGGGTAAAGACTAAAATCCGATCCGGTGTATTCATCCTTCTTCCCTTCTACTTCCTCTTTCAACAGAGCCATCTGCGCCCCAAAGACGACACACTCCAGCAAAGAATTACTTGCTAAACGATTCGCGCCGTGGACTCCCGTACTAGCTGTTTCTCCGACAGCATACAAACCAGGGATTGAAGTGCGGTTCGTTAAATCTGCGGCAATTCCTCCCATCCAGTAGTGGGCGGCGGGAGCAACTGGAATTGGCTCCTGAAAAACATCAATGCCCCAGTGCTGACACACTTGAACGATATTGGGAAACCGCTGACGAATTTTTGCCTCTGGGATCGATCGCAAATCTAACCAGACGCAGGCAGTAGCAGGATCGGCTGAGGTACGCTGCAAATGGCTGTATATGGCACGACTAACAACGTCTCTGGGTGCTAGCTCTCCTGCTGGGTGATAATCAAAAGCAAAGCGCTTACCCGTATCATCCATTAAATGCGCTCCTTCACCGCGTACCGCTTCGCTGATTAAGAATCGGTCTGCTCCAGGTTTGGTCAGAGCAGTCGGGTGAAACTGGACGAATTCTAAGTCTCGCAGCATGGCTCCAGCCCGCCAAGCGATCGCCACGCCATCACCCGTACTCAACTTGGGGTTGGTTGTCTGGGCAAAAACTTGACCTCCGCCACCTGTTGCTAGGACGACAGCACGAGCGCGCAACCAGAGAATGCGATTGCTATCAAAGAGACTGATACCTTCACAGTGTCCAGTTTGGGGGTTAAGCCACAGACTTAAAACTATGGTTTGGGGAATAACTTGAATATTCTGGCGTTCGAGAACCCGCGCTGTCAGGGTAGCAATGACCTGGCGACCAGTCGTATCGGCGGCGTGGAGGACGCGACGACGGGAGTGAGCAGCCTCTATGGTTAATGCTAATTCGCGATCGCGACGGTCAAAGGCAACCCCCATGTCTACCAAAGATTGAATGGATTCCGGTGCTTTGTGAGCCAGAAACTCTACAGATGCGCGATCGCACAACCCAGCCCCCGCTTGCAGCGTATCTTCTACATGCAACTGAGGAGAATCATCAGCCGCGATCGCCGCAGCAATTCCACCCTGCGCCCAGTCACTTGCCGATAGATTTATCGTTTCTTTGGCAATTAAACCGACGCGAAAGTGGCTTGGTAGACACAGTGCCGTGTAGAGTCCAGCGGCTCCGGCTCCTACGACTATGACATCAAAATGGTTGAGGTTTTGTAGCAAGGGTTGTTGGTTGATAGTTGTTGGTAATGGGTAATTGGTAATAGGTAATTGGTAATAGGTGCTTTTGTAAAAGAGAACCTAGAAGTATTGCACGCACCACTCTTTACTGATAACCAATAACTGAGTAAAAAATAACCCACTCTAGAAATAGGGTGGGCTGAGGCTAAATTGTCAATTCAAAAAGAATTTATCTGTAGATGCCGTTGTTATAGCGATCGTCACCCATTGTGTAGGCAGCTTCTACATCAGTAACGGTAAAGTTACCGAGATTAGCTTCTAGAGTTTGTTTTTGACGCTCGGATAATCCTGGCATCTCCATTACGTCCTCTACATTTTCATAGGGAGCGTTTTGAACGATTTTACGAGCTAGAGTAGGATAAAGTCCTGGATATCTCCGAAAAGCAGCAACGTTTGTGTTATTTAAATCGATTTTCTTGCCAAAGTCTGTTGCCAGCTTCGCATCTGCTCGATTGCTCGATCGAGCCGGAGACTCTACAGCTAGAATTGGTACAGTACGCAGGCTAAAATCGCTGAGATTAGCAGCGATCGCGGGTTGGGATATGCCCAGCCATCCCAGACAACCTACCAATACACTCAAAATTGTTAATAAACGGATCAATTTTTTCACAGTTTCTCTACCTCTTTGCATCCAACTGAAATCAGCACACAGCTAGTATCAGAAACTAATATATAGCTTATTGACTACCTGAGTATCAGACAAGGCGATCGTCATCTGCAAAAATTTAAGCCAGTGCCGCAGCTAGCCAGAATAAGCTATCTACTAAAATTGTACTCAACACTGCTCCACTAAATGCCCACCAGTGAGTCTGTCGAGCGCGCAAGGACAAGACTCCCCCTGCTAGCAACACCAACACTAAGACCGCTGCCCAACTCAACCCCCAAGGGGTATACACTTGCGCCAAGGCACTGCGAAGAATTGGTGCGACTAACGTTGGTTCGACCTGTACGACTTGCCTCCAGTAAGGGATTAGATCGGCGATGTAAAAGTAGAGGTCGGTGACGACTGTACCTAATAAAGAGCCTAGATAGAAAAAATTCCCGACTTTGCCCCAATTACGCCGCAAACAGACGATCGCAAACGGTAGCCCGATCGCCTCAATAGGAAGATGTAGCAGTGGTTCCCAGCGCAACCATCCCCAATAAATCGAGCCAGCTAACCAACTCCAGCTAAACCCCAAGAGAATATCGCCCCATAAATGGCTAGAAGGACGAGACATCAATACTAAACTCAGCCACACCCAAATTAGGGTTATTCCCAGACTGAGTAGTGGTAGCGATCGCACCAGTGGCGCTTCGATAAAAACTGGTACAGATACCAAAAATACAGCCGCTCCAAATGCCCACCATGCTTGCTGCTTGGCTTTTTGAGCTGAGATGGATTGTACTAGATCTAAGTTTGACGATTCTAAATTTGATGGCTGGACGATGATATCGCTCGTTTCAGTTGAGACTGAGCGAATCGTACGTGTGGGACTGGTGTAGGTAGGCAAAGTAGAATTAATCAATTGAATATTAAAATTTGTTACTTATTTTAATCTTATTCAATATATCACAATGTAAATCCCCCCCTGGGGCATATATATACTATCTCAATAATCATTGTTTGAATAGTTGTCGGTTGTCAGAGAGCAGGAGTTGTAGGGGCGGGTTTAGCAAAGGATTCATGCCTAGGAAGAAGAAATCTTGGCTCAAAACCCGCCCGTACCAGTGTAGGGGCGGGTTTAGCAAAGGATTCATGCCTGGGAAGAAGAAATCTTGGTTCAAAACCCGCCCGTACCAGTGTAGGGGCGGGTTTAGCAAAGGATTCATGCCTGGGAAGAAGAAATCTTGGTTCAAAACCCGCCCGTACCAGTGCAGGGGCGGGTTTTCTCGTGAATTGACCGATTTTGAATTGTATTGTCTCTTAGATAATTTGGTACATTTGTACTATAATAGTGATAGATGTTGTCGAGTTAGCTGAAGCAAAAAACGGCTTGATGGTAGCTCGATTTGATGCAAGATGAACTCAAAATTGCTCTATGACCAAGCACTATATTCTCAGCCTTAACCCCACTGCTAAGCATGACTGGGATCGGTGTATCCTGCGCGATCCAATTACTGCCAAGCGTCCAGAGATAGCAAAATTGATTGCTGAAGCTATTGGTGCGGAACCTGGTACGTATCTAGTGTCCGTCAATATTGAAGTCAAGGTTTTGGAACAAGTACCAGCTCCACAGGCAGAACAATTACCGCTAAGTGCCGTAGAGTACAACACGGAGCGCGCACAGTTGCAAGAATTAGCCGCCTAATCGAAAAGTTAGCAACCAAGATTTAGCGATTGGCGTATTGCCATGGAGTGATTCAGATCGATTCAAAATTTCAAAATTATAGATTTCGAGTAGCCTGGATAAGCCGTAAGATTTAAGTGAAAATACTTATTGCTTGCGGCTTTTTGCTGTTTTTTCTGTCTGAGGTGGAATAAAGGCGATCGCGGCTGCGTGTTAATATGAGAGACTAAAAAATTAAGATAGGGCTGTAAGGCAGATAGAGCGGGGTATAAAGTATGGCATCGTCTACACTAAGCGGCAAGAATACTTTAGGCGATCGCGCTGTGTTGGCAATTGAAAAGCACTTTGAAAAATTTCTCAAACACGAAGCTGACGTAATCGCAGATAGCGATCCAGAAGCATTGCATCAGATGCGCGTAGGAATGCGGCGTTTGCGTAGTGCGATCGCGGGTTTTGCTCCAGCCATCGACTTACCGAAACTAGTCCAAGAAAAAAAAATCGGTAAAATTGCCCGTATTCTGGGTAGTTTGCGAGATTTAGACGTACTGCGAGAATCTTTAGAAAACAAATACAAACCTGCTTTACCTGCTGACGAACAAGAACAATTGGATGCAGCGCTGGTTTACCTGTACAAGCGGCGGCGGAAGGCTTTTGCGAAAGTTCATGAGACTTTAACAGGGGATCGCTATCAAGAACTGAAGCAGGCTCTAGAAAAATGGCTATCTCAGCCCCAACTGCAACCAATCGCCCAGATGCCAATTCAGGCGACTCTACCAGATTTACTTCTATCTGAGGTTGGTAGGCTACTGTTACACCCAAGTTGGTTAGTAGGAACTAAATTACAAGACGAACAGGTAGTGGTACAAACAGGACAAACACCAGCACAGGCTAAACAACAACTAATCGATAACGCCCCTCTGCTCCACAGCCTGCGTAAAGAAACCAAACGCGCTCGCTATCAAATGGAAGTCTTTGCTAACTTTTATGGAGCTTCTTACGAAACTTACCTTGAAGATCTAAAAGCCATTCAGAGTATTTTAGGACAATTTCAAGATAGTGCCGTACTGTCTGAGTTTTTAGCAGAAGCCTTGGAAACAAAAATTGAAAAAACCATGCCAACTCTTGCTAGTTTATTAGCAGAGCATAACTACCAAGCTTGGCAACAATGGCAATCTCTACAACAGCGATATCTCAATTTGGAAAGTCGCAAAGGCTTGCACTTGTCAATTTTGATGCCCACCTGGGAAAACGTTAATAACGGGCAAAGTACAGAATGCGATACCGTTCTGAGTTAACAGAGTTAACAGTTATCAGTTATCGTAGGGGCGGGTTTAGCAAATAGATTGACAATTAAAACAGTAAATCTTTGGTCAAAACCCGCCTGTACAGAAGTCAGTTATCAGTCACCACGCACCAAGCACCACGCAACGACCAATGCCAGATATAATCTTTACCACGATTGGGTAAAGACGACATGGCAAAACTAGTTACAGATGATATGCGTGACTTGAAAACACCGGATGATGTCATCATTCGAGCTGAAGCACGCAAACCGGAGACAGATCCTACTCTTGGTGTTGGCGTACAAGTCAATAGGGAAGGTACGCCTCGGCATCGTCTAGTAACAATTGGTGACTCTCTGACTCAAGGCTTTCAAAGTGGCGCAATTTTTAATACTCAAATTTCTTTTCCAGCTTTAATTGCGCGGGAAATGGGTTGGACTGAGTTCCGCTATCCGACTTACAATACTCCTGGCGATGGGTTGCCGTTAAATTTAGAACGGTTGGTACGAGAACTAGAACAAAAAGTAGGCGATCGCATTGATGTTTGGAATTTTATCCCGACGCTATTGTTTTTACGCAACTATTTAGACAAGTTAGAAGATTATTGGGAACGGGGTGAAGGGGCTATACTACCCTCTCAAAAAGAGATTAACCACAATTTAGGAGTTTATGGTTGGGATTTACGAAATATCCTATCTCGTAATGCAAGTAGCTGTCAGGAATTAATGAGTCGAAAGATTCCGAGAGAAGATGTTTTTCGTCAATTGGTCGATTACCATAACGAACGAGCGGCGCTGAGGGTATTAAACTCGTCAGTGCGGAGTCAAACAGGTGAGACATTAACTCCTTTGCAAGCTGCAACGGCTCTTGGTGCGGAGGGAATGCCAGAAAATGGCGATGGTGATGGCATCGAGACGCTAATTATGATGATTGGTAGCAATAACGCTCTCGGGAGTCTCCTCACCTTCAAGATTGCTTGGAGCGATGAAGGCTACGATGATATGGAGATTAACGATCGCTATACAATCTGGCGACCGATTCATTTTAAAGCTGAGTTAGATAAAGTTGTGGCGGAAGTTAAGCAAATTCGCGCCCGTCACGTTATTTGGGCTACAGTTCCTCACGTAACGATCGCCCCGTTTGCCCGTGGAGTAGATACGAAGGTTAGAAAAGATTCTCGCTATTTCCCTTACTATACATTGCCTTGGGTCAGCGATGCAGGTTTCAATCAAGACCGACATCCAAACTTGACTGCACCAGAAGTCAGAGCAATAGACAGCGCGATCGACCAGTATAATGACTGTATTATTGATGCCGTGCGAAAAGCAAGAACAGAAGGTCGAGATTGGTATTTGTTCGATCTAGCTGGATTACTCGATCGCTTGGCACAGAGGCGCTATATTGAATCTCCCAGAGCTAGACCGAGTTGGTGGAAAGAAATTGGTGGTGAATATCAGTTACCGTCACAATTGCAAAAATTAGACCCAAAGCCAGACTCTCGCTTTTCGCTCTCTGATGCTACAGGACGCAAGCAAGGTGGTTTGTTTTCCCTTGACGGCATTCATCCCACAACCATTGGTTATGGCATTATGGCGCAAGAGCTAATTGCAATTATGCAAACAGCTGGCGTGGAGTTTTATGACGATCGAGGTAACTTGCGTCAAGGTAAAGTTGAAATTGATTTTCAGCAGTTAATCGAGCAAGATACTCTCATTTCTAACCCGCCAAAAGCGTTTGAAAATTATTTCCAGGCGATTAGTTGGATCGATCGATACTTGAGTGTTTTTGGAAATTTGCTGAAGTCAAACTATTGAATTGAGTCCGAGCGTGAATGTAGCCTAGTCTCTCAGTTTTTCGATAGAAGTATCAATAATTTCCATAATCGTCGCCATTGCAGATGCAATTCGTCCATGCAAATTTAGTTGTGCGATCGCAGTTGAAAAATCATCTTGTTTCAGGCGATCGCACAATATTACCATTTCTGCCCAGGTAGCATCGCTATTAACATACGCTAAAGTTAGAGAAATCAACAGATCGACATGTTCGTTTCCTTCTGCTTGAGTCATCATGTTATGAGGAATATCCCACACGTCATCAAAACAGACATACCAAGATTTAGGCTGTAACTGAACTGCGGTGTTAAATAACTTTTCGTGTTCTCGATTTCCCACAGCGCGATCGCTTTCACTCGATACAATTAACATTGGTGCAGCCTTTTGAGTTTGGGCTTTTTCTAATACCTCCGTTCCCATATCTAAAAAAACTCGTAAAGCTGGCATAGCAAAACCATCATAACCAAAACTAGCTGTTTGAGGGTCTTGCCACCATTCAAAATAGATATTAAAAATTCTGACAAATAGATCGACGACTTTATTACTGCCACTTAAATAGGGTGCAAATATTAAAGTCTTATTTATTCGATCGGGATATTCTAAAGCTAACCATGCAGCTAAAGTACTCCCACCAGACAAACCACCAATAATAATTTCTTTGCCTCCAGTTCGAGCAATTTCTAACCAATGACGACCAAATTCTTGATAAATTTGGGGATCTTCTGGTAGTGGTGGCGGGTTATCTCCATTCCATTCCCCTGCAATACCATGTCCTGGTAGTAAGGGAATGAGAACGTGATATCCGGCTTGATAAAATGCTTTACTTATGATAGCAAATTGTTCGGAAACTGCCGTAAATCCATGAAAGAAAAGACAAACTTTTTCACTATTCGGCTGGATTAAAAATTGCGAACCAGTCGTTTCTGCTATCAATGATAGTTTGCTCTCTGTAGCTTGAACTTCACGGGCGATCGCTAATAAATTATTGGAATATTCAGACATTTTTATGATTTAGAAAAGTTGTGACGAGTTTCAATATTGCCTGGATTTGAAAACTTGTATTCTTCGACTCGTCCGCGAATCATCGATTCTCTCGGCGATCGCTCTTGACAAAATAAGTTAACTGGGACTTGCCAGTTAAAATAATTTTGTGTCGATTTGAGGCAGAGAGCAACTTCTTCAGCCCTAGCGATAATTTTTCTGAGTTCGCCATAATCAGGAATTTCACCCGTAGTATATTTAGCTTTAGCTTTAATTTCTGCATTAGCGTTAAGCATGGCTAGTTTGATTAATTCTCGATCGAAATTCAAAAGCCGAGGAGATAAATAAACTCCCACACCAGGAATTGGCTTACTCATATAAATAACTCGCAATGTTGGGTCGTCTTTAATTGCGGTATACTGACCAGCAGCAATATCAATTTTTCCAGTCTTAACTAAATTTATCGCTTCTCTAGGGTGATAGCCTCTACCAATTTTAAGTGTTTTGCCATGTAAAGCAT
This sequence comes from Chroococcidiopsis sp. [FACHB-1243], assembly GCF_014696895.1. NCBI lineage: Bacteria > Bacillati > Cyanobacteriota > Cyanophyceae > Chroococcidiopsidales > Chroococcidiopsidaceae > Chroococcidiopsis > Chroococcidiopsis sp. [FACHB-1243]. The sequence goes on along the minus strand of NZ_JACJQX010000006.1, from coordinate 57,442 downwards.
AAATAGGGATGAGAAAAGTTAGGGCTGATGCGGAACTACCTAAAGCAATTGTCGTGCTTGGTTGGATATCGGCAATAGATTTAATCTTACTATCAGCTTTAACAAATAAAGCTGCTCGATCGTAAAGTGGTCGATCGGGGTACATAACAGCCACGCCAACATAGTTATTATCCTCAGCTGCTATGGAAAGTACCGGAGAACCAGTAAAAGCAATATCCCAATCTTTGAGATCGAGGCGATCGCGAATTTCTGGAAAAGGCGTATTGCGATCGACGATTACCCGAACGCCCAATTGCTCCTGTAAATGGGTAGCTAAAGCCTGATAATCTTCAATTGGAGCTGTAGCACTCACTCCAATTTTCAGCGGTTGTGCCTGCAAGTCTCGATAGCAATTCGTCCAAAACCTTTTTTCCCCGACGGCGCAAGGTTGTACCCAGCGCCAGATACTCAGTATGCTAGCAGCAATGACCGTGGTAGATGCAAAACCAATCAGCGACCATAGAATTATCGTTCTGCCAGGAGAGTAAGGCATCTCAGAGCAAATGTAATAAAATACACAAAGCCGATTGTTAAATTGAGTTCCCCCACAAACAGACTCAGCTTAGCCTCTCTCAGTTCCTTAACTCGTGGGGTGAGTGAGTGGCTAGTGGAACCAGTGGTTGGTGGGTGGTGGCTGAACTCTTTTCTAGCCACTAGCCACTAGTCACTAATCGCTGACAACTGATAACTGTCTTTAGGATGAGCGATCGCGCTTAGATTGTTACGACTATAGAAATAGGAATACACGACATTCTCGTTTGAGTTCTGAGACACGCGACTGAGTATATTTTTAGCGTCATTGGAATTTCACAAATGACCAATGACGAATGACCAATGACAATTTGTAACATTAATGCAGACAACTACGAAACCTTCCACAACGAAAGCTTGGGCGAAAGCGATCGCCCAACCCGCAACAGAATTTTCTCCCACTCCCCTACCTGTCATAGCTGGGGAAATCCCCTCTAATTTACGCGGAACTCTCTATCGCAACGGTCCCGCCAGATTAGAACGGGGTGGAATGCGCATGGGGCATTGGTTTGATGGTGATGGGGCAATTCTCGCCGTTTATTTTAATTCTAATTCCCCCCTTTTGAAGGGGGGCGAGGGGGGATCTAATTCCCCCCTTTTGAAGGGGGGTGAGGGGGGATCTAATTCCCCCCTTTCTCAGGGGGGCGAGGGGCGTGCCATTGCCTCATACCGCTACGTGCAAACTGCTGGTTATCAAGAAGAAGCCGCCGCAAATCGCCTGGTGTATGGTAACTATGGGATGACAGCCCCAGGTGCGTTCTGGAATCGATGGTTGAAGCCAATAAAAAATGTGGCAAATACCTCTGTTTTACCTCTACCGGATAAACTCTTAGCGTTGTGGGAAGGTGGTAAACCGCACGCCTTAGACTTGCAGACTTTGGAGACAAAAGGCGAGGACAATTTATCTGGATTAAGTAATGGTTTACCTTACTCTGCCCATTACAAGTGCGATCCGCACACGGGAGAAATTTTCAACTTTGGGATTAGCCCTGGAATTAACGCTAACTTGAATCTCTATAAAAGCGATCGCACGGGTAAAATTCTGCAAAAAGCTACATTTACCTTAGATGGCGTGCCGATCGTTCATGATTTCGTCCTAGCAGGACAGTATTTAGTCTTTTTCGTGCCTCCAGTTAGGGTAAATGCGTTACCCGTGTTGTTAGGCTTGAGTTGTTACAGCGATGCTTTAGAATGGCAGCCTCAACTCGGTACTCAGTTTCTCATATTCGATCGCGAAACCCTTACCCTTGTCAGTCGTGGCGAAACCGAACCTTGGTATCAATGGCATTTCGCTAACGGTTACGTCGATCCTAGCGGTACGATTATCGTGGATTTAGTGCGGTATGAAGACTTTCAGACCAATCAATATTTAAAGGAAGTGGCAACGGGACAAACTCATACACCTGCACCCAGTAGTTTATCGCGAGTTCATTTGAATCCAAACTTGGGTAAAGTGACGGCGATCGAGCAAATTCTAGATCGTGATTGTGAATTTCCGATTGTACTGCCTCATTTGATTGGGCAAGCTGCTTCTCCTACTTTTCTCTCCGTCCATCGTCCGGGGTTAGATATCGGTACAGAAAGGTTTGGCGCGATCGCTAAATTTGACTTGCAAACTCAATCTCTGACGGTTGCAGATTTTGGCGAAAATTGCTACCCAATGGAACCAATTTTTGCCCCCGATCCGCAAAATCCCGCTGCTGGTTGGATCGTTACGGTAGTCTATGACGGAAATCGCGATCGCAGTGAGGTCTGGATTTTCGATAGCGATCGCTTAGATGCACCACCTGTCTGTAAATTGGAATTACCTAGCGTCGTACCGATGGGATTTCATGGGGCGTGGCGACAAGCGTAAATTTTGTTGGATTTAATGTCACGCAGAGACGCAAAGGCGCAAAGATCTGAAATGGTATAACATCCAAAGTCTGAAATTCAACATCCAAAATTGGTATCATGGCTTATTTTTGGTTTAAAGCGTTTCATCTGGTTGGCATTGTTGTTTGGTTCGCTGGGTTATTTTACTTGGTGCGGCTGTTTATCTATCATGTCGAAGCTGACGAACAGCCAGAACCCGCCCGTACTATTCTCAAGAATCAGTATCAATTGATGGAAAAGCGACTGTATAGCATTATTACCACTCCTGGGATGCTGGTGACAGTTGCAATGGCAATTGGATTACTGACGACGGAACCGGAAGTCCTGAAACAGGGATGGTTGCATGTCAAGTTAGCATTTGTCGTACTGCTATTGGGCTATCACCACTACTGCAAACGGCTGATGCGACAGTTAGAAAAAAATGAGTGTAAGTGGAATAGCCAGCAATTACGGGCGTTGAATGAAGCCCCAACTGTGATGTTAGTGGCGATCGTATTGCTAGCCGTATTTAAAAATAACTTACCTACAAATGCTACCGTCTGGGCAATTTTCGGCATGATTGTGGCAATGGCAGCAACAATTCAACTTTACGCCAAAAAGCGGAGGTTGGATAAGGAAAGGTTAATAGCACAAGTACCGCAAGAGTGATTGATGGTGGGCATTGCCCACCGACTTTCTAGCTTTGGGTAGATCTACGGTTACGCAGGTTTTGCCTCTACAGACAGAGTAAAATTGCGTACATAACTGCAAACATTACGGAGTCTCTTATCGAAGTCAGAGTTTATGTGTAGCAATGTTTCAACTTCTGTTGCCTCGAAAAGGCGATGAGCTATTCTAAAGAAAGTCTAAAGAAAACCTTAATTTTTTGTTTGTTATGTACGCAACCGAAACCCGCAACATGAATTCAACCATCCTACGGCAGCTATGGTCTGCGGTAGAACATACTCAAAGCAGCATTCTACTCAGACTGAGTGACTCAGAACTGGTTTCGCACTTGATTGCAGAACTTGGCAACCAGCAACCCTTAGATCGAGAAGCGATCGCGAATGTGAGTACCTACTTGCGCGGGAAAACATCTTTGATTCGCGACCTCGCTCAATCGCGTTCGTTCTAGTCGATAATTCCTATTGTTCGTATCGTTGCATTAGTCACTTTTTAGCACTAGAAGTACTGCCAGTTATAAATTCACCGCACCACTCCGTATAATTGACCCTGGCGAAGTAGTACAATCTTTTAAAAACATTTTTACAAATCAATACAAATTTTTAGATCGCGTTGCATCCAGTTGCATTTATCCGCGATCGCGTTTCTCAATGTTGCGGCTATGTTGCCTTCCTCTGCACTCTCAATCCTTTTCTACAGGGTGAGCTAACAGAGTTAGATGAATATTGTTCAATAACTCTTCCATAGAGATAGAGGAAGGCAGGACTTTAGTTGCGATCGCCCCCAATGCGCGCTCGATCGACTCCAAATCAGATGCTGCGTTCGCGTTACCCAAATTGTGCATTTGCTCTGAAGGTAGCGATCGCCCCTCTGACTCTAAGTAAGCGGGAAATTGCTCTCTAACTTCATTTTGGGTAAATAATCGCTCCATAGCGATGATAGGTGGTAATTTCTGCTGCTCTAAAGTTGCGATCGCCGTGCAGGCTTTCTCGACTTGTTGCATCTCTCCTAAACAAACGAGCATCAGATCGACGTTTTGTTGTTGAATTTGCTGCTGCACTTCCTCCCAAGTATGCGGCATCACGACTCGAAAACCAGCTGTTTGCAAATATTGAATTAAAGCTTGCAACCATTCCGCCCGCAGCGATCCGGCAGAAGCTTGAGTATTGTAGCTGTGTTCGTCAGACAAATCGTCCAAATTAGCAATATCTAAAACTAACACGCTATATTCCCAACTCACGCCTGCTGCCACATGCAGAACGGATAGTAATACTTCAGCTGATGGCTCTAGTGGATTTGTCAAACAAGGAAATATATTGAGTTGCTCTATTTGACTCGCAACTTGGGCGATCGCGGCATCTAGCGTCACGATGGGTAAATTTGCCAAGCTAGGATATTCGGTCAACTGTTGCAAGAAATCGAGGGGTTCGCAGATCGCTCGCTCCAGTAAAATGACATTTGGTCGCCAAATCCGCGCTAGCAATGATGCTTGCTCTAAGTCATCGGCTTCGAGAACGCGACAGTGATTCAGGGATGATTCTAAATGGTTGACATCGCCTCTGGCTAAAAGTTCGGTGTTGGGAGTCACTAATCGTAAAATCGTCAGCTGTTTGTACTTTTGGACGCGCTGCGATAATTCGACCTGAGAGTAGGTCACTGGCGCGCCGCACAAACGAGTCATCACCTGCTGCAAGACTTGTTGCTGTACTGGTAAGCTGATAAATTCGTCAGCCCGGTGGGAAAGAGCTTGATTTTTCTCGGCTCTTGTGGTAGTAACGACGATCGGAATTTGACTCGTAGCTGGATCGGATTTGAGCAAAGTCAGTACATCCCAGCCAGAGAGTAAAGGTAGTAAGGGATTGATAAATATAATTCCTGGCTGCAAACGACGGGCTTTTTCTAACGCCTCAGTTCCAGAACGAGCGATCGCCACCCAATATCCCAAACTCGTCAGTTGTTCTGCCAAGTCCTCAATAAATCGGGGTGCAGCCTCCACAACCAGCACCAAATGGCGATCGGGAGCTGGAGAAACCAAAGACCCCAGAGAGAAGTTGCTTTCTCCACGTCCAGGTGTCCGGTTCTGAGCCGCCAGTGCGTTGCTGCTAGTAGAGATATTAGCGAGCGACTGTCGTTGTAAATTGGCGGACGTTCTTCCCACCTGCTCCCCAGCCTCCCCAGCCTCTCCAACTCCCCCAGCTCTCTTCTTCGGCGGCGTAGGAGCTAGCAATAGGGTAAATTGGCTACCTTTACCTTCTTGAGACAAAAAGCTGACATCACCACCATGCAGCCGTGCTAAGGCTCTGGTTAAAACCAAACCCAGACCCGTACCTTCAAATTGGCGCGTCAACGGCGTTTCCAACTGTTGAAATTTCTGAAAAATTAAGTGTTGTTGGTGTTCGGGAATGCCAATTCCTGTATCCCAAACTGTAAAGGCAATCCACCCCGCCCAATAGCTGACTCGCAAACCGATCTCTCCGCCGGATGCCGTGAATTTGAAGGCATTTGCCAATAAGTGAACCAGCATCTGACGCAGGCGCAATTCGTCCGCCACAACGATCTCTAACTCGGGTTCGATCGCTAAGGTAAAGCGGTGTTCGAGATGACTGTCTGTCCCTGCCTCCACCACAGCAGTTTTGTTGTTTTTCGGGCTAAAGGCAAGCCGAGCTTGCTCGACCGCGCGTTCGCATACTTTACGAATGTGGACTGGTTCGAGGGTTAATTCTAGCTGTCCCGTCTCCATGCGGGTCAAATCTAAAATGTCATTGACCACGCTCATTAAATGCCGTCCATTTTCGTGAATCAGCCGCGCGTAGCGTGCTTGACGCTCGTTGAGCTGTCCTAGTGCCTGATCTTTGAGTAAGGTAGATAACCCCAGCATTGCTGTTAGGGGTGTCCGCAACTCGTGACTGATACAAGCAAGAAATTCATCTTTCAAGCGATTGAGTTGAATCAAATCGGCATTTTTGGCGGCTAGTTCCGATGCCATCTGTCGCTGTTCTGTCACATCTGTAGCCATCAACAACCAAATTCGCTCGGATTGCTGTTGGCGGCTGACGACTGACATTTGTAAAGGAATTTTGAGAAATTGCCACACTCGGTCTTGTCCCTGTTGTCCGGGACAAATACAGATACACGTCCCTTCTTGCTCTCCCTGCTGACAGTAGCGTATGATGTTGGGTTCTGCCGCATCGGGCGTGGATAGTAAAGATACTTGTTCCTGTAGTGCAGTGAGACTGAAGTGATGAGTTGTTGCCTGCCAATCGCTTAACTTGGCGCGATCGACTTCTCGACTAGCTTCAGGAACTTCTGCTGTTACCGATTCCAAGTCAATTACCGATTGTTGAGTTCCCGCCACATTCAAAATTGCTTCGACTTCTTGCCGAATTGCTTCGGGATTGCCCATGTTACCAAATTGCCGATTCCAGGCAGGATTCTGGGCGATCGCTTCGCCCAGGCTTGTTTGTAACATTAATGGCAAGGGTAATCTTTCTAGCAGTTGGACGATCGGGTCGAGTTGCTCTGGCTCGATGCCACGCTCGATGGTTGCTTTGAGTAAAGTTGTTTTTGCTAGACGATCGCGCTTTTCGGTTCTCGCAGCTGCGGCTAAAACTTTCCAGAGCTTTGTTTGCTCCAATAGCCCTAAAAACTCTCCCCTAGCATCGACGATCGCAAAAGTCTGCTTGATGTCGCTGGGTTCGGGACGGGAATCTATATACGATTGGAACTGTTCTAGGCTAAACTCATTTGGTAGCTTTTCTATAGGTTCTAGTATGCGAGCGGTTGCTTTGGATAAGGATTGCTTGGCATTCTTGCTATTGCTTGTTGCTGCCAACCAGTGGGGGAAAAATTGCCGCAGATGCAGCACTCCCAGGGGAGATCGTTGCCGATCCAACACAATCAGGCGATCGCTTTGCTCCTGGCTGAAGATTTCCCATGCCATAGCCAAGGTAGCTGTCTGTAAACAGCTAGGGACAGTCTCGATAAAGTCACCTAAGTTGTACTTGGACTTTGACATGAGCTAACAGAGTAGTGAGTGGGGAGAAAGCAAAAATGCGGTACTCGATCCACGAATTGAACGCTTGGCGCTGCCATCTTTGGCTCTAGTGTTTTGCTGGATAGATAATTGAATCTAAAACTGCCAAGCAATAGAGACTTTCGATTACAGTTATAGCTCCTTTAGCAATAGAGCTACGCATATACCAGTTATAGTCTCTCAAACTGAAGTTGTGGAAGGAAAGGCGCACGAGAAAACGCTATAATGTTTTAATTTAGTTTAATTAACTTCATAAAAGTAACGGAACTGACACCTTTCTTTAACTCTGGAGATATGAATGCTGACTTAGTAGCGAGCAATCGAACTATATCCACTGGATCGATCTAGAATCTTTTGTACTCTATTCTGTCTGCTGTCGCCCATAAACAAACAAATAATTTTATTTTTGTCGTCTCGATTGTTTGATGAACTCATTATGACTAGTAATGCACTGACCGAGCGCGCGGCTTCAACCTCAATTTCTTTTTGATGGCGATCGCTCGATCCCCTCCTAGATCTCAAAGCAGTTAAATTTAACTACCTGCTTTTTTTTAGTCGAATTGCAAATCTAAAAATAGTATTAAGCAACCATATAATGCTATGTAACATGACTGCCTTGCTATTAGCTATTTCCCTCAGAGTAATTGCCAGTTAACTGCATGGATGAACATCACCTCGGAAAACGCCAAAGCTTATCACAGCAGATGACACTGAATCGAGATCGGGAGTTTCTACAGCAACTAAAAGCTGATTATTGTCAAATCTTATTGCGTTATTTTAATAACGATAATACAGTAAAACAACAGATCGATCGATTTATTAATGTAGCTTTTGATGCTAAAGTTCCCGTGCCTCAGATTATTGAAATTCATATGGAATTAATTGACAAATTTTCCAAGCAGTTGAAGCTAGAGGGGCGAAATGACGAAGTGTTGTTAGACTATCGCTTGACTCTAATTGATATTTTGGCTCACCTGTGCGAAATTTATCGCACCTCCATATCCTGAACAAGCAATGTATCAATTAAACTTTGATAGCATAATAAGTGGTCAGATTTCACTCCAAACAACCTCTGCGTCTTTATCTATGAACGCGCCTAAGAAAACTTATGTTCTAAAGCTGTATGTAGCTGGAAATACTCCTAACTCCATTCGGGCATTAAGAACGCTCAGAAACATCCTAGAACAAGAATTTAAAGGAGTCTATGCCCTGAAAGTAATTGATGTGCTGAAAAGCCCTCAACTTGCAGAGGAAGATAAAATTTTAGCTACGCCAACGCTCTCGAAAATCTTGCCACCGCCAGTACGGAAAATTATCGGAGATCTTTCCGACCGAGAAAAAGTATTAATCGGCTTGGATTTACTCTACGAAGAACTCGTTGAAGCAGAAGCACTTGAGGAGTGATTTTACAACTTCAATATGGGATAATCTTTCAGTAAAATTGGATTGTTATAAAAAATAAACTAATTTTAATTTAGTCTTAATTTGGTTTAATAGCCTTTCATTCTAAAGCGATGAGCGAAATCACTTCCAGCGGTAAGCAAAATAAGAATAGCCCAAATGGGACAGGCGTGCAAAAGATTCGCACCATGATTGAGGGGTTTGACGATATCAGTCATGGTGGTTTGCCACTAGGGAGAACCACTCTATTTAGCGGGACTTCGGGGACTGGTAAAACTTTATTTTCCGTACAATTTTTGTACAATGGGATACTTTTTTTTGACGAGCCAGGTGTATTCGTTACTTTTGAAGAATCTCCCAGTGATATTATTAAAAACGCTTACAGTTTTGGCTGGAACTTACCAAAACTGATTGAGGAAGGCAAGCTGTTTATTTTAGACGCTTCACCCGATCCGGAAGGACAAGAGGTGATTGGGAACTTCGACTTATCGGCGTTGATCGAGCGGTTGCAATACGCTATTCATAAATATAAGGCAACAAGGGTAGCGATCGACTCGATCACGGCTGTCTTTCAACAGTATGAAGCTGCTTCCGTCGTCCGGCGAGAAATTTTTCGCTTGGTTGCCAGACTCAAGCAAATTGGCGTAACCACGATAATTACAACCGAACGCACCGAGGAGTATGGCGCGATCGCCTCTTTTGGTGTAGAAGAGTTTGTCGCTGACAACGTGGCGATCGTGCGTAACGTTCTAGAAGGGGAACGCCGTCGTCGCACGATGGAGATTTTAAAGCTGCGTGGCACGACGCACATGAAAGGAGAATATCCGTTCACAATCACCAACGATGGAGTAAATATCTTTCCCTTGGGTGCAATGCGCTTAACGCAGCGTTCTTCTAACGTGCGCGTCTCCTCCGGCGTGAAGACGTTGGATGAAATGTGCGGCGGTGGTTTCTTTAAAGATTCGATTATTTTGGCAACGGGGGCTACTGGTACAGGTAAGACGTTACTCGTCAGTAAGTTTCTCGAAAATGGCTGTCGCGGCGGCGAACGAGCAATTTTATTTGCCTACGAAGAATCTCGCGCTCAATTGTCACGCAATGCTTATTCTTGGGGAATTGACTTTGAAGACTTAGAGAAAAAAGGACTGTTAAAGATTATTTGTGCTTATCCTGAATCGGCAGGATTGGAAGACCATTTACAGATTATTAAATCAGAAATTGCTGAGTTTAAACCAGCTAGAGTGGCGATTGACTCGCTTTCAGCTTTAGCAAGAGGAGTTAGCAACAATGCTTTTCGACAATTCGTCATTGGCGTAACTGGTTTTGCTAAGCAAGAAGAGATTACGGGTTTTTTCACCAATACTACCGATCAGTTTATGGGAGCGCATTCAATTACAGAGTCTCATATTTCGACAATTACAGACACGATTTTATTACTGCAATATGTAGAAATTCGCGGGCAAATGTCGCGGGCAATTAACGTGTTTAAGATGCGCGGTTCCTGGCACGATAATGGGATTCGCGAGTATACAATTAGTGCTGACGGTCCTGAAATTACCGATTCCTTTAGTAATTACGAGGGAATCATTAGCGGCTCTCCCAGTCGCGTTAGTACAGATGAAAAAGCAGAGTTGTCGCGAATTGTCAAGGGATTTCAAGGTAGCGAACCATAGTTGACTACGACCTTTAACCGAACCAATGCGAAGGTTCTACACCACATTGATATGGTTCGGGAATGTGACAGCTGACCCAATCTGCTTTATCCTGTAAGACACAGCAAATCCCTTGATGAATTAAATTTTCAATCTGGATGCGATACTCCGCGCGATCGCCAGGAAGCCTATAGGTTAGAAAAGTTAAATCGCGATCGTCTACTGCACTAAAAGCACAAGGAATCCGACTGAGGACGTAAGCAATTAACTCTTGCCGCAAATCGGGATTAGCAAAAGCTTGACAGTGAGGATAGTAAGGATAATTATCTAAAACCGTCTCAATTTCTACTATTAGTGCTTGATGGGTTAAATTAACTAATGTTTTCGACATATTTCATTCCCCCCAATTCCCCAGCAAAAGTGTATTTTTAATAAAATCTATTTCTTTTGATAGATGTAAAGCGATCGCTCAATTATGTAGGTAGATTTAGAATGACAAGTAAAATTATCTAAGCTCCATTCCTAAGTCTGAAAAACCTCTTGCAGCAAATCGATCTACCTCTCACTTACAATTATTTCAATACCAAGATTTTCTAGCACGAATCTATACAAAACTCAGTAAAATATTTACTCAACTTAATATATAAGTGAGTGAAAAAGAGGAAAATTTTAGAAATAATTGACAGAAATCAAGGTTTGAGATTTGTACATTTTTCTTTAGTTTAAGCACATTTTTAACTCAAGATTCGCGATCCCCTCTCGGAAATGACATTAAATAATATCGATTCGACATAGATATTATTCTAGAGCGATCGCCTGTAAAAAGTTAGATCCAGGGAGCGATCGCCCCTCCATTTGACGATTAATCTCTGTCGCTGCTGCTATACCGGAATGCATTGCCCCCTCGACAAAATTTCCGCCACACCAATCACCGCAACAAACTAAAGGTAAGTTAGTTTCAGTAGATAAATAAGATTGCCCTAAAGGACGACTGGGGAAAGCGTAGCGCCAGCGATGAACTTGTATCCATTCCGGTTTGGCTAACCAGGGAAGCAAACATTCAGAGGCTTTTGCTAATAACTCGTAACCAGCAGCTTGTAAATCGGCAGTTTCTAAATAACGCCGAGCAAAATCCGCACTACTTTGCACGACAAAAACTTCGTAATTACCAGTTTTTTCGACTCGTTTGCTACTATCCCAACCAACCCAGGCGAGAACGGGATTGTCAACAAAACTCACTGCTTGCCAATCCGGTTGTGGTTCCAATTGAGATGAATATCCAGCCATGACACTCAAACACGGATGAAATTCTACAGAACGCAGTCGATCGCACAACGTAGCAACAGTAGAAAGCTCGGTTAATGGCTCCAATATTGCTAAAGCTTGCGGTGCGGGAATCGCAAAAACAACAGCTTTAGCTATGACTTCTGACGGTTGGTTAGCAGTAGCTTCAGAACGAGCAGACTCTAGAGATAGCTGCCAATAAGAATTATGAAAAGCGATCGCCTCTACCCTTTGAGAACGCCAAACTGCCAAACCTTGTCCTAAAAACTTGGCGATCGCATTCATACCCGCAGGAGCAACGTAACGGAATTCGGAATTCGGAATTCGGAATTCGGAATTATCAGTCCAGACTTGGAGAATATGGCGATCGCATAACAATTGCACAAATTGCTGCATTAACTCGCCTTTTGGCTTTAAGTAACAAGTCCCGTGATCGGCGAGAGTATCGTGCAAGCGGCGCGTGGCGATTCTGCCTCCCAAACCCCGCGATTTTTCCAAAATTAGCACGTTATATCCAGCTTGTTGCAACTGTTGAGCGCAAACCAAGCCAGCTATTCCAGCTCCAATTACAGCAATGTCATACATAAGAATAGGGAGTAGGGAGTAGTGAAGAAAGGGTGTGGGGTGTGGTGAGGAGAATTCGGAATTCGGAATTCGGAATTAATTTTGACTTTTGACTTTTGACTTTTGACTTACTCCTTATCCTTCACTTTAGAAGTAAAATAGCGATCGTGAGTGACTGTTGCTGGACTTGCGGGAGGACGGGATTTTGGATGAACTGAGAGCGGCATTGGAACTAGCTACGGAAGAAGAATTACAGCATTTAACCCAACTGTTATTTCGCCGTAAGTTTAATCCCCTAGATTACGTTCACACTCCCGAACCAATTGATGTTCAAAGCTTAGATAGGGAAGCGTGGTTAGATACGCTAGAAGAACGATTCCGCTATTTAGCTGCCGATGGAATGACTGTGTTGCGCGGTGACACAAACAAATTTACCTACAGACAAGCGTTGATTCAAGTTTGTCGTTATCTCAAAATTTCTTACTCCACGGCACTGAGTACCACCGATTTAGAGGTAGAAGTCTTTTTAAATCTCTTAGGACGGACGTGGAAGCGTTTACCTGCCTCAGAAAAGCAACAACTGACAGCACGGGTACAGCGGTCGCTAGCAGCGTCTTCCCCATCACAACCGCTACCGATATCCATACAAAAAGATCCGATGTCTTTGCTGGTCAAAGGTGGTAGTGCGATCGCCGTTAGCTCAATTATCCAACCAATACTGCTCAAACAGATCGCCCAGCAATTTGCTTTGCATTTTGCCAGCTATCAAATGGCTAAAGACGCAATCGTTCAAGGTGGTGCAGTTGCAGCAGCTCAGTTTCAAAATTACGTCACGCTGAAAACAGCCCAGCAAGGTATGGCTGTAAGTGCAGCTAGGTATGGAGCAGTCAGGGGAGCATTTACCTTTCTAGGACCGATTATGTGGTCGTGGTTTCTCGCCGATTTGGGTTGGAGGGCAATCTCAACCAATTACGGTCGCGTTATTCCAGCAATCTTTGCTCTAGCGCAAATTCGCCTTACCCGTGCTGAATGTTGGGAAATGGCATAAATTGGTCATGATGAGTGGCTGGTGGCTAGTGGTTAGTGGTTGGATTCTATCTCTAGTCACCAGCCACTAGTCACTAGTCACTCTCTACTGATAACTGATGACTGTCAAAGACCAACGCCTACACAATGCTTGGAACAGCATCCAATTAGGGCTGCTACTGTTTCCGTTACTACCTTTGGTAGGAGCGATCGCTCTGCTATGGGCGCAATTTGTTATTTGGCGAAAACAGTATCGCACGATTTTCCGTAGGCGACTCAATTGGGTACTGATACTCTTAAGTGGATGGTTAGTGGTAATGAGTTTGTTCGCTTATTATCGCCGGGATGCTTGGTTAGGATTATTTAATTTCGTGCCATTTTTTGGCTTATTTGTAACTTTTAGCGTCTTGTTACAGACACCAGCTCAACTCAGACGATTGGCACAAATTTTAGTATTCACATCCGTACCAATAACGATCGCGGGCTTTGGTCAACTATATTGGGGCTGGGCAACTCCGAAAGCGTGGCACGATATTTTAGTGACACTGGGTTGCGCGATCGTCCCTCAAGGTAATCCGCCTGGTCGAATGACTTCTATTTTTATGTATACCAATGTCCTTGGTGCTTACCTAGCGATCGCCTTTATTCTCTCGGTGGGATTGTGGATTGAAAGTTTTTTGGAAAAGTCAAAAGTTAAAAGTCAAAATTCAAAACTATTTTATCCCTCACCCCTCACTCCTCGCTCCTCACCCCTTACCACTCAAATTTTACTGGGTGCCGTAGTACTAGGTAATCTGGCAGCTTTGATTTTGACGAATTCTCGCAATGCTTGGGCGATCGCGGCGATCGCGGCGATCGCTTTTGCGGTGTATCAGGGTTGGCATTGGTTGCTGGTGGGAGTGAGTGCGATCGCATCGGCTATTTTTGGCGCAGCTTTTGCACCTCCACCCCTGCAACAATGGCTGCGGCTTATCGTTCCCGCTTACTTTTGGCAGAGGCTAACAGACCAACTCTACGTTCGTCCAGAGGCGACGCTGAGAACGACGCAGTGGCGGTTTGCTTGGAATTTGACTCTACAGCGCCCTTGGACGGGCTGGGGATTGCGGAATTTTCAGCCTCTCTATATGGCACAAACGCAAACTTGGATAGGTCATCCACACAATCTGTTTCTGATGCTGACAGCGGAAATTGGTCTTCCAGCAACCATCGTTTTTTGTGCTTGGATCGGCTGGATTTTGTTTCAATCGATTCAATTCTTGGCGAAGAGATCTACCGAATCCTGTACGGGTGGGTTTCATCAAAAAATTATTCCTTCTTTGACAGATATCCCGAATAAACCCGCCCCTACCGACTCCCGATTCTCGCATAACAGCGATCGCCTGATTGTTTTTACTTATCTAGTGGCTGTTTGTGCTTGTTTGCTATTCAATACTGTAGATGTCACTATATTTGATGCTCGTCTCAATACTCTATTCTGGATTTTGTTGGCAGCGATCGCTGGATTAACACAGCGCCGTCAAGAGCGGATTCTACCTAGAGACTGAAAATATTTACCTTACTTTACATCCTAACGTCTCGAAAATATGAAATTAGTATAATAAAATACAATTTACCTGCAAGTAGAGCCATAGTATCTATCAATGTCCATACATTGATATAGCTGCTGTAAAGCATATATCTGCACGAAATAATTTCTCCACTTATGACAACACAATTTAATCGGCGGAAGTTTTTACTGTACGGTTCTGCCACTTTGGGAACCAGTATTTTATTAAAAGCTTGTGCAAATTCGCCTACGACTGAATCAAGTCCCAATGGAACTGCATCGCCATCAGCTGCCAATGTCAGCACGGCTGCTGCTAGTGGAGATGGAATCAAGGTGGGTATTTTACACTCTCTTAGCGGTACGATGGCGATTAGTGAAAAGAGTGTCGTAGACGCAGAAATGCTAGCAATTGAGGAGATCAATGCTGCTGGTGGCGTGTTAGGAAAGAAAATTCTCCCAATTACTGAAGATGGTGCTTCCAACTGGGATACTTTTAGAGAAAAAGCTAACAAGTTAATCGACGAAGATAATGTCGTTGCAGTATTTGGCTGTTGGACTTCTGCTAGCCGCAAGAACGTGCTAGAAGTATTTGAATCTAAAGACCATATGCTCTGGTATCCAGTGCAGTACGAAGGACAAGAGTGTTCTAAAAATATTTTCTATACTGGTGCAGCCCCTAATCAACAAATTGAACCATCAGTAGATTGGTTGCTGCAAAATAAAGGGAAAGAATTCTTTTTAGTTGGTTCCGATTACGTTTTTCCCCGAACTGCTAACACCGTGATTAAAGCACAATTAGCAGCAAAAGGTGGTAAGGTTGTTGGTGAAGACTATCTCCCACTTGGTAACACAGAAGTTACACCAATTATTACCAAAATTCGGCAAGCTTTACCTAATGGTGGCATCATCTATAACACGTTAAATGGAGACAGCAACGTAGCTTTCTTCAAGCAATTACAAGGCGCTGGAATGAATCCAGATAAATATCCTTCTATGTCTGTGAGTATTGCAGAAGAAGAAGTTAAAGCAATAGGTTCAGATTATCTCAAAGGTCACTACGCTGCTTGGAATTATTTCCAAACAGTTGAGTCTGCTGCTAATAAAAAGTTTGTCGAAGCCTTCAAGAAGAAATACGGCGAAGAGAGAGTTACAAATGACCCTATGGAAGCTGCATATATTGCGGTTTACTTGTGGAAACAAGCAGTAGAAAAAGCTGGTACGGCTGACGATTTAGGTAAAGTCAGAGCTGCTGCTTACGGACAAACTCTCGATGCACCAGAAGGTAAAATTACTCTAAATAAAAATCATCATATCTCTAAAGTTGTCCGAATTGGTGAAGTGAGAGACGATGGTTTGTTTGAAATCGTTTACTCTACTGATAAAGCAGTTGCACCACTTCCCTGGAATCAATTCGTTAAAGAAACTAAGGGATATGGCTGCGATTGGTCAGATCCCAATAAAGGCGGAAAATACAAGTCAGCATAAACAGTTAACAGTTATCAGTTGTCAAATGCAATATGAATCAGTGGGAAAAATTTTGTTTTTCATAAACAATTGCGATCGCTATTCCATTGTTTAATAGTAGAAATGTTACATGTAACGTCTCTACACCGATTGCTGATCGCTGATAACTGACTGGTGTACGGGCGGGTTTTGACTTCTGATTTACTGTTTGAATTGTCAATCTATTGGCTAAACCCGCCCCTACGATAACTGATAACTGACTGGTGTACGGGCGGGTTTTGACTTCTGATTTATTGTTTGAATTGTCAATCTATTGGCTAAACCCGCCCCTACGATAACTGATAACTAATAACTGACAACTGAATAGGGGGAAGCGTGTTAATCGGATTATTTGACGGTTTATTTAACGGTATTAGTATCGGTTCCGTGCTATTGATTTCAGCACTAGGGCTAGCGATCGTATTTGGACTTATGGGTGTAATCAACTTGGCACATGGCGAGTTGATGATGCTAGGAGCATACACAACTTTTGTAGTCCAAGCGGGGTTTAAAAAGTTAGGTGAGCCTTGGTTCGATTTTTACATCTTTTTCGCTCTCATACTTGCTTTTTTAGTTGCTGCTGGGGTGGGAGTGATTTTAGAAAGAGGAGTCATTCGCTATCTTTATGGCAGACCTTTAGAAACCCTACTAGCAACTTGGGGTGTAAGTTTAATCTTGCAACAGTTCGTTCGCAGCGTGAACTGGGTGCTGGCAATAGGAATAATTTTATTTTGTCTGTTATTTTTCGGCAGTTTGTGGATCGTCCAGCGTCGTTCGGACTTCGATCGCATTCGTAACTGGTTTGTACTCGTGATGCTGCCTTTATCTTTAGGTATTGCGATCGCAGTTGGCAATATTTTGAGTCAAACATACAAACTCGCAGTGACTCAACCTTGGTTTGGAGCGCAGAACGTAGACGTTTCTGCACCGAGATGGCTGCGTGGTGGTTTACCCGTAGGTGGGTTTCAATTGCCGTATGCCAGATTATTTATCATTGCGCTAACAATTATTTGCGTCATTGGAGTTTATCAATTCTTGCAACGCACTGCTTGGGGATTGCGAATTCGTGCTGTAACGCAAAATCGTAGCATGAGTTCTTGCTTGGGTATTCCGACTCAAAAAGTTGATGCCCTTACATTTGCAATTGGTTCGGGACTAGCTGGAGTTGCTGGATGTGCGATTAGCTATCTCGGTTCTGTGGGACCAAATACAGGACAGAACTACATTGTCGATACATTTATGGTGGTGGTTGTCGGTGGTGTTGGTAAATTGGTCGGCACAATTGTAGCCGCATTAGCAATTGGTACGGTAAATTACCTAGTTGGTTCTGGCACTCTAGCAATCCTCACAGCGCCCATCCCGCCTCTATCTGAGTTCTTTACCTTTTTTGCCACTACGAGTATGGCGAAAGTTATGGTATTTGCTTTAATTATTGCCTTTCTACAAGTGCGTCCAGGGGGGATTTTCCCACAGAAAGGACGCACTGTGGATGCTTAGTAAAGTCAAAAGTTAAAAGTCAAAAGTCAAAAGCTAGTAACTACAAACGATCGATGGCTAATGACCAATGACCAATCAAGAAGGAATTAAAAATGACAGCAGACGCAGCAATAGGGAGACGAGGATTAAAGCGAGGTAAGAAGCGATCGCTCTTAATTGAAGCAGGTATAATAGGCGCGATCGCGATCTTATTAATTTTTATCATTCCAGCTTTAATTTCCCCATTTCGCCTCAATTTGTTAGGAAGATTTTTATCTCTGGCAATTGTCGCTTTGGGCATAGATTTGATCTGGGGTTACACGGGGTTACTCAGTTTAGGTCACGGGATCTTTTTTGGTTTGGGTGGATACGCGATTGGAATGCATTTGAAACTCCAAGTCCCCCAAGGCGAACTTCCCGATTTTATGGGACTTTACGGCGTGACCGAACTACCTTGGTTTTGGCATCCATTTCAAGCTTTTCCCTTTGCTTCGGCTGCTGTCGTACTGATTCCTGGGATCTTGGCTGCTGCTTTGGGCTATTTGGTCTTTCGCAATCGCATCCGTGGCGTTTATTTTTCGATCTTGACTCAAGCAGCAACCATCGTTTTTTTCAACTTTTTTAACGGACAGCAAAAACTATTTAACGGTACGAACGGATTAGTTAACTTTAAAACTCTTTTGGGTACAGCAGTAGGGTCGCGACCGTCGCGATTTACTTTTTACGTTCTGACGGTGCTGCTACTCATTGCCACCTATGCCTTGTGTCGCTGGTTAACTAGCGGACGCTTCGGACGGCTGCTGGTAGCGATTCGGGATGATGAGAGTCGAGTGCGGTTTTCAGGTTACGACCCGACAGAATTTAAAGTGCTAGTTTTTGCAATTTCTGGCGCGATCGCGGGGTTGGCTGGGGCAATGTATACTCTCCAAAGCGGCTCTGTGTCTCCAAGAGCGATGGATGTTGCCTTCTCAATTGAAATGGTCATTTGGGTGGCAATTGGCGGACGTGGCAGCTTAGTAGGCGCAGTTGTAGGGGCATTGCTCGTCAACTATGCCAGAAGTTTTTTCAGCGAACAATTTGCCGAGATCTGGCTATTTTTCCAAGGGGCGCTATTTTTAATCGTTGTGACTGTGCTACCCGATGGTATTGTCGGTTGGTTGCGTAGTTCTGACTTGTTACGGCTAGGTCATCGTCGGCAGCTATCAACATATCCTGAAATTGAAGTCAACTCAGAAGTGCAAAGCGAACGGCAGGAGATAGAGAGCAGGGAGTCGGGAGTCGGGAGTCGGGAGCAGAGGAGCAGAGGAGATTAAATTACTTCTGGCTCCTGACTTCTGACTCCTTTCTTTACTGACAAATGATAACTGAAACAGGGGGTATAAAGTGGGCGAAAAAATTTTAGAAATAGAAGATGTGACGGTCAGCTTTGACGGATTTAAGGCGCTAAAAAATCTTAATTTTAGTCTAGATAAAGGTGAATTAAGAGTCATTATTGGTCCTAATGGAGCAGGAAAAACAACATTTTTGGACGTGATTACAGGAAAGACAAAACCAACTCAAGGACAGGTATTGTTTAAAGGAAAAAACTTGCGATCGCTCAAGGAACATCAAATTGCCCGCATGGGGATCGGTCGCAAGTTTCAAACGCCTAGAATATATCTCAACTTAACTCCACGAGAAAATCTAGAACTCACTTGCAATCAACAAAAAAAGCTTTGGTCAACTTTATTTGGTAAACCTAAGAGTGCGGAACGCCAAACCGTAACTGGGTTATTAGAAACAATTGGACTCACTGCAAATGCAGATCTACCTGCGTCAAAACTATCCCACGGGGAAAAACAGCGTCTAGAAATTGGAATGCTGGTAGCGCAATCGCCAGATTTATTATTAGTTGACGAACCCGTGGCAGGGTTAACTGATGAAGAAACCGAAAATGTCGGGGATTTACTCTTAGCCTTGGCTCAAAGTCATTCCATTATGGTGATCGAGCATGATATGGAATTCGTGCGTCAGATTGCGCGTAAGGTGACAGTATTACATCAAGGTTCAGTACTGTGTGAAGGTAACATTGACGAAGTACAAAACGATCCTCGCGTGATTGAAGTGTATTTGGGACAAGAAGTAGAACACAAGCAGGGAGCAGGGAGCAGGGAGTAGGGAGCAGGGAAAAGAGAGCTGGGGGAGCAACTACCAACTACCAACTACCAACTACCAAAAATAAAATATGAATCCTACCACAGACGCGATCGCCTCATCATTCGATTCTTCTACTGTTCAAAAACCAGTGTTACAAGTTGCTGGATTGAATGTCTATTATGGTGAAAGCCATATTTTACGCAACGTAGATATTAGCGTCCCAGAAGGACAAATGGTTTGTCTGATCGGGCGCAACGGTGTGGGAAAAACGACGCTGCTAAAAACAATTATGGGTTTAATTAAATCTCGGAGCGGCGCAGTGACTTTTGCCGGACAGCCGATAACTTTGAAGTCTCCAGATAAACGAGCAAAATTAGGAATTGGTTACGTTCCTCAAGGGCGAGAAATTATTCCTCGCTTAACAGTAGAAGAAAATTTACTGCTAGGTTTTGAAGCACTACCCCAAGGTAGAAAAAACCATCAAAAGGTTCCCGATCGCATTTTTTCCTTGTTTCCCGTCTTGAAAACAATGCGATCGCGGATGGGTGGTGACTTAAGCGGCGGACAACAGCAACAACTGGCGATCGCCCGTGCTTTAATGGGAAATCCTCGCTTACTCGTACTAGACGAACCGACAGAAGGGATTCAGCCTTCCATTATTTTAGAAATTGAGGCAGCAATTCGCGACATTATCGCTACAACTGGAATTTCCGTGCTGTTAGTAGAACAACACCTGCATTTCGTCCGCCAAGCCGACCGTTACTATGCGATGCAAAAAGGCGGAATTGTCGCATCTGGTACTACCAGCGAACTCAGCCAGGATGTCATTCAGCGATTTTTGGCAGTCTAGATCAAAAGTCAAAAGTCAAAAGTCAAAAGCTTGCTCTTGAGCAAAACGAAGAGTCAAAACTGAGAACTAACCATCGATCGCCATAAATGACAAATGACAAATGACTTTCTACTACTTAGCAGGCTTAGGCGTTTTCCAAGCTGCATACAATTCTAGGGGAATGCTTCTGAGGGTGGGTCGAGTCAGAAATAAGATACTGTAGCTGGCAACCAACAAACTCAAACTGATGTAAAACGGTAGCCAGGGACCAGCAAGTAGGGGAATTGCCGTGGCGATAATTAAACAGATTGCATCTCCGTAATCCGGTGTGCCACATAATTTGGTGATGGAAAAATGCAGCGCCAAAAAACTAGGTAAGGCAAATAATTCTGCCACGCCATAACCCCAAGCTCCTAAAACTGGTAGGAGCAGCCAAGCAGCTAGCCAAAATAGACTAATATAGATGGCGTTAAACCGAGCCACATCGCGATTGTGTCCTGCGGCATATAACGCCGAGATATGCATATTAAATACCGTGTAGAGCAAGGTTGCTAGGGCAACGAATGTAAAGACTTGGGTGCTGGGTAGCCAACTCTTGCCAAACATTAAAGGGACGATCCAGTTAGCACAGCAAGAAAAGAGAGCAAACACTGGACCAACCAACAGACCTTGATAGATAATCCCACGACTGATGGCGCGGCGCAATGCATCAGTATCGCCGAGTAATTTGGCAAGAGTGCTGATCGAAAGCCGAGCGATTACGATCCGCAGCATCCCCAACTGATCGGAAAGACGGATAGCAATACCGACAATTCCAGCCGCTTCTAACCCACCTAGACGGCTCACAACTAGGGGGACGGTGAGAGTTTTAAAATTCCAAATTAAATTAGACCCGGAGTAAGCCAGACCGCTACGCAGTGCAGAACTGATGAATTGCGGTTGCCAGCGCCAACGCCACGCGATCGGATAGCAAACAGAAGCCATCACCGCTAGTAGCGTAAACTGAACGACGAAACCAGCGATTGGTCCCCAATAGCCCCAATTTAGGAGGACGAGCGGTACGGAGACTGCATAGTTCGATACCTGTGCCAAAGTTTCAACTAAACCAACTTGAGGGAAACGCAGTTCTCGCTCCATCATGGCGATCGAGGCACTAGCTACCATTTCCAACCAAATGACGGGAACGAGCCACCGCAGTACTTCGACTAGCACGCTTTGTCCCGTCCACGCACCCACTAGAGGCGTAGCAAACCACAGCAGCAGGCACAGCCCGATTCCTACCGTATTGTAAAACGCTAAAATCTGCTCTGCGGCATCTTTCGGTAAAGTGGGTTGGCGGATCGAGTAGACATCTAAGCCGCATTTTGCCGTCCAGAAAGTAAAGTAAAGAATAAATGCAGCCGAGACAACTACGCCATAATTTTCTGGTCCTAAGACGCGAGCAATTACCAGTACGCTGACTAATGAAAGCGCTGATGCTGCTAACTGTCTAATAGTTAGATAAATACCTCCTTGGAGGACTTTGTTTTTGAGAGTTTTGAGAGATTGGTTGGTATGCATTAATTCTTGGTTTTAGACGGTAGTTCGTCGCCGTCCGGTCGCACTAAGCTAGACGATTGAGGACTCGAACTACTTAAAGCATAAGTTACAAGCAACACTTAACCCGGACTGAGAGGAACTGACAGCCGATTTCTAAGGTTCGAGGTTCGCCGCCGCAGAGCATGAAATGTTGCCAAAATGCGATTGTAGCCATCAGCACCACACCAGCGCACGATCGCAATTGCTACACTCAGGCGAACGTACTCTTTAGAGTACCGCAGTTGACGGGAATAGGCGATCGCGGTGGTACGAAATTGAATCGCTTGTTTGTAATCCTTGGTTTGAGTTTGCAGGCATTTCCAAGCAAGGGTTAAGTTTACCAAGCCATAGCAACGGTCTTTTAAATCTTGTAGTTCTGGCAATCTAGATTGAAATGCTTTGTCCAGCACTGTATAAAAACATTTCTCCACGCGCTGCCAGTTTTTGGACATGCTATTCGAGTACTGGCGATAGTACACTAAAGGTTCCTCGATCGCCCCAAAATAATAGCGAGCGGCAATTCGCAAACACATATCCCAGTCGCCAACGTGGGATAAGGTCGTGTCGAATACCCCTACAGTTTCAAAACAACAACGGCGCATCATAAACGAACTGCCAGATTCCGTAATATTGCGCTGTACGAGTTGTTGCCAGACATCACCCCGATCGCGATTAGCAAAGATTCTGCCCGTAGGTCTACCTTCAGGATCGATCAATGCTGTCCAAGTATACACTAAGCCGACTTCTGGATGTTCGTCCAAATAGCGGACTTGTTTAGCTAACTTGGTTGGATGCCACAAGTCATCTGCGTCGAGGAATGCTATGTATTCTCCTTGCGCCAGAGCAATACCTGTATTGCGTGCGGCGCAAGTACCTTGATTGGCTTGAGTCATCAATTGGACGCGCCGATCTTGGATTTGACTGCCCCATGCAGCAGTGTTATCGGAACTCCCATCATCAACGATGAATACTTCAAAATCAGCAAACGTCTGTCTCAGCACGCTGTCTAGAGTTGCTGGTAAATAGGTTATGGAATTGTAGGCTGGAATAATGACTGAAACTTTAGGCATATTGTTAATTTTCAACTTGGTCAATTATGATTCTTACGCTAGAGTATTCCTTTTCAGTTCGTCTAGATATCGAAAATACATAATAGCCAATTGAAATCATTTTTTTGACTCAATCCGATCGCTTCAATCGTCATGGCACAAAGCAGCGATCGGGTAACGTCTCTTCACAGATGAACAAGTCTTAGTACAAGCACGAGCTTGTCATTAATTGACTTGTCTTTATCTCGCTTTCTACGATAAATCGATATATTGCTATGCCGTTATTAGTTAATAATTGGATTTTGAAATGGATTTATATAGAGCGCGATCGCTCGCATTAAATTGCTATAGCTGCAAATTCAGGGAAAGATTCTGCTTTGCAGCTATCTTTGGTTTCTAGCAGGTAAAATATATCATTGTATGGTAAAGCTCTTTTAAAAAGAGCTAGCTTGAGCGCCTTTATATTGAGCCAGCAATTCTCGATCTGAAACAGTGCGATCGCTTTTCGTACCGAGAAAATAGAAACCAGATGCCGCATCATATGTTCCGGCTCGGTCAATTAATATGTAGTCGAAATACTTCAACCAAAAACTAGTGAACCTTGCTATTGTCTTTACTAAAGCTCTAGCAGCGGATGATTTGACAAAGCTCAGCAGAAAATACTGATAGCTCCAAGCGAGTGCCATTCCCGTACCGCAAACTGGACCGCTAGCGATTTCGGCAAAATTTCTAAATAAACGCTGATGTCCCAAGTGGGTAAAGCGAGTAAAATCATATCTCCCCAAGTGGACTTGCTGCATGAAAGGAGTCTCGGAATAAACGACTCCTTCTGGTTTGAGAACGCGATGCACCTCTGCGACGCACTGATAAGGATCGACGACGTGTTCGAGGACGGCTTGAATGACAACTCCATCGAAGGAATTGTCTGCAAAAGGAAGGCTGTGAGCGTCGCAGATAATTGAGACATCCGCGCCAAAGGCAACATCTGTTTCTACAAGTTCTAAGTCAGGAGCGGAATACAGGGGTTCCATTCCTTGACCTCTGATGCTACTACCAACAACTAACACTTTTGGACGGGAATGGCGTTGCTGAAGTAGGGCAACAAATTTTTGATAGTTTTGCTTGCCTTTAAGATTTAAATGAATACTGGGAATTAAATTAATTAGCTGTCTTTCCCATAAAGGTTTAGGTTTAAGCGTTGTATGGTCTATATCGAGATAATCGCCGATCGCAAACACGCTTGCCTCATCGTCGATCAATATGGGGATGCCATTCACAATCGGAAAACAAGCCTGACACAGACTGTTCGTACATTTGAGCTGAGACTCGTCCAATTTTAATTGAGAGGAACAAACTGGACAGCACAACAATTGTTGTGTTTCCTCAGATAGACGTAAGTACGAAGCAGTACTACTAGAAGTTGATAAGGAAATGGGAGATTGTGTTTTCACAGATTCATTTTGAATGAGGATTAATTTTTCACTTCGATCGCAGTCTCCATCGTCAACGGCATGGCGCGATCGCCTGCACTGCGATCCTGCCGCTCTTGCCAGTTCCAGCCTGCTATGCCCATTACAGTCCACCAGTAAAAGTAAAAAGCCGTACCGCTCCAAACATTATCTGTTGCCATACCCAAGGACGTTGCAATCAGCAGAGCTAGCAAACTCCAGCAAAAATTCCAGCGATCGCTACCTTTAGGAGCTTGTCGCAGCAGTTGGAGCAATCGGATCGCCTGTGCCACTAAGAGTGCCACAAACGTTACCAAACCGATAATACCTCCTTCTACTAAAGCGCGAATGTAGTCGTTGTGCGGTACTAAATTATACGGACTCAAGTAAACGCCAGTACCAAGTCCGTAGCCAAACCAAGGTTCGTACAGCCATGCGCGTAAGAGATAATACCACTGGGCAATTCGCCAGTTAAAACTGTTGTAGTCGGAAAACGACATGACGATCGCCCGCGAAACGTCGATATCTGGGTTCAGCAGTGGAGTATTGGAAATTCCATCCAGGCGGCTGCGTCCGTAATCCGTACTGGCAAATAGAACTATCACCAACAGCAGTAACATGATGCCACCAAGGGCATTATAAAATTTCAACCTGGGGGCGATCGCAATTCCTAGAGCCGTCATGAGCATGACTAAACCAAAAATTGCCCCAGTACCGACGTAGAGATTTGCCATTAAAAATAAGAGGATCGACCACATCCAGCGTGGTTTGTTTCCCCGTAACAGTTGCCAGAAAGCTAAACAAATAAAAAGTAGTAAATAAAGTACGAAATTATTCGGATGGGCAAACGTGCTGTTGATCCGCGTGCCTGAGACAACCTCTGCTGGTACAAACTGACTGACAATCGCTGGCTTTTTCAGTGCTAGGATAGATGGTAGCAAGAAATTGGCGTATTTCTGCAACATACCGACAATTATCGGCGGAATTAACGAGAAAAATAGCAGCGCGATAATCTTTTGCGGCGCGACTCTATCTTTCATTTGCATGACTAATAGATAGACCATTGCCCAAGAGAATAAGCGCGTCCACTCTCTGACGTTATCGACTAGGTAGGGCGAGGCATCCAGTCCCAAGCCTCCCAAGATGCAGAGTACGGGCCACAAACCTTGCAGCATCACCCACGCCAACAAAAACCACCAAAACCAATCTGTCTGTATGGTGCGTCGTTCTAAAAACGCAGCGGCGACGTAGAGTAATGTTAAAGCCGCTAGTCCTAGCGCAAATAACGCCGGGATTTGCTGCGCCGAGAAGATATCCAGCGAACTGCGAAGAATTAACAGGGCGATCGCCGTGCGTTCAAAATCAGCAAAGAAGTTGATAATAATCGCAAAAGCGATCGCCCCAGCAAATAGATAAACAGGCTGAGCAGCTACCAGGATGCCCGCAGCTAGCCCTACCAAGACACCCGCCACTCCGATCCAAAAAGAGACCTGTGAAGCAGGCAGGTAGCTGGTGGCTAACCTTCTGATTTCATTTCTCACGTTCATAACACCTGGTTTTAGCAGCTAGTTCTAGGAAACATTGGTCAGAGTCTTGTAGCTTTGGAAAGCATAACGGTAGTACTTATCGATTTGAGGATCGATCCCGTTGACGGCAACTCCCAAGATCTCGACTCGTTTCGCCCTGAGTTCTGCCACTGCTTGCGTGAAGATGTCCCTTTGAGTAAAGCTCGGACGGGCAACTAGGAGTAGTTTTTCGCCGTTGCCGCACAAGCTCACGGCATCGACGCAACTCGTCACGGGGGGAGTGTCTATGACGATCAGGTCGTATTGAGTCGCAGCAGCGGCGATAACTTGCTGAATTTGCCTGGATTCAAATAATTCCGAAGGATGGCTGCGAGGTCTGCCGCTGCATAGAACTTTTAATTTGTCAATACCTGTAGCTTGAACGGCTTCTGCTAAAGCTAGCTTACCCTGCGCCACTTCTGCAAGACCTGGTTTGGCAGCAAGTTTAAATAGTTTGTGTTGTGTCGGACAACGCAAGTCGGCATCAATGAGTAAGGTGCGGCGCGATAGGGTGGCGGCAACTGCGGCAAGGTAGGAAGACACTAAAGATTTGCCTTCACCAGACAGAGCGCTGCTGACAACGATAACTTTAATATCCTCGTTGGCAGCAAATTCTGAGGATCTCAGCAGGCTGCGATAGGATTCTAGAATCGCTGGCTCTTGCATCAAAGCATCAGCGTATTCTTTGCTTCTGACTTCTGGTGAGATGACAGGTAGCACCCCCATGATGGGGACTTCGACTAGACTGCCTGCTTCTGTAGCATTGCGTAGCGTGCCGTCGAGTCCTTCTTGCAACAGCACAGTCCCGAGGGCTAGCGTACCTCCAGCGACGGTGGCAAGTACCAAAACGATCGCGGGATTGGGCCAAGTCGGTAATCTGGGCGGCTCGGCAAGGTCAACCGGACGCAGGTTGCTGACTTTTTGCGCTTCGGCAATTCGTGCTTCTTCCAACTTGCGCTGCAAAAATTCTAAGGAGGTGACTGCTTCTTGGCGTTGCCGTACCAAGGCGGCTAATCCTTGTTCGCGGATTGGCAGTTGGTTGAGGCGTTCTTGCAAGGTAGCGCGATCGCGCCGAATTGCTGCGAGTCTACCTTCTAATGCTGAAGCCTCAACTTCTCCAGTAATTAATTGCGTGGCAAGATCTTGGCTTAACTTGTCAGTAGCGGGGTTGGGAGTGCTAGCTGCTGGGTTGCCAGTCTCGCTACCAATTTTTTGCTGATAGAGGGCGCGGGCTGCATCCCGTTCTTCGATTAAATTCAGCAGTGGTGGGCTGTCGGCTTTATATTTCGATTGGGCGCTAGCAAC
The DNA here is from genome assembly GCF_014696895.1 of Chroococcidiopsis sp. [FACHB-1243]. Taxonomy (NCBI): domain Bacteria; kingdom Bacillati; phylum Cyanobacteriota; class Cyanophyceae; order Chroococcidiopsidales; family Chroococcidiopsidaceae; genus Chroococcidiopsis; species Chroococcidiopsis sp. [FACHB-1243]. The sequence goes on along the minus strand of NZ_JACJQX010000006.1, from coordinate 29,939 downwards.
TTTTGCTTCCAACTCTACTAATTGCGTGCGTAGTGCTTGCAGTTGCTCGTTCTGCCCGCTGCGAACGGTAGCGTAGGTATTTTTTAAGGTGCTGCTATCTGTCACCTGTTCTAGGGAACTATTGCGTGCCTTAACTTCTTGCAGTTGGGCAAGCGTAGTGCGTTCCTGTTCTTCTATCTGGGCTAGACTTTCGACTATACTCGTCGTCTGGGCGTTGTCCCGTCCTTGGTCGTCGGCGATCGAAACAATTCCCTGTGATTGCTTGTACTGCGATAGCGTTGCTTCTACTTGGGCAAGCTGGGCGCGTTTTTTCGGAACTTCTACTGCTAAGAATTGCCGTGCCGAGCCAGCCTCGCGCCGAATCACTGCCGTATCCTCGTTAATCATGGCTTCTGTTAGAGCATTGAGCAGTTTAGCCGCGATTAAGGGGTCTTTGTTGCTGTATTTAATTTCCAGGATGCTAGTCGCCGGGACGGTTTTAACTTTTAACTGCTTTCTTAGTTCTTCTACCGTTGGTGGTTCTGCGTTACTATTGCGATTATTTGCCGTATACGCTTCGTAAATTGCTTGACGTAAAACCTTTTGGGAAAGGGCGAGTTCCGCTTGGGTAGCGACTGGGTTGGAGTCAAGTCGGGCTGATTCTTGAGTCAAACCGCGTCCTGTTTCTCCAGCTAGGCTCAATTGTTTGCCATCAAGCATTAATCGCGCTTCTGCTTCGTAAGTCCTGGGGGCAAATATAAGATAGACCAGCGCACCGAGCATCACTGAGATGAAGGTGGCTAAAGCGGGCAAGCGCCGCCGATAAAAAATTGTCGGTAAAAGCGCGTATTTCTGTTCCATCACAACACCTTCATCTATCAGCCTGTTGGTTAACGTGTTTAGCGACTTATTTTTTCTGAAGTTTGAACGGGAGGGGTAGTAGCCAGTTGCTTGGCAACACTGGGGCGGATTGTTGTTGTCTGATTCAGTGTTTTGTACACGTTCAGAGTTTCAGTAGTAATATCATCCCAGTTATGGTGCTGCTGAACGTATTTTTGCGCTCGATTTGCCATTGCAGCTAGTGCTTCGGGATGGGCGATCGCTCGCTCTAAAGTCTGGGTGCAATCTGTTACGTTGCCAGCCCCGAACAGCAATCCCCGATCTTGAGCAATTAATTGCTGGTGGGCGGGAATATCGCTGGCAACGACTGGTACGCCTTCTTGCATGGCTTCTAGCATGGCTAGGGGTAGTCCTTCCAAATCGGAAGGGAGAGTAAAACATCCCGCCCCACGCACGATTTCTGCTAGTTTTTGTCCGCGAAGTTCTCCTGTAAAGACAATGTTAGGGTTGTTATTAGCGAGTTCTGATAACTCGGTGGCAAAGGCATTAGTATCGCTTGTCCCACCGACGAGAACGAGTTTCCAGTCACGCGGCTTTAGCTTTTGAAAAGCTTGAATTAGCAAGTCTGGACGCTTTTCCGGTACGAGTCTGCCGACATAGGTAATATATTTGCCTGGAGTCAGTCCTAAGGAAGTACCGTAGGCAAAACTACCATCTGTAGGAGCGTATCTGGCAGGTCCATTGGGGATGTAAACCGTTTCGCGATTATATGTCTGTTTGAAATAGGTGCGCAGTTCGTCAGAGACGACGACAATTCCATCTGCAAATCGTGCTGCGGCTCGTTCGCCTGCATATAAGATGCGGCTGGAGATTTTACCCCACTTTGCCCGCTGCCAATCTAAGCCCTGGCAGGTGACAACGACTTTGGCAGTGGAGGCAAATTTCGGCAACCAACTAAATACCGAGGGTCCGAGAGCGTGGAAATGAATGATGTCGTATTGACTACCGCTTGCCGCGATCGCCCCTAGTAGGGAAGTGAAAAAGGCATCTGCTCCTCTTAGCTGCAAACAGGGCAAGGAAATAACTCTCACCCCTTTATATTTATACTGTTCCAGCCAGGAAGAACCTAGATAAGAGGAGCGGGCAAACAGGTCTACGGAATGATTGCGTTCCACCATCCGGGGATACATTTCTTGGCAGTAATGTTCGATACCACCTTGGTTGGCGGGCAATCCTTTAGCACCAATAACGGCTATTCTCATGCAAAGTGTGTCTGTTAAATCTACGTGTGTTTGGGTATAAAGCCAGTCGTCTCTAGATTGGCTTAGAAGACTAGCTGGCTTGCTGCATTCAATTTGTCGATCTTTTTTGTCCTTACTCGTTCCAATGAGTCAATTGTTGAATCTTGAGCTTTCCCTTAGAAACTATGGGCGAGGCAAATTTTGTTGGCTAGTATAAGAGTGGACTCCTGATATTTACGTGTGTTTGGGAGCCTAGCGGTCTTTAGATTGGCATCGGAGACCGCTTCTTTTGCCACAGGTGCGGCAAGTTGATTCGGGTCGTATCTTATCCCTGTCATACTTCCTCATCCATAGGTTGACCAGCTAGACAAAACTTGTAGACACACCAGATGCTAACTGACGCTGTTCCCAGCGCACCCACATATTTTGATACACATCACTGACAATTTGACGCACCCCGTATGGTGCAGCAGTCCGCACGCAAGCTTCGATTGTATAATTTTTATCTCGTGAAAGGATCTGACTTATGGCAGAGGCGATCGCTTCTGGCGTGCGTTCTTGACAAACGATCCCGCTACCTGAACTCAGTAATTTAGGTGTTTCTCCACAATCTGTAGTAACTACTGGCGTACCGCAAGCTAAAGCTTCTAGTGCTACTAGCGGTAAGCCTTCGTAGGCGCTCGTTAACACAAAGGCGCTACAAACTTGTTGCAGCTTTGCGAGTTGGGTTGGTGGAACCGCGCCTAACAGAGTCACTTGCTGAGATAGATCTAATCGAGCAATCTCCGCTTTTACTGTCTCGGCTAGTTCTCCCGCACCTGCAATTAGGAGGTGCAGGTTTGGCTGCTGCATAGTAAACAGCGATCGCACCAACAAAACGGGATCTTTTTGCGGGTGCAAGCGTCCGGCAAATAATAAAAAACGAGTATCTGTCGATTTTCCCATTCGCGCTGCTAAAGCGCATCTTCCTTCCTCTCGTTGCTCGGGAGAAAGCGGATAAAATACTCCATTATCTACCGGATTTTTGATGTATTTGATTCGTCCGCTTAATTTAGCATAACGCTGTTGATAAAGCTTGACTGATTCCGTATTACACGATAATACTTCGGCGAATTGCTTTATTAATAGTCCTTCTAGCGCAAAATAGCCTGCCGGAAAATATCGCCATAAGATTGCCTTCTTATTATCCTTGGCAGTCATTTGCTGGCGAATATCATTGTGAATAAAAAGAGTCTTATCTCCCTGCCAATTAAGCGAGGCTAGCGTTGGTTCGATTCGATGAAAGTGCATAAAATCTGAGGCGAAGTTATGCTGCAATAACGCTACGGTGTATTTTACCGTGGTTGGCAGCAAACCTCTAACATCATCATTATCTACGGTAAGCAAAGGGAAAAACTGGATCGCCCTTCCCTCCAACTCTGCTTCTTGCCACTTTCGAGCAGAGAAATTAGCTCGATCTGAAGTTCCTACAACTCTGACATCAAACTCGCTAGCAGCATATTTGATAAAGTATCGAATGACTGTTTGAATGCCTCCTATGCTGGGAAACCAGGGATTAAACTGATAAAAAATGGTTAAAACTGGTTTTCGCATTCTGGTTTGCTTCAAAAGCTAAATTTTTCGTCTATTTTACTTTGCGTTATAAAATTTATACTAATTTAATACATTAGGTCAAGTTAAGAACGTCACATACTCGATCGGCAGTCGTTATTTTTCGCTCTGCTGCAATCTCCTACCATGCCTTTTGCCTTACGGCTAATTTTGTCGCTACGAAACATGACAGAATTTTGCAGGTTTCTCAACCTAAATGAGCTTTAACAGCAACAGATAGTCTAGTCTTCTCCAGCAAGAAGTTTTTTCTGAAAACAGAGTTTTGGGGTTACGTGCTTTCGTGTTTAAGGACGAACAGGTTGAAGACTGAAATTAACAATATTTTTAGCTCATGTAGATTTATACTAGATTTGCCATACCAGAAGCAATCCATGATTGATTAATATTTTTAAACTGAGAGCCGCTACTACTGGCAAAAGTACTTGTTTAGCTTATGTCTAGCTAAAAATGGATGGGCTACATCAAATTATCTGAAATCAAGTGAAAAACTAGCAAAAGTGAGTCCAACTGCCTTGGGAGTAGCTCTATTGCACAGTTAGGTCGTTAAGATAGAAGACTGGTTTTCGCATGTGCTAACTCTTTTGAGTTGAGTGACATCATATGCCCTCTACTAGACAGTTTCCGCGTCCGTTTCCCTGGTTGGCGATCGCTATGGTTGCAGTGTTTGCATTCAGCGCTGGCTTGCGGTTTTGGCAATTGAGTCGATTCAATACACTAGTCTTTGATGAAGTGTATTATGCAAAATTTGCAAACAACTATCTGACGCAAACACAATTTTTCAACGCTCATCCACCACTTAGTCAATACATTATCGCGATCGCAATGTGGTTGGGCGAACACATGCCGATCGACCGAGATATAGTTAATGGACTGACGGGTTCTTTGCATTCTCCTTGGAGTTATCGCTGGCTGAATGCGTTAACAGGCTCGTTCGTGCCGCTAGTTGTTGGGGGAATTGCCTATCAATTGAGCGATCGCCGCAGTTATGCTGTAATTGCAGCCATCTTCGCCGCCGCCGATGGGTTATTTCTAGTCGAATCTCGCTACGCCCTGAACAATATATATTTAGTCATCTTAGGGCTACTTGGGCATTGGTTTTTGTTAATAGCATTGAAAGCCCCTAAAAAAAAGCGCTACTTGTGGCTTACTCTAGCTGGAACAGGTTTCGGTGCATCAGCTGCAATTAAATGGAACGGCTTAGGTTTCTTATTAGGAGTGTATTTGTGTTGTATCGTAGTTTGGATTGTGAAGTGGGGAAGGGAGCAGAGAACAGGGAGGGACAAGGGGGACAAGGGAGCAACTACCAACTACCAACTACCAATTACCAACTACCAATTACCGACTTCCTTAGAAATAGCCTTTTACCTGGGAATTATCCCCGTTGCCATCTACAGTATCAGTTGGATTCCTCACCTCATGCTCAATCCCACACCTAACTTTTGGGAAATGCAGCGCGAGATCTTGTTCTATCACCAGCGCATCGGTAGTAGTGCAAACGTGCATCCATATTGTTCTCGCTGGTACACCTGGCTGTTGATGTTGCGTCCGGTTGCCTATTTTTACAAAACTACCATTTCTCTTGATGAATCAGTACCAGTCGTGGGACCACCTCTACCAGAAGCGAGTGCAGAAGTCATCTACGACGTACACGCAATGGGAAATCCGATCTTATGGTGGTTCTCCGCTGTTGCAATTTTGTATGCTGTTTGGGTAGTTGTTAAAAGTGCAATAACTTCGTTCGGCTTTGCTAACGTATTGACAAGTTGCGATCGATATCGCGATCGCAATATTTGGATTTATCTGTATTTTTGTGTCAATTGGTTGGCTAATCTTTTACCGTGGATGCGGGTGACGCGCTGCACGTTTCTGTACCACTACATGGGTGCTTCGGTGTTTGCTACGCTAGCCTTGGCTTGGATCGTCGATCGATGGTTGCGCAGTTACCACAGAAACCTACGGCTGTTAGGCGTAACGGCAATATTTTTAATTCTGATTGCTTTTGTCTTCTGGATGCCCCTTTATTTAGGTCTACCGCTGTCTCCTGAAGGTTATCGTTGGCGGATGTGGTTGCCGTCTTGGGTTTAACTTTTAGCAACTAGTGAGTCATTAGAGATCGATTATCGATCGCAATTCTGTCAACAATCGACCATTAACCATCAATTTATCACCATCATCGCTTGGAGAACAAAGCCCGATACACGGGTTTCCCGCGCGACAGGGTAGACTTTTCTCTTTCCGTGGCTACGGGTAAGGAATTTTTTGATAACCATTCTCGATTTTGGATCTGAAATGCAGTATGGGCAAGAAAGCGATCGCGCATTTCTGTGGCGATTGCCTCCACATCTGATTGTAAAAATACGATTCCCCCAGGAATGAGATATTTGGCGATTTCTTCTACCAACTCCGGTTGTACGACTCGCCGTTTAGCATGGCGATTTTTAAACCAAGGATCGGGAAACTGAATCGTGACACGCTGCAATACTCCTTTTGGTAAAGAACTAAGAATAGGTAACAGCGAATTATTCACATTACAAAATAGGTATTGCAAATTGGTCAATCCCAATTCATCCCGCCATTTATTTGCCTCTTCTACTAACGGTTCCCGAATTTCCAGTCCGAGGAAATTCCAACTAGACTCTAGCTGCGCCATCTTTAACACAAAACGTCCCTTGCCGCAACCAATATCTAGATGTAGCGGTTGGGTAGGCAGAGCAAATATCTTATCCCACTCTGGCGGATTAACCGGAGTTTGATATTTATTAGCTAACGGATTGACGTGCTGACGAACGCGAATAACCACAAGTTTAGGGAGCAGGGAGCAGGGAGCAGAGGGGCAGAAGGGGACAAGGGGGACAAGGGGGACAAGGGGGACAAGGAAGCAATTCTGGTTCCACTAGCCACCAGTCACTAGTCACTGATAACTGATAACTGGTCACTGTTCCCTACATATAGTAAAAACAGAGGTATACCCGTGTAGAAAGGTACTATTGCCCACAGGACCGATTTCACCGTTGCAGAAAAAGCCACCCAAGGGTAGACCTGGTAAGTATTGGCGGAATAGTTGGGAATCGAAATTAGCTTTACCATAGAGTCCTTCACCTCTGCCCAGACAGGAGAACATCAGCGCTCCAGCTGCAGCAGGAGAAGATTGAGTTTGAATTTGATAGCGTTGCAACAAATATTCTAAGTCTTCCGCTGAGGTATTGGCATCGCGTAAATGAAACTGAATGCGCTGTCCTGGACGAATGCGATCGCCAATCGCAATTGCGCCAAACTTCGGGTCTACTCCTAGTAAGTTACGGATGAGAAAGTCTCCCTGTTCTAAATCTTGCTTGAATTCGTCCCGCGCTACACCGATGAATAAGGAGTTTTGTGCCAACTCGCGATCGTCTTCGCTCAAGCCTTCCAATATATCTCGCAACACTGTCAAGGGGGGTTGAGCTTCTAGTTCTAAGACGATATTGCGATCGCAAGCGCCGATCTGATAAGGTTTGCCAATCGGACGACAACCTTGCGCCACAATAGTTTCCAACACGACATTTCCGCTTAAAGCAACACCGACTGCCCCTTCGCGGTAGACTTTATCGTTGAAAAACAAATTGATTCGTCCACCCATTTGACTACTGCTAGCAAGTCCGCCAACAGTCACCGAACCAGGATAAGTAAAGTCTAGTCCTGCGAGTAAATCGTTGATTTGAGATGAAAATGGCTCGGCTAGCAAAATGAATTGCGGTGTAGGAGATGCAGGAATGCCCAAAAGCTCCTCCCAGGTATTAGGAGAGCTATCTAAGTCAGGCAGTTCCTCTGAGACGATATGAAACGGCGTGACTTGTACGCCAGGAAGATGTGCTAGCGTCAAGCTCAGAGCTGGTAAATCTTCTGTTTCTTGAGTCTGTTTCTGCCCATCCATCCCAATAATTCCACCACCGCTACAGCCAATTAGCACTGGGATGGATATGCGTTCTTTCAGCAAAGGCAGCAGGCGAGAATATTCGCTGGTAAAAGCCGACGAAATAAAGACTATACCTAGATCTATTGGTGCTTGTAAAGCAGAAGTTGCCACTTCCACAACTTCCGCCACCGCAGCCTCTAAAGAAGGGCGAGTTGATAGGGCGTTTGCCCACTGCATTTTATCTGCCATGAGTTCTACCATCCCTTCTCGATCTAGATTTATGCATCATTTCATCTAAAATTATGGCAATCGATCTTCCTTACAAGCATCTTACTTCAGTTATCAGTTATCAGTTATCAGTGAGGAAAGGGTGTAGGGTGTGGGGTGTGGGGTGTAGTAAGTGGTATTTTTGCTCCCTCAGCCCCCTTGTTCCCCTTGTCCCCCTTGTCCCCCTTGTTCTCCTGCCCTTCTGCTCCTCTACCTACTTGTTTCCATAGGGACGCGGATAGGGTTTGAGCAGATTTTTTGCCTGGTAGATGTGAAAAGTATCTATAGTTGCTCCGCCACGCTTGATGGGTACAGTGCCAATTTTTTCAATCGATTGGAAGTAAAGATTGTAGCGATCGAGAAATTTTTGGTCTTGGACGAAAAGATTGTTAGTTACGTACAAAGCATCTTTACCAATCCATTCGTCAGGCTTTGACCAAAATGCAAAACCCCTCAAATCGCGATCGAAGGTTGTTATTGGTGTTGACGCGAGAGGAGCCAAAGCCATCCCTATTTGTCCGGCGAGATAATAACGATTGGTAAATACAAAGCTGGAATTTTGTAAAGCAGAGAGTAAAACTGGTGATGTGGCAAATCTCTGTCTCAACTGCTGAATGTCGAATATTTGAATCGAAGGATCGTCTTCTGGGGGGACAAATCCGCCAAATAAAGCATACTGACTCGGTTTTTGTAGGGTTCCAGTTGTTACGTGCAGCAATGCAAAAAGCAAGAGACTGCTAAGTGTAATCCCCGTTCCCCACAGCCAGCGACGTACCCAGCGAGGGTGTGCGCTCTTCCAGACTGTTGCTGCTTGCCCTAACAACAAAGTAGCTCCCCAAAATCCAGGTGTAGCCCAAGTTGGTAAGATTTGTTTGTATCCTCCTAACCAAGTAAAACCTAAGATTAGAGGTAAAGAAACCCAGAGAATTAAGATTTCGCGATCGCTACCAGTCACTATTCCTCGTTCCCCGTTCCCCGTTCCCTTAAACTTCGATCGAGACAACTTTACGAACAAATTTTTGAAAAATGTCTTTAAGCTAATCCACCATAAAGGAAGTCCTAATGTGGGAAATAAATAGCCAATTCCAGATAAGAAAGTCACAAATAAATCTAAAAAATTGTATCCTCCCGAGGGAATTCCCCGCCGTGATTGAAAGCGGAAAGACACCCATTCATGCTGGTTATTCCAAATCAAGATGGGAGAAATTGCCAAGCAAAATAATCCTACTCCGAGCAGAGTCCAAGGAGAATATAAGGCAGAACGATAACGGGAACGAGTCAGACAAAAGCCAATTAGCCCCAGTCCTAAAATAAAACCGTGGTATTTGCTTAAGCAGGCTAAACCAACAAGTAAGCCCAGAATTGCTAAACGATAGCTGGGTTTGTATCTTTTAGGTCGATATTTTTCTTGTTTGTTAGGAAAAAATTCTCGGCTAGCGCAGTATAAACTAGCCGTCCAAAAAAAGATTAAAGGACTATCTGGTAAAGTTAAAACACCGAAACCAATTTGAAAAATTGGCACGAGGGAGGCGATCGCGAGGGCAAATATTCCGGCTGAAGGCGAAAATAATCTCGCACCAATTAAATACAGTAAAAATAGAGAACCTGTATGTAAAATTAATGTTCCTAACCGAATAGTAAACTGAGAAACTTCCCCTATTAACCAGCAACCAAAACCCGTAATAAGAGCCACTAAAGGCGGATGATCGAAATAGCTTAAATCTAAATTTAACGTGTAGAGAAAGTAATAAGCTTCGTCAAAACCAGGATAAAGCAAAATTGCAATGATTATCCTAAATATCAGTCCTCCAATTAATAAAGCTGCTACTTTTTGGTCATTTGTCATTTGTCATTTGTCATTTGTCATTTGTCAGCGACCAATTACCCATTACCTAACTCGAAGCAGTTGATAAATTCCAGCCTGACTAATTGGTTCGGATTGCTGGGATGTCAAACCCGTTTTCGATAAAGCTTTACTAGGGACAATTAATAACACTGACTTAGTATCCGACTGTCGATCGCTCAGAATTTGCCGAATCTTGCGCGAAGTCCGGGACGATCGCAGAACGTATGTAACGGGATGTTGGGTATAAAATACTAAACTGGGTTTGGGAAATCCCTTAGACAGCATAACTAATTCTTCCCCAGGCTGGCGAACTTGGGTAACAGCTTGGGCTAACTGACGTAGGGGAAGTTGTCGTTCGAGATCGACTAAATGAGAGAAGGGAAATGCTACGATAATCAAAAAAGCAACAAATCCAATTAAGTTAACTCCCCAGAGGCGATGATGTTGGCGTTTGAGTACCAAAATTAAACAGGCGATCGCGCTGCTTAACCAAATCGCCGCTCCCATAATTGGTAGAGTCGCCTGTTGTATGCGTGCGCCAATATTAGGCATAGAAGGATCGTCTTCTAGCCAGTTAGGGCTGTAATAGCTGGCAAATGCGAGAACAATCAAGAAAATTAGGTTAGCAACGCAACTAAGTTTAAAACCCCACCCAGGACGGCGGAAATTTTGCGTTTGAGCAATGCGATCGCTCCACCATAAAGCCACAATAATGCTAGCCGCAGGCATTAATGGCAAGGTATAGCTAAAATATTTCGTTGCCGCAATGGTAAAGAAGCCCAAGACTCCCACAAACCAAAATAGGGCAAATAAGCCGAGATGGTGCGATCGCGGTCGATCTTGCCAGTGTTGGCGCTGTAAAGGCTGAATCCGGGCGATCGCCACTGGTAAATAAATCGACCAAGGAGCAAAACCCAATAAAACGACAATAAAGTGAAAATACCAAGGTCCCTGGTGTTCGTTGACGACGCTAGTAAACCGCTCGAAATTGTGAACGCCAAAGAAGGAATCAATATAAGCTTCGCCATTTGCCAGCGTGACGAGAATATACCAAGGTACGGTAATAGCTAATATCAGCGCCATCCCGCGCAGCCAAGACATTTCTCGCAAGACTTCTCTAACTTTGCCTAGATAAAATAAAAAGCTGAAAATAATCAATCCTGGCAAGACAATTCCCACTGGTCCCTTAGTTAAGACAGCTAGGGCAATCAGAATGTAAAAAACCAAATACCATCGCGATCGCACCTGTGGCATTTCTGTTTGAGCGTACCCCAGAAAAAAAGCCAACAGTCCGCCGCCAAAACAAGCGCTCAATAACATATCTGAGTAGCCCAAGCGTCCAAAGAAGAAAGTCAAAGGATGCAGGGCGAGCATAGTTGCCCCCAAACCCGCCGTCAACCATAATTGACTCGGACTAGAGAGCCGATTTTTCACTGGGAGAAATTCTTTTTTTGCCCTGGCTGCAATGCCATAACGCTTCAGGACGTAGAAGCAAAAACTGACTAGACACAATCCCGCGATCGCCGAAGGAAGTCGCGCCGCCCATTCGTTGACTCCTAAAGCGTGAAAGGCGATCGCGATCGACCAATATATTAGAGGTGGTTTATCAAATCGCGTCTCGCCATTGAAATAGGGCGTGATCCAATCTCCCGTCACCGTCATTTGGCGGGCAGCTTCTACAAACAAAGGTTCTGTCTCATCCAGCAGCCCGTTGCTCCCTAAGCGCCAGAAAAAAGCCATTCCTCCTAGTAGCAACAGCCAGATAATAGCTAACAGCCAAGCTAAGGCTGTCCGATCCGATCTGTTTTGCAGCCAATGGTCAAGGCTGCGAGCCAAACTCAGTTTCATGCGATCGTGCGGTCAAACGACTCGTATGAGTGGTCGTGTTTAATTGTAGTAGGGAGTGGGGTGACAGTGACCAGTGACCAGTTATCAGTTATCAGTTATCAGTGACCAGTAAATAGGGTGTGGGGTGTGGGGTGTGGGTAATGGGTAATGGGTAATGGGTAATGGGTAATGGGTAATTGGTGGTTGGTAGTTGCTCCCTCAGCCCCCTCAGCCCCCTCAGCTCCGCGACTCTCTCTTATCCCGACTCCCGATTTAAGGCAGTAAAACTAACTGCCACTCAGAAGTTTTGCGATCTAAAACTGGTGTTGGTGTCTCGCCTACGACATATGGACCCCAATAACGACGCGATCCATCTTCGGCGAAGGCAACGATGATATCTCCTTTTTTCAGCTTTAGGTTGCCTTGAGGTAGGGATAAGATTAATCCTTGGCTACCACCTTCTCCAGGTGCAAAGTCCCAATGGATGGGTTCGCTGTATTTATCCTTATTGGCTGTGGAATTCGTTTCAGACTGTCTTGCCAGTAACGCGACGCGCAAAGGTTGCTCGCTTTGATTGCTAACGCGCAAAGCCCCAGGAACGGGTGCTGCGGTTGGTACTTGTGGAGTTGACTGGGCTATGGTTGTACGTTCTACCCATCGCTCTGATGGTGTGGAAGCTGGTGGAACAGTGGCAGCACTGTTAGTTACGTCAGTTTCAGATGGGGAATTTATCGCTGATTTCCCTGGCAAGACTGCTGTATCCGATCCCATTGGTTCGACAGTAATCGAGACTTGAAACCACAGCAGTAATATTCCTACCAATCCCAATACACCCAATACAGATGCAATAATTACCGCAGGATAAGATACGGGAGATTTGGCGTTCATATTGTCTACAAATTAAAGATAATTTTTGAATTTAACGTGCGGTTTGGTGACTGAGTGGGATGCTATTTTTGGTAACTGGTTACTGTAAAACTGGTAACTGTTGCGATCGCTCCCTATTACTATTGAAACAGGCTTAAAGCTGGTATGTAATACGGCGAAGGAAATATTAGCTCAAATTTTGTTGTGTCATAGTTAGCAGCAACTTCAACAAATGCAAAATACTCGAATTAACGGGCTTTTAGGGGCAATTGCGGCAGCAACACAGCGCTGGTTTTTCAATCCTTGGCGGCGCTTATCTTTTTTAGTAGTCAGCTTGCTATTTGGCTTTTTCCTCGGTTCCGCTTTCTCCACCATAGCCGGACAAGCGGCTGATTGGGATATCATCGGCGCTGGGGTTTTAGTTGCTGGCAGCGAAATTATCGATCGCATTTATTACAACCGTATCTGGCAAGCAAGGCGCGGGTTGTGGCTTGAAGCACTAAACGCGCTCAAAATTGGTTTAACTTATAGTTTGTTCTTAGAGGCGTTTAAGTTAGGGTCTTGAATCAGTGACCAGTTATCAGGGAGCAGGGAGCAGGGAGCAGGGAGCAGGGAGCGCACGAGCAGTTATCAGTGACTTCTGACCAATGACCAATGACCAATGACCAATGACCAATGACCAATGACCAATCGCAGCTTTTACGCTCTTTTTACCCCACTTTTGAGCAGTTTTGTCAAAACACCCTTCACAAGCCACCACAGCAGTTAGAGGCGACGCTAAGGCGTTTGTGGCTACCTTTGGGTATGCAAATAGCGTCCTACCGTCAGGCGGAGTCGCATACTTTAATTCAAGGTATTTTGGGCGGACAGGGGACGGGAAAGACAACTCTAGCTAAAATACTTAGTCTAATTTTAGGACATTTGGGTTATCGAACTCTGAGTTTATCTCTTGATGATTTGTACAAGACTTATAGCGATCGCCTAGCCTTACAACAGCAAGACCCGCGTTTCATTTGGCGAGGTCCACCAGGGACTCACGATATTCAATTGGGTTTGCAGGTTTTGGAGCATTTGCGCCAATCCGATCTCGATTCACCCATTGCAATTCCTCGTTTTGATAAATCAGCTTGGCATGGTGCGGGCGATCGCGGTACACCTGAAATTGTGAATGGTGCTGATATTGTTCTATTTGAAGGTTGGTTTGTGGGAGTCAGACCGATCGATCCGAGCAATTTTGACAATCTACCGCCGCCGATTAATACTTTCGAGGATCGCCAATTTGCGATCGATATGAATACTCGATTGCAAGAATATTTACCTTTATGGGACAAACTAGACCGATTGATAATACTTTACCCAGTTGATTATCGTCTCAGTCAACAGTGGCGTAAAGATGCCGAGCATCAAATGATAGCAACAGGCAAAACAGGAATGACAGATTTACAAATCGAGCAATTTGTAGAATATTTTTGGAAAGCACTTCACCCAGATTTATTTATTCAACCCTTAATTCAAGACTCCCAACGAGTAGATTTAGTGATAGAAATTAACCGCGATCGGTCTATTGGCAAGATTTATCGTCCTATTTCCCAACATAGATGAACGCAGACTAAGGATCTCTTTGTGTCTTTACTTTGCGCCTTTGCGTCTTTGCGCGACACAAAAAAAGACCTTACTTCCCTCCTTGAATCTGCCTTACCAAATCGTAAAAAGGCTGCCAATCATCCTCATTTGTAATCGCCTCCCAAACCGATTCTATAACAGGTCTTAGCAAAGCAAACTTAGGATTAACTTGATGCAATCTCAGAGAAACATTATCCATCTCTTCCCGAGAAAGTTGACCTAAAATTTGATGATAAAGTTTCCGCCATTCATCCCAATAATCCAACGGTAAGACATCCACCAAAAATAAAATTGAATTAACATCCTCGCGCCAAATAGGTGAAAAGCTTTCAGTTAATTGAATAAAGAATTGATGGTAAGAAACCTGAGTGTCTTTCAGTAATCTCAACGTCAATTGCAACAGCCGATCTAATTCCGATGAATTTGTTGCAGTAGTCAACCCCAACTTTTGTAGCATCAAACTTCGATAGGCGATCGCATAACATTCATCAAATTTCGCTAATCCATCTGCCAAATCGTCCGCCTCAATTACCGCTTTCAACGGCTTCTGAAGCATTGCCAAATTCCACTGACAAATATTTGGCTGTTGTCCGTAACAGTAACGCCTGGAATAGTCAAAATAAGCCGCAGTAAATAGCGGATCGTAGGTAGGAATGAAAGCATAGGGACCGTAATCAAAACTTTCACCCGTAATCGACATATTATCCGTATTCAAGACCCCATGACAAAACCCAGCCGCCATCCACTGAGCAGTTAATTCCGCCACTCGCTGGACTAGTTCGGCATAAAATAGGGCATAGGCATCAGGTTTACCCCAAAGATGCGGATAATAATATTCGATCGCGTGGTCTACAAGTTTCTTAATTAAATCTGCACGTTTGAGATAGTGCAAGCGTTCAAACGTACCAAAACGAATGTGCGATCGGCTAAATCTTACCATCACCGAAGATCGCGTCGGGGAAGGTTCATCACCGCGCCACAGTTGTTCCCCCGTCTCAACCAAACTGAAACAGCGAGAAGTCCGCACGCCCATGTAATGCAAAGCCTCTGCTGCTAAAACTTCCCGCACCCCGCCTTTAAGAGTCAACCTACCATCGCCGCCACGGGAATAAGGAGTTGTGCCACTCCCTTTCGTGCCAAAATCGTAGAGTTCGCTATCTACACCGCGCACTTGACCGTAAAGAAAACCCCTCCCATCACCCAAAAACGGGTTATACTCACCAAACTGATAGCCGTGGTAGCGGAGTGCCAGTAAAGGTTCTCGTCCTTGAAATTTACCAAAAGCCTCAATAAAATCTGTATCTTTTACTGCTGCGGGATCTAGTCCAATGTGAGGTAATAGGCGATCGCTACGATAGCGCAAAACATGTTGGGGAAATTCGGCGGCGCTAACTTCATCAAAATAATCGTCGCCGAGGGATTCTAAAGCGGGTTCGTAGTCGAGGGACAGAAAAGGATTGGGTCTACTATTCATTACCAGCAGGTTGAATGAGCTGCATAGTCTATTGTTGCATCTAGACTTGTAGGTATTTCTTCCTTTTGTCCGATCTAAACGCAGAGCTTAGATTGTACGATCGGTTAAAGAATATGGTTGTAGTTGCTTGTATTCAATGATGAGTGACTGCCCTGTTCGTTTGCCACAGGCAAGTAGAGCGAGTCAAAGAGTGCTTTACACCTCGCTTACAGAATAAACCTTTAACAATTGCTTTTGACAATTGCGAAGGTTTCCTATACTGAGAAGAGGAACACTGGACTATTTTATATCTATGAGCAACATCCAAGATGAAATCGAACAAGCAAGAGAGCAAGCCAGACAAGCTTGTGAAACCAGCGGTGACGATTCTGTTGATTGCGCAGTAGCTTGGGACACAGTAGAAGAACTACAAGCTGAGGCTTCCCACAAACGGCAAGTCAAGCCCAAAAATTCTCTAGAGAAATACTGTGACGATAACCCTGAAGCTGCTGAATGCCGCCTTTACGACGATTAAAGTTCGAGTTAGCATTACCGAACATTAACTTAAATAGCAACAAAGATAACTTTTCTGTATCCTTTGTTGCTATTTTTCATCAAATCATTGGCACTTAGCGATTAGCAATTATTATTGTTATCGGTGGTTGAATACATAAACCTTAGTCCTCGATCTCTAGCCTCCGATATATGCAAAGCGATATTTGGTTTCGACCGTTAATTTGGATGGATTTTCGCCTAGCGCTGTTATTTACCGTCATAGCGCCATTGGTTTTGATTATCTGGGCTTTCGTACGAAAAGTACAACCCATGCAACACCTGCTAGCAATTTACTGGCGGGTGGCGAGTTTGCTAGCGATCGCATTGTACGTGTCCATCGCACCATTCCAGGTGGGATTCCTTGCCGGATTGATGTCACGCATTCTCATTCCCCTGTCCCTCTGGTTTTGGATCGATTTGAACGAAGAAATTGAAGATTCGCCAGGTAGTGCTTTGAAACTCAGCTTTAACGCTTGGCGCTGGGCAGTGACGCTTTACTGTATCATCGGCGCGATCGCTCAATTACCGAGTTTGCAGTGTGCCTTCTCAGATACGTTCCTGCAAGATCCGTTGTGTCAAGCTTGGCTGGAAGTTCCTTTGGTTTATAAAGATATCTTTCATCCCAACACGCAAGCAGGTTTCCTCGGCGTTATTGGTGGCATGGGTTTAGTTGTTTACGTCCTGTACTTAATCTATTTTGTTTTCCTTAAACTAGGTAAACAAGGACGATTTGCAGTCAGACAATGATAGATTCTGTAGGAAAACGGCTAGAAAAATATTCGGCGATCGCTAAGCAAGAGGTTTTGATCGTCACTGTGGAGATTGATGGTGTTAGCGATCGCATTGCGATCTTTAAAGGTTTCTCCAGTTCGTTAACCAGTCCTACAGCCTTCGATCCAGACGTTCCAGTCATTCCAGATACGGCGAGGATTGTGGCGATCGATCGCGTTGCCAGTCCC
This sequence comes from Chroococcidiopsis sp. [FACHB-1243], assembly GCF_014696895.1. Taxonomy (NCBI): domain Bacteria; kingdom Bacillati; phylum Cyanobacteriota; class Cyanophyceae; order Chroococcidiopsidales; family Chroococcidiopsidaceae; genus Chroococcidiopsis; species Chroococcidiopsis sp. [FACHB-1243]. The sequence continues at coordinate 12,979 of NZ_JACJQX010000006.1, read as the reverse complement.
TACAATCCTCAGTCTCCTCAGTACATTCAGCAGGGGCTGACTTGGAAGGAATTTCAACCGTTACTAACGGCGTTGGGGATATAGTGCTGCTTGCAGGCAAATTTAAGCAAACAAATTTAAATTTTGAATAAAATTACAACTTCCATCGCTCTTACTGCACTCAGAGATAGTAGGATTGCGGATAAAGTCTACGTAAGAGTAGCTTAATAAAATACTAAAAATATTTTTGTTTTACAAAAATCTACCGAAATTTTTAAGGAAGTGTTATCCTCCAAACGTGGGTATTGCGTGAGGAGTCAGGAGTAAAAATTTTTATGCTAAAGCAAAATTATAAACGCGATCGCCAAAATAAAACAAATATACTATCAAATAGCAACTCGCAACTCGATCTTCCCGCTACAGCTTTATTTGGTACGGATGGCATTCGGGGACGAGTAGGAGATTTACTCGATGAAGCTTTGGCTTGGCAGGTAGGTTTCTGGACGGGTCAAGTTTTACAGCAGCAGACTGATAACGATCTCAGTCCGGTTATCGTGGGGCAAGACTCCAGAAATTCGAGTGAAATGCTAGCAACTGCCTTATCTCAAGGTCTTGTAGCTGCGGGACTAGATGTTTGGCATATCGGTCTATGTCCGACTCCTGGCGTTGCCTATCTCACCAGTGCCAGCAATGCTACAGGTGGAGTCATGATTTCTGCCAGCCACAACCCTCCAGAAGACAATGGAATTAAAATTTTTGGCAGCAATGGCGCTAAACTTTCTCAACCCTTACAAGAAGCAATTGAAGCAGGGATCAGAGGAAAGGCAGTACCAACCTCTATTCAAGGTCAGGGATATTATGTTCGGCGACCGGAGTTAGTTCAGAAATACGTCGAATCTTTAAAAGTACCGCTATCACCCAATAATGGCGATTTTAGCGGAATGCGTGTCGTGTTAGACCTAGCTTGGGGGGCAGCAGTCGGATTAGCGCCGAGTTTATTCCGCGATCTAGGTGCAGAGGTAATTTGTTTGCACGATCGACCCGATGGCGATCGCATTAACGTCAACTGCGGTTCCACTCACCTCGGACTGCTGAAAACAACTGTAAACCAAAATTCAGCCCACCTGGGATTTGCCTTTGATGGGGATGCCGACCGAGTGCTAGCAGTCGATTGTCAAGGTAGACCTGTAGATGGCGATTACATCCTTTACTTATGGGGTCAAACCTTGCGACAAGCGCAAAAGTTGCCAGATAATTTGATTATTTCTACTGTGATGGCAAACTTGGGTTTCGAGCGGGCGTGGCAAAAGCAAGGTGGTAAACTGATTCGGACGGCTGTAGGCGACCAATACGTACAAGCAGAAATGGTACGAACTGGAGGTATGTTAGGCGGAGAACAGTCAGGACATATCCTTTGCCGTCACTATGGTATTGCTGGGGATGGTTTATTAACTGCCCTCCACTTAGCTGCATTGGTTAGACAGGCAGGGGTATCTTTAACCCAATTAGTAGACCAAAGCTTTCAAACCTATCCGCAACTATTACGCAACGTGCGAGTTGAAAACCGCGATCGCCGCATGAATTGGCAACAGTGCGAACCCCTACAAAATGCGATCGCGCAAGCCGAAGCTGCAATGGGCGATCGCGGTCGCATCCTCGTCCGCGCCTCCGGTACGGAACCCGTAATCCGCGTCATGGTCGAAGCTGCCTGTAGCGAACTCACTCACCATTGGACGGAGACTTTAGTTTCTGCCGTTGAAAAACACGTTGCGGCGTAAGTGTAGAGACGTTACATGTAACGTCTCTACACCGATCGCGTAAAAACTTTTTGGGGTCTAGCTAGTGCTGCTAGACCCCTACAACGTCGGTTGGATTTAATTCGTTCAAAGCAGACTCAATTAATGCACAACAACTAAGGTGAACAACTCTTGGATCTCTAGCATAGTTGCGTCTTTCCAGACCGTAGGTTGGCTACCTTCACTCTTGAGTGATTTACCTATTGGTCTATGCTTGAGCAATCGCAAGTGGGCTTTTGACAGGGGACACTAGGTCATTGCCCGATAGATTTGTTTTTTGTTTTTGTTTGTGTCCTATGTATCTAAAACTAGCACTGCTATCTTCTTACCACAACCTACTATTTACTAAAATTAAAAAGTTGTGAAATTTCTCCAAGTTTTCGCAATATTAGGTAAGACTAACAATCAACCATCAACCATTTAAACATCAAAATTCCACATAACAGGGTTTTCATCTAAACGATCGGTGACGCTTGTGCCGATCGCGTCAATTTCCTGCAACTCTTCCGGCGAGAGATAGACATCTGCGGCTTTAGCATTAGCAACGGCTTGTTCGGCGTTCCTCGCCCCCACGATCGCATTTGTCTGCGGTTGGGCAATTAACCAAGCGATCGCTAAATTAGCTAACGAGACTTGATGTTTTTCGGCAATTGGGCGCAGTCGATCTAAAGCTTGTTGCGCCCGCACGTAATTTTCTCCCTGGAACAACCGATTTTGATTGCGATGATCGTCAGGATGAAATTTGTGTTCGCGTCCGAATTTTCCTGTCAGCAACCCTTGCGCTAAAGGAGAGTAGGCGAGGATAGAAATATTATTTTCTACACAATAGGGCGTGAGATCTTTTTCTGCCCAGCGCCAGAACAGAGAATAAGGTGGTTGAACGCTATCGATCCGCCCGTATTGGGCTGCTTCTGCTAGTTGGGTACGGGAAAAATTAGAAACGCCGATCGCCCGAATTTTACCCTGCTGTTTCAATGTATTTAAAGCACTCATCGTCTCTTCTATCGGTACGACTTCACTTTTATACGAACCAGAGGGCCAGTGAATTTGGTAGAGATCGATATAATCTGTATTGAGATTTTGCAGCGATCGCTCGCACGCTTCGATAACTTGGTCGTGTTTTAAATGATTAGAAAACACCTTCGTTGCATAAACCACACGATCGCGCACGTCAGAGAGGGCTTGTGCAACGATTTGTTCTGAATGCCCTTTTCCGTAAACTTCCGCCGTATCTACAGTCGTAATCCCAGCCTCAAATGCTGTCCGGATCGCTTTGATAGTTTCGGCATCCTCTATCCCTACCCACATAGCCTTACCAGCTTGCCAGGTTCCCATAATCACGGGAGTAATTTTAATCTCCGATGTCCCAAGCGATCGCAATTCCATGCCAATCTCCCAAGTTCTAAAGTTCAGGTATGAAGTTCTGTATAGATTTTAAAAGCCTGACACAGATCGTGCTTACACCTATAGTCAGTTGTCAGCCATCAGTGATCGGCGATCGATTATCAGTGACATCTTTTCACGCACCACCCAACTACCAACTACCAACTACCAATTACCAATTACCACTCTTTCCCCAGTTGTGATAGGCTATTGCGCATTAATAGTGTCTAGAGGCTGAGAGGATAAAAAAATGAGGGTAGGACTGTTATTCGGTGGACGATCTGGGGAACATGAGGTGTCAATTAATTCGGCAAGGGCGATCGCTAAAGCCATCTCAACCGGAGAAAACCGAAATAAGTACGAGCTACTCCCATTTTATATCCAGAAAGACGGGCGCTGGCTGGCAGGACAAGCATCTCACAAGGTTTTAGAGTCGGGGGTTCCTATACTCACAACGGCTGATTCTGTTGCTTCTCAGTCTCAGTTAGGTGGATGGGAAGATGAGGAGATGAAAAATAGCAGCCAACTAAACAACTTCCACGATGCAAAAATGCTCGATTGCATCCCTGCTTCTTTACCCCAAGTTGCATCTGTTGATGTTTGGTTTCCAATCTTACATGGACCCAATGGAGAAGATGGGACGGTGCAAGGACTGCTGAAATTAATGCAAGTTCCCTTTGTTGGTTCTGGTGTTTTGGGTTCGGCGCTGGGAATGGATAAAATCGCGATGAAGATGGCATTTGCTCAAGCAGGATTACCGCAGGTGAAGTACGTCGCCGTCAATCGCTCTCAAATCTGGTCAAATCCGTGCGTATTCCCCAAACTTTGCGATCGCATTGAAGAAACTGTGGGTTATCCCTGTTTTGTCAAGCCTGCTAACTTGGGTTCTTCAGTTGGAATTAGTAAAGTGCGATCGCGAGCGGAATTAGAAACTGCTCTTGACAACGCTGCTAGCTACGATCGCCGGATAATTGTCGAAGCTGGCGTGGTTGCAAGAGAGCTAGAATGTGCGGTTTTAGGTAATGATGAACCCAAAGCCTCAGTAGTGGGCGAAATTACTTACCAAAGCGATTTTTACGATTACGAAACCAAATACAGTGCAGGGATGGCAGATATTATAATTCCCGCCGCCATTTCAGAAGCTGTTGCCGCTCAAATTCAGCAAATGTCTCTCGAAGCTTTTGCAGCCGTCGATGCTGCGGGATTGGCTAGAGTAGACTTTTTCTATACCGAAAGCGGCGAAGTCTTAATCAATGAAATTAATACTATTCCTGGTTTTACTGCGACTAGTATGTATCCCATGATGTGGGAAAAAAGCGGTATTCCCTTTCCAGAATTAGTCGATCGATTAATTCAATTAGCTTTAGAAAGAAATAGTTGACAGTTATCAGTGTAGAGACCTTACATGTAACGTCTCTACAAATTTATCAACATGTAACGTCTCTACAAATTTATCAGTTATCAGTGACTTACAACCTACAAGTTCTTCTCACGCACCACGCACCACTTTCTTTCTCACTACTCACTTTTTTCTAATGCAGCATCAAAACAGTTCGCAACAAACTATTGCTAAGCCTCTTGTTTTAGATGATGAAACTGAAACAGTTAAAGTTGAAAAACAACGAAAGAAAATAGCTAATTCATATTTTCTTCGAGAACTGATTCAGCGCCATCCAAGGTTGGTTTTGCTTGGAGTTAGTGCTTTTTTATTATTCGCTATTTACTCTTCTATCACGAGTATATTTCAGATTGGCGTTTTGAAAGAAGAAACTGGAACGACATCTGTAGTTACTACAAATCTACCAAGTTCTTCACCTGCATCATCTGATGACGATAATTCTTTGTCTTCTTGGTTACTAGGTGCAGTGACTCTAGGCGCTGCTGTAGGTGGAGTTGCGATCGCCAAGCGTTTGTCTAAGTCATCGTCGGATTTGTCTCAATTTTTCTTACAATTTCACTCTTCTCCTCAGCAACAATTTTCGCCATTGCGAGAATCAATTCTCAGTCTTTCCTCCCTTAAACTTTCAGAACCGAAACCGACTTGGGTAGAATCTTCTATGGAGACAGAATCGGAGTTAAATATCCATTTAGAAACAGACGAATTTACTATTTTGATAGAAGAAGATTCATTAGACGATGGAAAAGAAAACTTTTTAGAGACGCTAGAACTAACACCAGAAGAGAAAAATCTTATCTTTGAAAATATTGTTTTTCATCAGAGATCGGAATTATCTTCAGTAGAAGATATCTCCCCTTCTGAAACTGAATCGAATTCAGTACCAGAAAATGATGTATACTCTCCTTGTAGTAGATCTTTAGCAGAAATGTTAGATCTGCGTCAGAAACTTTCTCTAGCAACACTGTTAGAAATTGACAAATAACAGCCTTAGTTCCCGATCTCCTCATGTCTGCCACACTAAAAGAATTCTTGGAAGCCTGCGAAAGCCTCTCCACGCTGCGGATCATTGTCACTAGCAGCGCGGGTGTTTTAGAAGTCCGCAGTAAGTTACAAAAGCTATTCTATGCTGAATTACCCAAAGGAAAATATGCAAATATGCACGCCGAAGACTTTGAATTTCACTTGAATATGGATGAAATTCAGCAAGTTAAGTTCGAGACTGGGGAAGCGAAACGAGGTAATTTTACAACATATGCAATTCGATTATTAGACAAACAAAATCAGCCTGCTTTGAGTTTATTTCTACAATGGGGCAAACCAGGAGAATACGAACCTGGACAGGTAGAAACTTGGCATTCCTTACGAGAAAAGTACGGTGAAGTATGGGAACCAGTACCAGTTGAAAGTTTGTAAGTGTTGAAAAACTTTCTCGTGAAAAAAATTTTGCTGCTATCCCTAACTCTAGTCTTATTCTTATTCTGGATAGGTGAAGCTAATGCCGGACAATTAAGCGATCGCATTGCGACCTTTCCTAAGTGGGATAATAAGCCTACGGTACAGGTTGCATCTGGCGATTTAGTCTATCCAGAGTGGATGGCAGGAACTTGGATGGTAAAAAAAGTACTTTAGTTGATTTGGTTGCTCCTTTAGCCCCAGAAATTACTACCCCTGGATTTGAAGGTAATCGGCGTTATTTGAACCAATCAGTCCAGTTTCAAGTCAAATTTATCAAACAAAACTTACTCGGACAGCCCTCAAAGTTAATTCCCCAGCCTGTGAAGGTAAAATCGGCTGTGGTAGCAGATCGAGCTTTTAATGGTCTAAGTCTAGCAAGAGCATATTTGGGCGATCGCACCGTGAAAGCAGTAAAAGTCGATCCAGACTCGCCTAACCGTCAGATTACCTTATTACAGGGCGATCGCCAACTCATTTCGATTGTGACTGGTCGTACTACAGAAGTGACAGCAGAGAATGGATATGTTACTACAGAAATATTCGGGCAGCAATTTCGCGGTAATAGGGTGCGTCCCTATTTCAACCAAGTAGAATCGACAACCGCATATCACTACGTACCCAATTCTACTGTTAAAATTGTCGCCGACCAGTTTACGGCTGTTTATCTATCTGCTCAAGATCCAGATTACTTTAAAGCGGGCGATCGCCCCGTTGCTCTCTATCGCTACCGCTTGGAATTTTCCCCACAAACCGATCTTTAAAAGCGGCTTCTCTTGCGTCGTCTGGCGATCGCTTTGCGCTTGCGCTTTTCAATTGGAGTTTCAAAGTGGCGCAGCCGTCTTAAATCTGGGAAAATTCCAGCCTTCGAGACTTGACGCTTAAACCTACGTAATGCCGATTCTATATTTTCATTTTCACCCACAACCACTTGGGTCATAGTATTTCCTCCTAAACTTGCGTTGACGATCGGGCAATTGCACTTCCTCTGAAAAGAGTTTATGCTAAATTGCCCAATCAAACTGGTACACTCCTGACAGTGAGTGCAAGACTGACATTGAACTTCAAGCTATCCAGCTAAATTACAGTAGCAAGTTCTGTCGGAAATGCTAATGCATTCGATCGAAATTGGAAATTCTGCTCTAATTGTAACTGTCTACTTTCGTCTCAAAGGAATTTAGTAGCGATTGCGCGAGTAACCACCGCCGCCACCGCCGCGATTATTTCCCCAGCTACCACCACGGCTCTTTTCTTCGCGCGGTCTAGCCTTATTGACCTTAAGTTCTCTGCCCATCCACTCAGCACCGTCTAAAGCTTCTATCGCTGCTGCTTCCGCTGCTTCTGTTTCCATTTCTACAAAAGCGAAACCGCGCGGACGACCAGTTTCTCTATCGGTGGGTAGTTGCACCCGCTTTACGGTGCCATATTCGCTAAATACTTTGCTGAGTTCTTCTTCTGCGACTTGATAAGACAAGTTTCCTACGTATACTGACATTGCGTCCCTCACTGTGTTGTCGAAGTACTTCCGGAGAGGCGCTTGTGAATAATTGAACAAACACTACCACCGAATCTACTTTTCTTTTAGTAGACTAACACAATATTGACTGGGAGCAATGTTGACTTCGAGCAAGTCTCAATTTGACTTAACAAACATATAACATTGCCGCTCGATCGCCACAACTCAACTTTTGTAGTATATTGTAGTATAGGTTTCCCAGTAGCACCGTGCTAAAGAGTTCGGCTCCCAAGCATTATGGCGAAATTTCAAGACTTATTCAAATATTATCGTCCCTGGCGGACGATCGCCCTGTTTAGCATTGCCGCAGCCTGTTTTTTCGAGATTGTCGATTTAGTAGTTCCTTATGCAATCGGGCAGATTTTAAACGTACTATCTAACCAACCCTTAGATCGTCCCATCCAAGAAGCAATCGCTGCCATCTCTCAACTGACTTATTTGCCACGCGATCGCTTTCTATCTTTAATTGTACTGATGGGTTTGATTTTTGCCGTCACTGTTGGCAAAGGTCCAACGCAAATGTGGTTAAGTGGTTGGTTTCACTGGGATATAGCCTTGCGATCGCGTCAGTATCACACGCGAAAAGCGATCGCTAAAATTCTGACTCTACCGTTAGAATTTTACGATGTAAATAACCCTGGTAGAATCTCCGGTCGAGTAGCCAGAGGATTAAGCAATCATACTTGGACATATCCAGAGATAGCCGGACAGTTAATTCCTAAACTGTTTCGCGTTCTGGGAATTTTTGTAGTGATTTGGTTTATTGAGTGGCGTATTGCTGTTTTATTTCTAATTTCGTTTGTCGTTATTCTCGGTCTTAGTCTCAAAGATTTAACCCGGTTGATTAAACAAGAAGAACGACTCGATCAGTATATGGAAAATACCGAAAGTCGAACTTCAGAAATCATTACTAACATTAAAACAGTCAAAGCTTTTGCTACCGAAGGTTTAGAATTGAAACGTCAGCATCAACGCCTCAATCGCGAGCTAAAAGTCGTACTATTTCGCATTCATTTAGGTTATGTAAAACTAGGAACTTGGCAAAAAGCTGTCATTCAATTATGCGTTTTTGGCGTATTGGGATTAACGCTCAGATCCACAATTCAAGGACAAATTTCGCTCGGACACTTTATCACAACATTGACTGTTTCTAGTATGGCTTATGCAGAGTTAGAACCGATTAGCAACTTTGCCGAAATTTTTGCCCGTCGGTATGCTTCTATGATGCGACTGCATGAGTTTATGCAACACCCCATAGGTAAAGATGCTGGCAGTCTAGAGACTTCATCTGATGTAACTCAATATCGTTTTACCGGCAAATTAGAATTAGCTAGCGTTACTTTCGGCTACGATCCGCTACGTCCGGTATTGAAAGAGATTGACTTGTCGATTGAACCTTATCAAACAGTAGCATTAGTAGGGCGATCGGGTTCGGGCAAATCTACTTTGGTTAAACTACTGTATCGCTATTTTGAACCAAACGCAGGACGCATCTTGCTAGATGGGCGAGATATTCGGCAATTTGATATTGCAGCTTACCGCAGACGGTTGGCGATCGTGCATCAAGAGGTGGACGTATTCAATGGTAGTTTGATCGATAACCTAATTTATGGCAATCGTAGTGCTAGTTTTGAGGAAGTAGAACAAGCCTGTGCGATCGCCCGTTTAGATGAAGTTATCGCGCAATTACCTGAAAGATATTTTACTGTAGTAGGTGAGAGGGGCGTGCGCTTATCTGGCGGACAGAGACAGCGCTTAGGAATTGCCAGAGCATTGTTAGTAAACCCAGACATTCTAATTTTTGACGAGGCTACCTCTAGCCTGGATTACGAATCAGAGCGATCGATTCAGCTAGCCATGCGCTCCATTCTCGGTACTCGCACTACCATCATTATCGCCCACCGCCTCAGTACAGTGCGGGAAGCAGACAAAATTGTCGTTCTCGATCGCGGTAGGATTGCGGAAGTTGGCAGTCATACAGAGTTATTAAACCACGCCGGAATTTACCACCGTCTGCATTCTTTGCAAGAAACTGGAGAATTGCTCACATAAGCCTTGTCATCTCAGATAGCTCATGTTAATATAGTGAATCGGTGGATTCAATGGGTCGATGCCCGAGCGGTTAATGGGGGCGGACTGTAAATCCGTTGGCTAAGCCTACGCTGGTTCAAATCCAGCTCGGCCCATATCCACAACAAGAATAAGTTTGCCCGTGTAGCTCAGTGGTAGAGCACACCCTTGGTAAGGGTGAGGTCATGAGTTCAATCCTCATCACGGGCTTCGAGTAAAACCCTCTCCAGTAGAGGGTTTTCGCGTTTTTAGGGGTGGTTGAGGAGGATCGACCATTCTCAATAAGGGTACTAGTTTGGGTCAATTTTGGTTGTTTTGGAGCAAAAAGTGGTAGAGAATTGGTAGACAGATTTAGATCGGTTTTACAGGAATCTTCCCTCCATGACAGCACTTGAGGATAATGGTAGCCAAGTTGGTAGACGAGCCAAAGCCTCAAAAGGGACAGTCAAGATTGAAAATGATAAGGGTTGGTTGAGGCTGCGGTTTAGTTTTCAAGGTAGAAGATATGCATTTCCCTTAGCTTGCCTGACACCAAGACAAATCGTACAGTCGCTGAACACAAGGTGAGGCAGATTGAGCTTGACATTCTCAGTGGCAACTTTGACCCCAGCTTGAAAAAATACAAGCCCGAACGACAGGATGATGCCTACAAAGAAGGGCGACTGACAGTAGTAGTCTTGTTTAGACAGTTTTTGGAATACAAAGCTAAGGAAGTCAGTCCTAAGACGATGGAGAAGTACAAGGCAACCCTTGGTTATATATCTAGGTTTTTTCTAGATAAACCAGTAGAGTTTTTAAGCGAAAAAGACGTTGATGCATTTGCCAAGTGGCAGTCGGGGCAGGAATTATCAGCCGTACAAGTTAAACGTAGGCTAGAAGAATTGGAAGCTTGCTGGAAATGGCACAAGGCAGAATACAATCCTTGGGCTATATGTGCTGACAGAATTAAAATTCCACCTAAGCAACTGCCCAAACCGTTTACAAAAGAAGAATTAACAGCGATCGTACAGGCATTCAGAACAGATCGGTACTATCATCACTACACCGATTACGTAGAATTTTTGTTTGGCACTGGTTGCCGCACAGGTGAAGCTATTGGGCTACGCTGGAAGCACGTATCAGATGATTGTAACCGTCTGGATAGGAGAAATCGTTACCCGTGGAGCGCGTAAGTCTGCTAAAAAAAATCGAGCTAGAACCATTACCCTCTCTGCCAAAATACAGAATTTGCTACTTTCTCGGCGACCAAGCAATCCAAGTCCTGACGATCTAGTTTTTACATCTCCTACTGGTAAGGCAATAGACGATCGTAACTTTAGAAATCGAGCCTGGGTGACTGTTTTAACTCGCTTAGGGATCGATTATCGCAAGCCTTACAATACTCGTCACACCTTGATTAGTCATGCACTAGATTTAGGCATGAATCCCGTCACAGTTGCTCAGCTCACGGGGCATGATGTGGAAACACTTTATAAAAACTATGCAGGTAACGTTAATAGTCGCCCAGTTTTACCAGAATTGTAAATTATTTACGTGAGTGTACTACTAACAGCTTTTCCCGTAGTACAAATAAACGATTCGGCACTCATCTTAGCGTGTTCTTGCTATATTCTTTGTAAGACCTACGATTAACTCATCCCCAAAGCTTTCATAGCAGCCATAACTGGATCGCTGTAAAAAATTGGATCGACCCGCTCTATAATATCTGCTGATACTTCTAGAAAATGCCGCTTATTTTCAACTGGGATCAATGCCCACCGCGCCCCATTATCCATTCCTAGTTGTAGTGGTTCAGCTAAAGAACGAACTGCTTTGATATTACCTTGAATGCTGAGATCGCCTAAAATTAGCAATCCCGATCGCACGGATCGCTTTTGGATTGCAGAATACAAGGCTACTAATAAACCAATACCAACTTCACAAGAAACGCGATTGGTGAGAAGATCGATCGCCTCAATGTGAAAATCAGTTGTGACGACAGCTTGAGCGATACCCATGTTGGCTTTAAGCCATGTCATCGCGGATTACATCTGGCATGGGTGCAAATAAATGTGAAGAGCGTACCATGACTTCAACAGGCTGATTTGTGTTACCAAACATTGCCATAGACTCACATCTTGCACCTAGTAATTTGAATGTCTATTCCTTGCGTGTAGCACAGTGGTCGTAAACGCTCAATCTCTAGTAAAAGCAAAAACAAAACTAACTGCGGTAAGAAAGCCTGTAGTGCTAAAAGAGCAGCATGTCCCCAATCAGGTGCATCTGTAGAGTTATGTAGATAAATACGCCCAATGTGCCAGCAAATAAGCAATCATTGATAGTACCAGCCAACGGTAGACTCCCAAAACAGTACCCTGACCAAAACGATGTAAACCGAAACGATGCTTGGCAGTTTTGAACCAGCCTTCGATTTGCCATCGACGCTTTCCCCACCAATTGATAGTGCTTGGCTTGAGAGCTTTTGTAGAAAGGACAAAGCGTTTGTCTAATTTCCCGTTCTCGCGCTTGAGATAGTACCATGACAGGGATACAGGAAATTTTATTCCAACTAGTCTTACCTGTTGCCCTCGTTTGTACAACTGTGCCACAATGCGTCCATCTTCTAGGAGCGCGGTCACAACGCACACCAGCAATAGCGTGATATTTTAACTGGCGGATACCATGTAAAAATTCAATGCTACCGAAGGCAGTATCTACTAGAATCATCACCTGAAAATGTTGCGTTAGTGCTTTGGGCAAGCTTTGTACCAGTTTTAGTCCTAGTTGTGCTGGTGAAGGGGTCTCTTTACCTCGATCAACGCGAAAATTCCAAGGTACACGCCAACGCCCTACAACCAAATACAGTACTACTAGGTGTAATCCCCGCTTGCTATTGTATACCCGTATTAGCTCGTTGAGCGCTTTGAATTTGCCTCGTTTCTCTAGTGTCGTCAAGTCGATGATGACTTGTAAAATCGGTTTACGTCCTTTTCGACGCTGTGATAGCACTTGTTGGAGAACAATTTGTCTAGTCGCACGAATCAGTCGCCGTGTTGACCAGGGATACACGCTCTCGAAATCGACTCAAAGCACTGGCAGACTTAACTTGACATTGCTGCGGTAAGGGATGTCCCTGCGCTTGCAAAAACAAACCGAGTAAACCTTGTAGGCTATCTCGTTGGTAGTGACTCGGCATCAAACTCAGTAGGGTGTAGACTAGCCCTTGTCCCGCGCTTCAGAATAGTTGACATCGTTCTTGCATTCAATTGGTTTCACGCCCTTTTCTCTCATCTTTTGAGATTTGGTGCAAGATCTGAGCCTCTAACTAGCGCGACGACGCGCCAGCAAAAGATAAAAGAAACAAAGTCCCAGAATGTTTTCAAGCCAATAAATCTTACACTTGAG
>NZ_JACJQX010000059.1:0-27251 GCF_014696895.1 Chroococcidiopsis sp. [FACHB-1243] | reverse complement strand
ATCTCTGCTCGATCTTTGACTTTTTGTGGTACATCCGCAGTTCTCAAGTTTAATAGAGTTTTGTCTTGCTCACGAGTCAGAAATACCCTTAAACGAGCGCCCATTTTACTCGCTTCCCTAATACATTTGTTCTGCGTCTTTTCCAGATTTATCTATCTTTACATAGTTTGGTTTTTTCATGACAGCTTACTTATTAGAAAATAAAGGTGCAATCGATCGCAGCGTTGCTGAATACATTCGCACCAAAATCGTAGACTATGGAATTGAAGTCGATTCTGTGGGGGTGAAAGATATAATTTTACCTGGTGAGATTAAGACAATATTGAGCAAGGTAGTAGAAGCGGAAAAAGCTGCTCAAGCAAACGTAGTTAGACGTAGAGAAGAAACCGCAGCTACTCGCAGTATGTTAAATACTGCAAAAGTGATGGAAGATAATCCCGTCGCTTTACGCTTGAAAGAATTGGAGGTACTAGAACGGATCGCTGAAAAGATCGATCGCATTCAAGTTAATGGTAGTTTAGATAGTATTTTGACCGAATTAATTCAGATTAATCGGCAATAACCATATTACTGTAGAGGCGGGTTCACTAGAAATTTCCATACACATATGAAGAACTCTATTAACCCGCCCTCATATGATTTGGGATCGACCGATCGCCAGAATTAATAATAAAATTTAGCAATTTTTTGAGCGATCGCACCCCATTTAGAATTTTGCGTCACAGCCGCCCAATAAGCAAACCCGCGAATTGCCATATTGTGATCGACGGCTTTTACCTTACCAGTTCGTCCAGTTTCTTGCCCCGCAGTACGAGTATTGCCCTGAGTGCTAATTTCTCCTGAAGCTAAAACTCTGGTTTGCTGCCATGCTAAGGCTTTCTCAATCGCTGTTTTTACTTTTGGCGTGAGGGGATCGCCTGGAAAGTAAGTCACCCAACGCTGAGCATACACTACACCTACCATTTGATAACTACTGTCATGCCCGCCTTTTTCTGGATTAACTCCATTTGGACGCTGTAAAGCTAAGCCTTCCTGAAGCGACTGACGGGCATATTTCATCAACTCGCCATCCCCAGTTAGTTTGCTTGTCAATCCCAAGGCTACTGCAACTGCATATCGGCGATGGGTGTAAGGCTGGTTGCGTTTAATTCCCTGTTTCCAGACATCTTTAGAAATCATCCAACGGGCAGCATGTCTAACCAAAGGCTTGTAACGCGATACTTGTGCTGCATACTTGTTGGCATGGGGAGACTGCTGGATGACTAAGAGACTATGGGCAACTGCTTGTACAAAGAACGAAGTACTATGGAAGGGATCGCCTGTTCCCTTAAAACTGCCATCCGCAGCCTGTTGCTTAAATCCCCAGTCAAACATCTTGAATCCTGCTTGGATAGCTTTAGGATCGTTGCTGACTAACCCACCAATTACTAATCCTTCACCGTAGCGTTGCGCTTCAATATACCATTTATTTGTCCGGCGGCGTTCCCAGTTGATGTTAGCACTATGCGCCCCACTCGGCGATATAGCAGTATACGACCGAGAAAGGCGACGGTAAAGATAATTGCTAATTAAATTGGATGATTCGTAGCTAAAATCTGTACGCTTTTTGTTTCCTTGAGTCAGGGAAATTGAAATTGGGCGTTTAGCAACATCAAATTGAGACATGCGATCGCGTGTATCTGTCAAAATTAATGGAGAGGCGATCGCATTTTTCCCCATTGGTGCTGAGAATAGTAATAGCACTGCCATGAATAAACTGCGTATTTTCACTTCCTGCTCCCTATTTATTCCCTTGCCTAACTTGCTGAAAACCTGTGGAATCCAACAGTAAAACAACTGCTCCAGGTAAACTTAAAATCCAACCCAAAACTGTAATTGTGATAGAAAGTAATAGAGCTTGTTCTACTGAAAGACCGATGCGACTAAATAAATAAGCCCATAATCCTTCTTTCAGTCCAATTCCACCTAAAGATATCGGTAGTAAAGTTACTACTACAATTATTGGAATAAAAACTAAGAGTTCCAAATAAGAAATTGGAATATTTAGCTGATGGGCAACTAAGTAATGGTAGTAAACTATAGCTAGCTGTAGTAATAGTGATAGCCCCATTGATAAAAATAAGGCTTGGCGATGTTGGGCAAATGTGCGTAAGAGAATTTGAATTTTTGCAAACCGAGCCGCTACTGAACTCAGCCGAAACTTGATGAGCCAAGGTTCTGCCCAAATTAATAACTTTGGGCTGGCTATTAGTAAAACTGCTCCGACTAGCGAACCAACACAAGCTGCAAACAAGAGAAGAATATCCCAGCGTCCAATCAATTTAAAAGCAGGAACTAAACCGATAACTGCTAACCCAGAAAGAGCAGCAAGTCCGGTAAATCTCTCTAGAAAAACAGATACAAGTGCTACTTCTGAATCTTGAGTCGATCGCGCAACTCGATAAACTCGATAGACATCTCCGCCTAGTGCGCCTGGGAGGAAAATATTCAAAAACATTCCGGCAAAATAACTACTGAGTAAACTACTCATGGGTGCAGAATGCCCGCTAGACCACAAAACAACTTGCCAACGCCAACAACTCAGCAGTTGACAACCCGTATAGAATAGCAAAGCAAAGATAATAAAAGATGGAGATAGGTACTGAAATTGTACCCATACTTGATAAAAATCTATCCGAGTTAATACTAAAGCTAGTATCCCTGCGCTAACAATAATTTTGATTAATAATATTGGTTTTACTTTCACTTAGCTACCTCAAAAAATGACAATTTGCATTAATAATTAATGGATAGGTGTAGGATAGGCAATGCCTACCAAAACTAGCTTATGGTGGGCATTGCCCACCCTACGTGTATTTCTAGAGAACCTACAGGGGTTATAAGTATTTATTAGTAGCCATCCCAAATCTTGATGACTACGCCGTAGAAGATCTCCCCAACCCCCCAAAACACAAGGGGGGCTAGAAGAAAGCGGATCTTTGCAACAATAATTAGAATTGGTATGACAAGTTTAATAAGCTCCTAAGTCTCCTCCTTGATAAGGTACGTGTGGAAATACCCCATCTTCTGGTTTCCACAATCGTACCCGCGCTCCAAAAGTTTCCATAATTGGTTGACCTAAAGTTTCTATATAGTCGCGAAACACAGGTTCAAATCTGCCTTCTGTGTGGTTATCTACATGTAGCCATACGCGCTTAGAATTCTCTAAAACATGACTCATTTGATCTAAATTGCTAATTAATTTGCCACCACCCCAGCGATCGATCACTCGACCGTTATTCCAATAGAAAACATCGAAGCGTATATTACCTGGAATAAAGTAATCTAGACCACCTAAACCAGTTGAAGCAGCAGCCGGAGAAGTCGAAATCACAACATCGCCTGCTTGTCTATGACTGCTAATATATGCAAATGCTTCATTGTTACGCCTAGTGAGTGCGTCGTGATAGCTAGCTAAAACTCTATTTGGTTCTACGTTCAGAATTAAAAGTAAGAGAACGCTGGCGATCGCAATCCCTCTACTTGGTAATAAATTTCTCGTAAATACCTCAAACTTACTAGCTAAACTTTCGGCAATACAAGCAGCACTATAAACAGCTAGTAAAACAAATATAGGATAAATTTGGTAAGTGTATCTTGTAGCAATTTGATAGATAAGGATCGTGAGTAGTATCAAATTGATTGATACGCTGCTAAACAAAAACAGTGTTTTTCCATCTCGACGTATGAGAAAGTATATCCAACCTATCAAAAAGAAGAAGCTGTAAATAATATGCATTCGGCTAGGACCAACAAAGAAATTGTTTGCCAGTCCTGAAATGCTAAAGAAATGAACTTTGAGATAAGCATCTGTACTGTCGGAAAGAGCTACCCAAGGAGTCAGGCATCGAATTGAAAAGAAAATAAGGTCGTAAGCAATAATTCCCATTGAAACGACGCTACTCATAACAATTTGCCAATCATCTGCCCAGTGAAAAGGTCGATAGAAAAAGATAAATCCTACCAAAAAGCAAGGTAATAAAGTTACAGTTACCTCTTGATTTAAGATTGTTAGAGTTAGAGCAATGAAGAATCCATATTGGTAAGCTCTACCACTGCGATCGATAAAGCCTTTGAGGAATAACCAGAAACTTAGAATGCTCAGACATTGAACGACTTGGTAAAACCGAATAAAACGGGAAAAATAAACTTGCGAAGGATCGAAAGCTAGAATTGCCGTGACGATGAGAGCTATCCAAGCTTTTCCAGTAATTTTGCGGGTGAGTATAAAGACCAAAACTAGGGTGGCTGTACCCCAAAGTACGGACAAAAAGCGAGCATTCACTACTGAATCCCCTAGCAGCCGCAACCACAGAGCTAGCATGTAGTGATAGGCTGGAGAGCGGGTGTACCAAATACCCGATGTTGCTTGGGGCGCACCTGTACGGAGAATTCCCCTCGTTGCATCTAAAGAAGTGTTTTCATCCGCATCGAGGTCTACAAAGCCCAGGTTATAGGCTCTCACAACAAAACCGATCGCAACGATCGCACCCAGCATCAACCATTGATTCCATGCAGGAGAATACGCTTGGTAAGCTGTCGTCAATCGATTTATTAAGTTGTGTCGCGTGTGTCTGGGAAGTAAAATAAACAGGGCGATCGCCCCATACCCAAACAAAATTAAGCACATACTCGCTGGAGATGCTCCAACCCTGCTTGCTAAACTCAAGCTGACGAAAGCAGTTAACCCCATAGGCAACCACAATCCAAAGCAAGCTAGTCTCTTTTCCCGCCAACTCCACAGCAGTGTCAGCAACACGACGACTAAAAACCCTAGCAAGATGAGTGAATCGCTCTGTTGTTGAAAAAATAGCAGTCCCCGTTCTGCTTCTGCATAACGGTGCTTGAGTAAACCAATCCCAATTAAAAACAGCGTTCCTGGTAATAGTAGCTCTGCCCCAGCGCCCAAACTATTCCACCAGCTATCTCGATTACTCAGCCAAAATCTACCAAGACTCCAGGCGATCGCTACAGCACAACCCATACCTGCTAATTGCCACAGCCAAAAGTGCCAGAGATAATCGGGATAATTGAGCAGATATGCATCGCCCTCAAATGTGCGTTCTAACTTTTGTGCGTCTGGCGAACCCAAAACTTGTGCTGCTTGTGCTTCACCCTCGCCATTGAACCAGCTAGATACAGGTTGCTCAAGAGTTTTCCAAGTGTTATTCGTGGTAATGGGTGCGATCGCTTCGTAAGACTTGGTTTCTACCCAGCCATCTAAGAAAAATCCGAGCGGGTTAAATGGAGCCGCTGCACCAAGTTGATGTAAAGGTCGGGTCAAATGTACTGCTATGGTATTGCTGCCAGGTTTGAGGAAATTTGTCACCTCATACATGTGCAATTCATTATTATGCTCGGCTTCGTAGCGGTTGACCAATAAACCGTTAATCAGCAAAGCATACTTCCCATCTCCCGCGAACCGAATGAAGGCACGGGAAAACTGATGTTGTGGTATCTGCCAATCACTTCTCAGCCACACTTCTCCTTGGATACTTTCAATTCCAGTAATCCAATTTCCCTTTAAGAAGCGATCGAACAATCTTGGACTGAGGCGATTATAAGTTCCTTCTCGCACCGAACCAATTGTTCTAGCTGAAGACCAACTTTCATCAGAAAAATCGCGATCGAACCAAAGCTTACCATTCTGGGCTTCGTTGAGATTTGAAACTACCCACGGTGTTGTACCTGTTGCCAGATCGATCGCGGGTGATGTAGATAAGGGATAGACAGCACCCTCAACTACCACACGCGGATTTTGCCGACTCTTTTGCACCTCGATCGCGATCGTATTTCTCCCAGATTGGAGGTGACGAGTCAAGTCAACATAGGTAGTTAATTTCCAATCTTTAGCATTGGCAAGCTGAATCCAGTCGTAACCCCGCGATCGGTAAGCAATGCTATCATTTGCCCTTTGAAATTCTTCAGCAAACCGACTTCCTAAACCGAGAGAATGGTAAAGAATATTTCTGTCTCTGGCGATCGCCCGTCCGTTGACATAGAGAATGAAATCGTTATCCGCACTCAACCGCAGCCAGCCTGCTTCGGGAACGTCATTCAGAAAAAAAGACCGACGAGCATAAAAACGGTAAGTAGGCGCTTGGGGAGCAATCCACTGCGTTTGGGCAGACCAAGCCACGCGATCGGCAGTAGCAGGGCTTTTGTCCCAAACAGAAAAGCCTGTTACGCCTAATGAAAAGCCCAGAATTAAGACTAATCCGATCGATAGCCAACGATTTAAACGCTTCATTCTTGAGCCTCGCCAGATTCTTTCCAAGCTTTGTTGTCAATCGATTGGCGATACTGCTCCCAAGCTTTTTCGATCTTGCCATCATGGTAGCTCGCCCAAGAGTTATGCAAATATGCTTGCCCCAACAAAGCCAAATTGCTTTGCTGGGGATACTCTTGCGTTTCGATAATGTGTCTTGCAGCTGATGCCGAGCGCTCGAATTCACCATTAGCAGCTCTAGCCAGCATTAAGTCGTAAAGCGCTTCAATATGAGCTGGAAAAATTTGCAATGCCCGTTCAAAACGCTCTATTGCTAATCCTGTTTGGTGGTTTGTGGGGCTGTTTGCACCATTAAAATAAGTTACTCCCTGGTTTAAGAGAGTTGTTGCAAGATATTCCCGCACTAAAAAGTTTTGCGGTTGCATTGCTAACGCATTTTGAAAATAGTCTTCAGCCCGGATAAAATCTTTGCGTCGATAGCTTTCTAATCCCTTGACAAATTTGATCGCATCTGGCTCCGATCGGTTAGCATAAAATCCGGCTTCTGCTTCACGTCGTAGAAATTCCGTGTCGCCTTGCAAAGGAGGATAACAAGTTTTTAAAATCTTGCTAATGGTAATAACTGGACGATACTGACCATGAGCATACAACGTATCTAAGTGGCGATCGATAAAATTGGGTAAAAGCATTGAGAGAGTTAGTAAGGCGATCGCCACTCCCGCCCAAGGCAAAAACTTAGCTAGATCTGTTGTCAAAGCGTTAAAACTTTGCTCAGCTAACCCTAAATAACAAGCCATTAAACTAATGACTAAACCAGCAACAGCATAGCTCCAACCGCGACCGATATATGCAAAAAAATTGTTACTATAGCCAAATCCCTCGACCCAAATCCGATCCCATGATGACATTTGAAAAAAGCGACTATCTTTAATAGAAAAAGAAGCGATTGATTTGATTGGATCGGGTTGACTTAAAGTTATATTCTGTTTCCACTGAGACTGAATTTTCGGAAAGTTTCTTTGGACGTGATGAGTAGCTTCTACCCCTTGTTTGTAGTAAGCCGCACTCAAAAAAGCTACAGTAGGCGACCAGGTAGTAATAAAGTAAGGGAAAAGTAGCACGACAACTAACCCGCTCCAGAACAGCATTCGAGTAGTGCGACCGTGACTAAGCCAGAAGGCGATCGCCCCAGCTAAAAGCGCAAACAATAAAGTAATAACCCTACCTGCACTGGCGATACTCAGATTGGTGTCAAATGCCTCTAAAGCTTCAGCAGGTAAACTATACCAAGGAGATTTTACCCCTAAAAATAAAGCAAAAGATGCAACCAAAAAAGTCAATCTCGTACGCTCAAACCAGTTATACCAAACCTCTTTTTTAACTTGATTTTGACTAATTATTCCTGTTTCAGTAACAGGTAATATATTAGTAAATCTGAGTCGAATGGTATTCAGGTAATGGAGCAAATTGTTCATAAGTAGTGAGTAGTGAGTAGCTAGTGGCTAGTGGCTGGTGGCTAGATTTTCTCCCTTGTCTTCCTTGTCTTCCTTGTCCCCCTTTTCTCCTTGTCCCCTTGTCCTCAGTTTTGACTTCTGACTTCTAAGCGATCGCCTGGATTTATCCCTCTAGGAGAAAGCACGACCTGTTTCCCTGGCGTTAACCCTGCTAGGATCTCTCGTTGATTATCGAAAATTCTGCCCATCTGGACTGGTTTGACAACTGCTTGACCTGCCTCAGCAACCATTACCATACCTTCGCCACCAGATAAATGTATAACTGCGCTTTCTGGAATTGCTAAATTAGCTTTGTCCTTGTTGAATTGAACGTATCCCTGCAAGCCAGCTGCCATTTGCAGATCGTCAACGGCAATCCAGACGGAGTATGTATAGCGGCGATCGATCCCACCTTTAGGACGTTTACCCGCACTAGTTAAAATGGTGGGGTTGAGTCGAATTACTTTTCCTTGGTAGGTGCGTCCAGGATAAGCCATTAAACGTATTGTCGCCAAATCTCCAACTTTAATCGCGTTGATTTGCGCTTGGTCGATGTAAGCCCTTATTGCAAAATCTTTAGATATGCTGACAAGCGGACGACTAGCGCGTACTCCTGCTAATTCGCCGCGATCGATATTGACCCAACTAACTAGACCATCCATCGGTGCGTAAAGCACTGTATTGTGTAAATTTTTTAGAGCATTTTGTAGGGCTATTTTGTCGTTTTGCAGTTTCAGACGAGCATTACCTAACTCGTTATCGATCTCTTGTTGCGTATGTGCTAGTTCTTGCTCAGCGGTCAGCAAGTTTTGTTGCAAGGTTGTATAAAAGTCTTGACTGCCGTATAGCTGAATTTGAGCATTAATCGTTTGCCGTTTTGTAGAATCTAAATCTTTTTTCCGTGCTAAATAACTATCTTGAATGTCGTATAGCTGAAATTTAGAAATAGCTCCTTCTTGCACTAATGAATTTACTTGTTGTAGTTTCTTTTGGGCGATCGCCAGTCTATGCTGACTATCCACTACTTGCTCTTTAAGTTCTTTATTAACTAAAGAATTCATCTCTTGCACCTTAGTTGATGCGATCGCCAACCGATGTTTGGCAAGTTCGACATCCGTTTTTAGCTTGGCTAATTTCACTGGTGCTGACTTTTGTAAGTTGAGCAGAGCCATTTCCGAAATAGCGGCATTGTTACGGGCAGCATCAACGGCATTTTTATAGGGTTCTTGCTGGAACTGAACCAATGCTTGTCCTTTTCGTACTGACTGCCCTTCCTCAACGTAAACCTGTTCTACGGGTCCCGAAACTTGCGGGCGAAGGTCTATTTTATGCAAAGCCACCGACTCCCCAGGCGCAGCTACATTATCCTCTAGAGTTTTTGGCGCTACGGGTATAGTTTTAACTGCGATCGGTTTACCAGCTAACCGTTGCAATGCTGGATAACCAATGCTAGAAGCGTAGATTTTTGACTCTGGATTTTTAGTCGCTGGTACGAGTACGGCGATCGCCAGAACCGCCATAATCCCCACTGGTGCTGCTACTAAAGTTGTCAACACAGCACGAGAAAATAATGGATGAGAACGAATCATAATTTTACTGTTTGAGAGAGCGTCGGCGCAGTATTAGCCAAGGCGGAGCTAAATACCTCTTGCCATAGAGGAACGATCTGCGACCAGCCAAACCGAACTTGAACATCTTGTAAGCCTCTTCGTCCGAGCTGTTGAGCTAGATTGGGTTCAGCCAGTAGTTTCAAAATCGCTGCTGCTAGCGCTTCAGGGTCTTTTTGGGGTACTAATAGACCAGTGACTCCAGAACGGATAACATCTCCAATGCCACCAACTGCACTTGCAATGACAGGCTTTTCATGAGCTAAGGCTTCTATCATTACGATTCCTAAGCCTTCAGTATCGCCTTTGCTGTCTACAATGGCAGGCAAAACAAAGATATCGCAGGAAGCATAAGCATCTGCTAATTCTTCTTTACTGACAAAACCGAGGAATTCTACCACTTTATCTAAACCCATATCTTGACACTGAGATTTGATCTCTGTTTCTAGGATTCCCTTACCGACCACCCTTAAGCACACAGGCTGTTGTTTTAAAATCAATGTCAAAGCTTCCAATAGATATCGCAATCCCTTACGTTCGTCCAGCCTGCCAACAAAAAGTAATTGCGGAATTGCCCCCTCTGGAGGTTGTTTGGGCGGTTTTGCTTCAATCGTCAAGCCGTAGGGAATTACGGTGACTGCGCCAGAATAAATTTTACGTATCAATCCCAACGTAAAAGAAGAATTGGCAGTGATATTTTTGGCATGAGGCGTGAGCCAGCGCAGAATTGATGAGACAAAGCGGAATTTATTTGCCAGTAAAAGTTCGGCTCCGTGAAAACTGAACACCATCGGAATGCCCAAAATCTTACTAGCAGGGAATGCCATCAATCCGTGTGGAAAAGCCCAGTGAACTTGTAGTAGGGCTGGTTTTTCCTTGCAGCATACTAGAAACAACTGAATCGTACCCAGAAGGATGTAAAGAGCCGCAGCGAGTAAATAAAGCGGCTGTTTTTGCAATTTAGTCGGCGCTCCATCACGGACGAGATTTTCAAACCGTTTGAAACAATAACGAAAACGATAAACTTTTATGCCATCTAGCATGTAGCTTTTACTACCTTCGTAGGCTGGGGCAAAAACCGAGAATGTCGTTTCCGCAGATTGACAGCGTAAAATTGCTTCTCGCACAAAGGCTCCATGATTGCCTTCTACATTTTGAGGGTATACCGAACTGATAACAAGGATATGTTTGTTCATTGGGAATCGGGGAGTCGGGAGGAGCCAGTCGCTTGCGGGGGTTCCCCCCGTTGTGCGAACTGGCGTTCGGGAGTCAGGAGTGAAGGGGAATCGTAGAGACGTTACATGTAACGTCTCTACATAAATTAAGAATTACTCGCTACGCGATCGCGACTGACTTGCATATCGAAAGCTTCTTTACCAGCACGAAACCCAACATCAACTGCTTTGAACATGGCGGGAATGTATTGGAATGGTAGAAGCAGACGATTTTCAACGTGAAACCACCACCAAGTGCGGGAAAAGTTCATGGCTGATGTCACCAACCGTCCGCGCCCAAATTTACTCTGACCGGAAAAACGTGGATGCCAAGGAGTAGCAACCTCTGTAATGTTATATCCCCAACCTGCTAAGATTGCCAAAAGGTAGCGATGGGTCACAACATCAAATGGTACTTTGGTGAGAATGTCGCGGCGCACCAGTTTGATCCAATTCATGTCATGAATTTTCAAACCAAAGGACATCCGACAAGCAAGATTAGCAAATTTAGAAGCCATAACTTTGCCATCACCGCGTTGCTGTCGCCATCCGGCAACGCCGTCAACTCCTGGTACGCAAGCTTCTAATAATATAGGTAAGTCAGTCTGAAAATCAGACTCTAGGTCGGCTTGTCCCCAAAATATCCATTCTGTATTAACGTGGGCGATCGCAGTTTTCCAAACTCCGGTGACACCCCGCTTTTGAGGATGTCGAATTGTTGTTAAATAAACATATTGACAGCATAACTGTGTCAGAATTTGAGGGGTTTTATCTGTACTGCCGTCATCAATTAAAAGTACTGGTAGAGTAAAGCCTAGATGTTGAAAAGTGCGATCGAGCGTATGGAAAAGTTTTTCCAAATTACCTTCTTCATTCAAGCAAGGAATTACGATTGTGACTGAGTGACTTAAGGCGGGAGGTGCGAATAACATGCGGCAGCGAGAAATGTAAAAGTTTTGTTAAAAAACATCATGGCTTTGTAATGTATCGATTTAGTTCGGTGGAAGTACTTGAATGTTTGTGTTTTTTGTTAAAGAATTTGTGAAGATAAAGATAAGTTAGAGAAAAACTTAAAAAATAGTAAAAATTCTCTAGCGATCGCCATTAAATCTATGCCAATTTATGTAATTTTACTGATAATTAGTTTTATTTTGAACCGCAACTTTTGATCAAAAAATTTACTTTTAGATAGAATCCGTAATTCAACATATTTAGTTCTTAATTGCAGTGTAAACACATAAGTGTAGTCTGCATACATTTCAGTAGCGATCGCTACTGATTTTTTGTCAAGCGTGTAAGTTGCACGATTTTATAGACATTTATAGAAAGCGATCGGTAATTGTACTGAATTTTTAACACAAAATAAACTCACTTATGCAGAGTTCAGATGCGCTCGAAGTATCTGTGTTGAAAATAAATTCAGTATTTGTCTTCAGGTAGTTTAAAACCATCTCAGACAAGATAAATCTGTAGTCAATTCGACCTCTACCTCAAGACTGAAATTTGACACTACTAAAAAGGAGATTTCGAGAAAATATTATTTTGCTGCGGCTTCTCAGCTCAAATTTTGTCACGGTCTTGCTGAGAAAACCTCAGCTATGAGTTTTGTCTAACTGTGTAATTTGTCTAACGGTGTGAGACTAACCCAACAGTGGTTAGTTATTGAAGATCTGAACCTTGTGGAAATATGAACACTCAAACCAAACGGCTTTATCGCCAACTGCTTGTAGCTACCTTATTAATGGGTGGTACTTTTAATATGACTGCACCTGTTTTGGCACAGTCTGTACCGACTGCACCACTCACGGGTGCGGGAACTGAGATCAAAAACAAAGCGACTGCTACTTATGAAGACCCCAGTAACCCTGGTACGATCAATGCAACTTCTAACGAAGTCACTATCACAGTAGCAGAGGTTGCAGGTATCGCTGTTGTTGGTTCAACACCTGTTGATAGGAACGGCAGTAGTGTCTCCAATGGAGATATTTTAGACTTCGACTTTACAATTACTAACGTCGGTAACGATACCACTGCTATCTACATTTCAGGCAAGACAATCCTGAATACAGGCGGTCGTATTGTCGGTGGTCAAATTGGCAGCACTGCTGGAGCCAATAGCGTTTATATCGTTAGAATTAACGGCAACACGCTGACAACTCCAGTTGCCGTTCCTGATACTGGCGTTCAATCAGATAATGCTGCATTTATCACTGCTATTCAAGGCGCAGGCTATGCTGCTTTTGATGGCTCAATTGATGTCAACCAAGAGATAGTAGTACGAGTTCCTGTCACAGTGACAGAAACCGTAGCAACTAATCCAATTAGTGTGCAATTTGGTAACACCGCTGACCCTGGAACGCAAAATCGCCAAAACATCCTATATGTAGCAGATGCCACTACTGATGATGATGTTCGTACTGCTGACATATCCGAACCGTCTCCTAGAAATTTGGGTCCTGCGAATGGAGAACGGGAAGCAGCCGCATTCCAATCGATTCCTTTAGGAACGCAGGTCACTACCCGCGCTCTAGCAACTGTACTCAAGTCTCGCTCTCTACATACTCCTAATACTTCAGCACTCGATGACGACCAGATTCGTTATCGTTTAGACTTGCGCGTTGAAGGCTCCTATCCCAATGCCTCCTCCTTCGCTGTAGGTAACTTGGAAGGAACAGCTCTAGCTAACCCCATTACGGGTCCAGGCGCTCCTACTGGAGCTGTAATTTTAGTTTCTGATGTCATTCCCACAAATACAGTTCTGGATGCTAGTTTCTTACCAACCGCACCTTCCGGTTGGACTGTAGTATATAGTAATGACGATGCTGCGGCGGCTAACGCTACAGCCCTTAGTGCCAACTGGACAACCACTGCACCTACAAATCAGGCTCAGGCAGATTTAGTGAAGCGGATTGGTATTGTTCGTACTGGCTCAATGACTGCTGGATCTTCTACACTTACCGATACAAATGGTTTCCAGTTCCAGGTAAGGACAGCCACGGGCTTCGCTGGTGGTCAAATCCTCAACATTGCTCAAGCCTTCGGTCATACCCAAGGAGATAGCGATCTTAACCGGATTATCTATGATGAGTCCGGCGACCAATTCCCCAATAACTTTGAGGGTACGACAACTCCTTACGCTGACGGTGCAGGTGGCTTCGATCCTGCTAATGATGATGGTATAGCTCTTGCTACTTACGGTAGTGACCCCAGCAGCCAACCTGTAAATAACCCACAGAGTAACCTGGGTACGGGTAGTGATGGTGAAGTGAACCTACTTTCCATTGACGCACCTGGTAGCATTTTGACCGGACCTAGAGGAGTCCCAGGGGCAACAGGTCCAGGAAACTCTAATCAGACTGACTACGTGAACCAGTCAATTTCGCCGCCAGTGGGTAAAAATCCTGCCGATTCGCTCACAGATGTGGAAACTCTCGATCTTGTTTTCAATAACACGGTAAGAAACCCCAACTCGCTTGGACTTAACAACGTAGTTCTGAAGCCAATTCCCGCCGAACAAGCCGATTATGTATCAGATAGCACGGCTGCTAACCAGCAAGACCCCAATACTGGTTACGGTACAAATGCAACTTTGCCAAATGGTACGACTGTCAAGATTGACTATGGTACGCAATCAGCCACTTATACGTGGAATAGCGGTGCTAATACCTTTAACCTTACTTCTGGTTCAGCAGTCAAACTCACTACGCTCAACGGTCAAGTCAGCCTTGACTACACGGTGACAGTAAATCTTGGCGATGGCGCTGCTCAAAACGCTGCATATCCAGTAGCGATCGTGGCATTTGTCGATGAAGATAATAACAATGAGTTTAGCCGGACTTTAGCAACTCCCACGGCTGAGAGTATCTTCAACTTGAAGGTCGATCGAACCTACACGGGCTTCGTGAAGCTGACAAAAGAAGCTCGGATTTTGGATGATGCTGGTAATCTAATCACTGTAGATGCAAATAACAATCCGATTACCGATCCAGATGGATTTACACAGAATCCAGCCAGACCTCAACCTGGTTGGAAGATCGAGTATCGGATTTCCTACGAAAACATCTCGACACCTGCTTCTACTGGTGGTAGCGGTAGCGTTCAATTGAGTGCTAGCAACTTCAAAATCTTTGAAGATGGTACTGGCGATACAACAAACCCCAGAAATGGTACTTGGGCTGCAACTACAGAACACGTACTGACAAGGGCAGTTGGTACACAAGGAACCGTCAGCTTCTACAATACGACGATCGATACGATCAATCCTGGTTCTGGCGTACCTGAAGCTTTGACGAATACTGGTTATGTCAACTTTATCGGTAGTTTAGCTCCGAATGGTACAGCAGGAACACCACAAGGAAACTTCAAGTTCCAGCGTTTAGTGAAATAGCTGGGGCGAATAGAATTCGCGACTACACAATCGTAGTCGCGAATTTTAGCCTCAAGTGCTTTGCAATATTCCTACCTCTCTGTTAGATCCGTGCCTTAAATGGGCAAATTAATGGATAGATTTGAATCATCAGGAGACTGTCACAATGAAACATTTGTCAATGTTTGGCATAGCTGTTGCCGTATTATTATCTGCACCTCTAGGCGATCGCATCGTTAGCGCCCAACAACAGCCAAAAGCAACAGTTCAAAACATTCAATCTCAACGCCCCGTACAGTTAAATCTGATGGCAGAAAAGAAAGTCATGCAGAAAGACGCGCAGGGCAAGCCAAAAGCAACTTGGCAAGCAATGCGGGGAAAAGTTACGGTTTTTCCAGGGGATGTGATTCGCTATACTGTGCGCGGTGCTAACAGTGGCGATCGCTCAGTCAAAAATCTCGTCTTAACTCAACCAATTCCCAAGCAGACGACATATATTTTGAATTCTGTTACTATTAACCATCCTGGGGTTGCGGTCACTTACAGTATCGATAATGGCAAGAGTTTCGTAGAAAAACCAATTGTAAAAGTCAAATTGGCTGACGGTAAGGTTAAAACCGAGCCAGCACCAGCAGAACTCTACACTCATATTCGCTGGAAATTTGACAAAGCAGTTGATTCTAGCAAGTTGGTTGGTGCAGCTTATCAAGTCAAGGTGAAATAAATACCGATCCCCCTCAATCCCCCTTTATAAGGGGAACTTGGAAAGAGCGATCCCCCCTTATAAAGGGAGACTTGGAAAGGTTGAACCCCCCTTTTTAAGGGGGGCAGGGGGGATCTAAAAACTCTACTAGGTCAAAACAATACTGCTCAAATTTTTTCTTAAATAACAGCGATCGCCATTACACAATTGACCTAAATCAACATCGGCTCGTCCTCCAATTGCGGGCAAATAAAATAATTATCCAAACGCAGATGCAACCTCCGAACCGATTTTTTAATTATTGGTTGCGACCAATAGCAACAGCTCTTTTAGCTGGAGCTGTCTTAGAAACTTTACTAACTGGTCTAATTCAAGCAGGAGTAGCAATTGAAATTACTAATCAAGCAACTTATAGTTATGAGTTTAATAACGATAAATCAGAAATTAAACAATCAATTCAAACGACAACAAATAAAATTTCTGCTTCAGTAGTCACCACGGATTTAATAGATCCTTTAGGAAAAATCACAGGCTGTGCTGGTGAAACTTTGCCTAACTATACAGGATTTAGTATTGGTCTGTACGAGCCAAATTCTCAAGATGCAACAGCAACAGAAATTGCTGAACCTGTATCTCTCACTCGTACAGAATCACCAGATATTGCTAACAATAATATTCCCAGAGGGTTAGAGCCAAATACAGAAAATAGCAATCCTTTTTTCCTCACCAATGGCAAAGAAGGAACTTATAATTTCCTTCTCGATCCTCAGCGGGGTCAGTTGGATCGCGGTAAAACTTATATTTTATTAATTCATCCCCCCGATAAATCAATTTATGACGAGCGCCGCATCAAGCTCACAATCGGAGAACGGGACGATAGAGTTGTTGCTTATACCGCTACCTCTTTAGACGGCAAACCAATTAGTGCTACTGACAATCGCACGTCTATTAACGGAACGATTGACATTGAAAATGCCGAACGAATTGGATTAGTCTTAGCCGTTTTAGATTTGGATACAAGCGTTTGTCAAGCTCAAGAAGTACAAGTTGTCAAAACAGGCGATCGCGCTACAGCCGAGCCTGGAGATACACTTATCTATCGTCTCTCAGTCAAAAATCTCAGTAGCAGCCCGCTAAAAAATATCGTCGTCACCGATACCTTACCTCTAGGTTTTACCTTTATACCTAAATCCGTGCGGGCAGAGTTGGGCAAATCTCCAGTTGTCATGTCATCTAGTCACGATGGCAGAACGATCTCTTTACGTGCAGAGGGAATAGAACTACCAAGTAACGCTACCAACGAGCAAGTTCTGAATATAGCTTATGCCGCAGTCCTCACGGCTGACGCAGTTCGCGGCACGGGTGAAAACCTGGCGAACGTGACCGGACAGCGCATTGATAATAACCAAACAGTCAAAGATGGTCCCGCCGTTCACAGATTACGGATTAACCCAGGCATTTTGTCAGATTGCGGCACGCTGATTGGGCGGGTATTTGTAGATAAAAACTTTGATGGCGAACAGCAGCCAGGAGAACCAGGAGTTCCCAATGCGGTAATTTTTATGGATGACGGCAACCGTATTACTACCGATCTTCGAGGGCTATTTTCCGTTGCCAATGTCATTTCTGGTTATCGCACGGGAGTTTTAGATTTCAGTAGCGTACCTGGCTACACCATGGCTCCCAACCGCCGTTTTATCGAACGCAACAGTCAATCTCGTTTAGTGCATTTAGAACCTGGTGGAATGGCGCGGATGAATTTTGCTGTGACTCCCATCGTGAAGGAGGCAAAGCCTAAATGAAGTGGAGAACGCGATTTTTCAATGCCTTCCTAGTAATTACTACGGTGAATGCGATCGGTTTGTTGATTCTGCCTAAAACTGCTAGAACAGAACCGCTACCAAATCAAACAGAATTTGGTACTTACGTAGCAGCATTACCAATCGAATTGAGGCAAGTACAGCGATCGGTGACAGAAAAGCGCTGGCACGATTATATTGCTGCATTACTTGCCCAACCTGAGACATCTGTACCTGTCGAGAATACCCAGGAATTTGGCACTTACGTAGCAGCATTACCGATTGAAGCCGTTGCAACACCACCCTCAGAAACAGACCGACAGTTGCAACAACTGCTGGTGGCGTTCCTCGCTGCATCTGAGACAGCAACAGTACCTACGCCAGATTTCGGGAACGACACAGTTGCATTACCGATCGCCTTAAATCGAGAACAGACAGTTACGGATTTTCCAGAGGCTGAAGTTGCATTACTCTCTTTGCCAGCAGCGTCAGATGTCATCGAAAATACTAACACTCCATCTCAGAACGTACCACCAGAAGCGATCGAACAAACTACAAATATCCCATCCCAGAGCGTACCGCAATCTGAGGCAGAGCAAAAGTACGCTAACTATTTGGTTGCTTTACGGGAACAAAACCAGTCACCAAACTCGGAAAATACCGATTCCCAGACAACTTCCACTCCAAGTTCAAACGACCTAAAATTTCTTTCGCCGCGATCGAGCCAAGTCTTGGATGTGCCAGCTACTACGGTGACAGTGCAGTCTCCTGCAAATATTCCCGTAGAACTGTCAGTAAATGGCGAACTAGTCGATACATCTTTAATTGGTGGTACAGAAACAAACAACACGGTAAATTCCGTGACGCAGACATGGTATGGCGTGCCACTCCACCAGGGAGAGAATAACCTCACACTTAAAATTAAGACTGGCGATCGCGCTGGAGAATCAACGATAGTTAAAGTCTACGTGCGCGGTAATACCAAGCAAATCACCGTCCAAACTAAAGAGACGCGCATTCCCGCCGATGGGCGTTCGACAGCAAAGATCGAAGGGCAGCTACTCGATGACAAAGGCAATCGCACCAACGAAGATGCGATCGTCACTCTTGATGCTAGTGCTGGGGAGTTTGTCGGTAAGGATGCTAAACCCGATATTTTAGGATTTCAAGTTCTGGCACGCAAGGGACAATACTCGGCTGAGCTGCGATCGGGGTTGCAGGCTCAAACAGTCAGGATTCGTGCTGAAGCTTTTCAATTAGAAGCATATACCCAATTTCAATTTGAAACAAATCTGCGCTCTAGTCTAGTTACGGGTGTTGTTGACTTGCGTTTAGGTGCGAGAGGAACTGATTTTTACAAGAGTTTTCGCGACTTTTTACCCCCCGACGAAGACAACCGTACCGAACTGAGTTTTCATACAGCAGTTTTTGCTACAGGTAAAATTGGCGAATGGTTGTTTACGGGTGCGTATAACAGCGATCGCACCCTGAATCAAAAATGCGACGGCACTTCGGGTTTGTTTCGAGATTATCAAGTCTGCGATCGCAATTACCCCGTTTACGGCGATAGTTCTAAAGTTGAGGCTGTCACTCCTTCTCAAGATAGTTTATATCTGCGCTTTGAGCGATCGGCATCCATTCTTGGAGCTGAGCCTGACTATGTGATGTGGGGAGACTACGATACGAAAGAGTTTGCTCGCTCCTCACAAGAATATACTGCAACTTCTCGCAACCTCCACGGATTCAAAGCAAATTACAATCTGGGCGATTTTCAACTCTCCGTATTCTACGGCGATAACGTTGAAGGTTTTCAACGCGATACGATCCCGCCTGATGGTACGAGCGGTTATTATTTCCTCTCGCGACGCTTGCTCATTCCTGGAAGTGAAAACATCTCGATTGAAGTTGAAGAACTCAATCGCCCAGGTACGGTGTTGTCACGTCAACAACTGATTCGAGGTAAGGACTACGATATTGACTACGATCGCGGCACGTTGTTATTTCGCGAACCAATTTTCCGCACGGCTGTAGATGAAAATGGACAAGTTTTGGTACGGCGAATCGTTGCCACTTATCAGTATGAGAGCCAAGAAAAGGACAATCGCATCTACGGTGGTAGAGTCCAGTACAACATCTCGCGACAACTTGAGAATGAAAGTTGGCTCGGTGCAACATATTTAAAAGAAGAACGTGGCATTCGCGACTTTGAGCTATACGGTGCGGACGCGCAAATTGCGATAAGTGATAAGATACATTTGATTGTCGAATACGCTCACTCTCAAAATGATTCAGAAATGATGGGAGAAGTCAGCGGTTCGGCTTATCGGTTAGAAGCAGAGGGAGAGATTGCCCGAGGGATTCAAGGTCGAGCTTATTGGCGCTCTACCGATACAGGTTTTAGTAACAACGCGACAACTAGCTTTGTCCCAGGACAAACTCGTTATGGAGCGCAGGTTACAGGACAGGTTACGCCAAAAACGAATGTTCGGTTGCAGTACGACCATGAAGACAATCGCGGCATCGCACCTCAACCGTTAGATAATTTTACCGATTTATTTTCACCCCGTTTGGAGGCGATTCCAGGTAGTAAGGTTGACAACTCGCTGACAACGATTACAGCGGGAGTACAGCAGCAGATTGGTAAAGCCGACCTCACATTAGATTGGGTGCATCGACATCGAGAAGACCGGATCGAACCGAATGCTTTGAGCGGTACATCAGACCAGTTGCGATCGCGTCTCAAGTTACCTTTAACTGAAACTCTCACTTTTTTAGCGCAAAACGAACTAACCATTTCTGACGAAGAAGATGCTGTTTATCCAGACCGCACGATTGTAGGATTAGATTGGAAAGTTGCACGAGATTTGAGCATCCGCCTCGCCCAACAGTTTTACAGTGGCAGTCAGAATGATGGTAACTCGATTACCAGCCTCGATTTTATCGGCGAACGCAAATTCGGTACGGATACCACTCTCAACGGGCGTTACTCCATTTTAAATGGGGGTGACGGGATGACAACGCAGGGCGCGATCGGCATCAAACAAGGTCTGACCATTGCCCCTGGATTAAAGCTGGACTTGGGATACGAGCATGTATTTGGTAGTTTCTTGAATCGAACTGGAGCAGGTAAGCAGTTCGTGCAACCTTTTACAACGGGGCAAAGTGCCTCTTCGATTGGAGTTGACTCAGGCGATAACTACCACATTGGCTTAGCATACACGCCTAGCGACGATTTCAAAGCTAGCGCTCGTTACGAACATCGAAATTCTTCTGGTGGTTCTAATACAGTGATTTCCGCAAATGTAACCGGAAAAATTTCTCCCGCGCTAACGGGTTTGGTTAACTATCAACAGGCTAATGCTTCTAACCAAAGACTCTCAGGGTTGGGAGATACAGCTCACTTAAAAGTGGGATTAGCATATCGCAACCCGAATAACGATAAATTTAATGCTTTGTTACGTTATGAATATCGCAAGAATCCTTCTACAATTCCCGATACGATTTTACTCGGCAGCGGTACGAGTTCCAAAGACCATACTTTTGCCCTAGAAACTATTTATGCCCCTAACTGGCGATGGGAACTTTACGGCAAGTATGCGATTCGCCACAGTACGTCTTACTTAGCAGCAGATTTAGTCAATTCCAGTACGATTAATTTGGGACAATTACGAGCAACTTATCGCTTGAACGACAAAATCGATTTGGTCGGTGAAACTCGCTGGATTAATCAACCTTCAGAAGATCGCAGCGAGACGGGTTTCGTAGCTGAAGCAGGCTACTACCTGACACCAAATCTGCGGTTATCGGCAGGATATGCTTTTGGTCATGTGAATGATGACGATTTTAGCGGTTCTCGTTCTGCTGGTGGGGCTTATTTTGGTTTAACCGTGAAATTGAACGAATTGTTTGATGGTTTTGGGTTGCAAAAACCCGTTCCTGCACCACCACAGAAATCTAAAGTTCAGCCGATCGCCAAAAAACTAAAACCTCGCCCTTCAACTGCAACGAGTACGCAACAGCTACCAGAGCCAAACTCGAAGCTACAACAATTGCTCGATCGCCATCAAACGCAACCAGTAGAAACATCAGTCCCGAATACACCACAACTAACTGAATCATCACAAGACACCAATCGGGAAGTAAGACCAGATGGAGGTGCGAGACTGTGAAATTTTTCAGAGAATTAAGCGCGATCGCATTAGCATCTGACGCTACACATAAAGGCAAAAATTTGACACTGCGGAAATTTTTTCTAGCTACGGCTAGCAAGTATGTTGGTTCGGGTTTAAGCGCAGGCGCGATCGCTCTGGGGACAATTAGCCCCGCCGCAGCACAACAAGCCATTACTGGACTCAACACTACCACCCAAACAGCTACAAGCAGCAGCTACAGTACTACTTCTACCAATCCCTGTACTCTCCCTGCTGGTTACACTTGTGGCAATAATATCACTCTTACATTTGGAGTTTCTAATAATCTCAAGCTGACAGGATTTGTTGCCACACAAAACTACTCCATACTGAAATTAGTTGACACGATTAAACTACAACGACGCGACAATGCTAACGCCACGGGCAACAAACAAGTCGTTTTCTTTGAGTACAACAATACTACCATCGAGAACTTAAAACCTAGTGCAGCAACAACAATGGATGATATACTCCTCGACGAGATTATTAATCGAGGTGCGGACAATGTTTTTGCTAATCAGGGCAATGGGGTAGGTAACAACAATAATATTGAACGGATTGATTTCCTGATTTCCGGCGGACTAACAGTTCCTAGTAACTCCAGCACTAGTGTTGGCTTCCTAATCTTAGATCGAGGTGGCAACGACTCATTCAGAATTGCTGCAATTACCTCTGTTGATGCTAGCGGCAATCCGAATGGATTCGGTTCGTTAGTCCGTGTTAACTCTGGTGTTACTCCTAGTCCTTGGGGGCGGGTAGGACCATCCATCAATACTACTGTAATGCGAAGGGAGCAAACTGAAACGAATTTCAGACCTTCAGCTCAGACTACGAACCAAAATATTAGTGGAATTTATTTCTCACTCTCTAGTCTTGGCGTTAATGCTGGTGAAACGATCTATGGCTATGCTCTTTTCGCAGATGACATTGACTCATCCTACAATTTAGTTAACTATAATAGCTTTCCCACAACTACGAGTGAAGCATCAACAGGGGGTGGTGGACTCGATTTGATGGCAGGGGGTGGTATTTTTACGCAAAACGGTCTTCAAAGCATTTCTGGCACTTTATACCGAGACAACAACAGCAATAAAACCTTCAACGTTGGCGAACCACCTATAGCAAACATTACTGTTAGGCTTTTAGATAGTACTGGCACAAATATTCTTGCTACTGCAATTACGGATGCTAACGGTCAGTACTCTTTTGTAGGTGTTGCCAGTGGTGACTATATTGTTCAAGTCGATACTAGTGATTCTGACATTCCTGCTGGGTGGGCATTAGATACACCAAATAACTTAGCTGTTAATGTTGCTAGCAGCCCAGTTACAGGGAAAGACTTTGGGTTTGAACTCACGCCCGCCCTTACCGTCACCAAAACGACAAGCACGCCTGTTGTTGCCGCAGGAAGCACCGCAACATACACCATCACTGTCTCTAATGCCGCAGGGAGGGCAACAGCCTCAAATGTCAACATTGCCGATACCTTGCCCAGTGGCTTTACTTATGCCTCAACAGGTACAGTCACCTTGAGTGGAGGTGCTACCCGTCCCTCGACCACAAATCCGACAACAGGAGCAACAAACCCCAATTGGAACAACTTCACCATTCCTGCTGGTGGCAGCGTGTCTATCACCTTTACGGTTAGTTTTGGTTTAGGCGTAATAGCCGGAACTTATCAGAACCCAGCTACAGCAAACTACAATACTCCGTCAGGAGCTAGCGGTAGTAGTAGCTACAACTCAGCTTCTAGCACGGGTGAAGATGTAGTTGTATCCGCAGTCGTCGGACAATCCTTTGCCTGCGATGGCAGATTTTATCAAGTCCGCGTTGTCGGTAGTGGATTGTCAGCACATTCGGAGCTTTATAGAATCGATCGCATTCCCGACCCCTATCAACACACGCTGATATTAAACCCTACACCAGCCGTTAAATTGAACGCTTTGGGTCATAATCCAGTTGACGGCTACTTGTATGCGATCGAGTATGGAACTGCTGGAACTAATAAGCTCTATCGTTTGACTCAAAGCAATGCTACCTTTATTGGCAATGTTAGTAATCTGCCCGTAGGTCCCTACTCTGCGGGTACTTTTGATGCAGTAGGAAATTATTATGTAGTCCCAGACAACGACAGCACCAAAATTTACCAAGTCGATGTCAACGCCAAAACTGCTACTGCTATTAACTTATCAGCACCAATGAGCGTTGGTGACATTGCCTTCAATCCTATAGATGGCAAGATGTATGGGGTGTTGTCTGGTAATCTTTACCAAGTTACCATCAGCGGTAGCTCGGCTAATGTGTCTGTAGTTGGCTCTACCGGAATTCCCTCTGAAACACCAATTGGCAGCGTCTTTTTTGATGCCTCCGGTACGTTCTACGGTTACAGCAGCTTTGGTTACTTCTACCAAATCGATCTCACAAATGGTACTGCTACTGAGATTAGCAACACTGTATCGGCTTCGCAGAGTGATGGAAGTAGTTGTCCCTTCACGCCACAAAAGCTTGACGTAGTGAAGTCGGCTGGTACAGTTACAACAGTCAACAATACTACGTTCGATATACCGTATACGATCGCAGTTAAAAATACGGGTACTGAGGCTGCGTCCAAGGTGCAAATTACCGAAAATTTAAATCTAACTTTCAATACAGGTAATCCCACAATTACGATCCAAACTGCTCCTACACTAGGCGCAGGTTCAGGTACTCTAACTCTCAACCCCAGTTTCAACGGTACGAGTGACTTCAAATTACTAGCCGGAACAGACACGCTAGCACCAGGACAAGAGCGCACCATCACATTTACTGTACGACTCACCTATTCCAACACCGCTTCTGTGCCAAGCAACACGGTACAAGAAAATACTGCATATGCCAGTAGTATTTCTGCTAATGTGGCTAACCCTGGCTTTACCTTTGCAGGTGTCAACAGTGACGTTCCCATTCCGCCACCAGATTTATTGACGAGCGATTTGTCAACTGACTCTCCAACTCTACCCGTTGCACCTCATGGCGATATGCCAACTCCTACACCGATTACGTTGCCATTTATCAGCAATCCTAACGTGCTGTTGGTCAAGCGGATCACTAAGATTAACAATGACACAACAAGTTTGAATGGTGACGATCTATCCAGCTATTTCGACGATCTAAGTAATCCTTACGATGATAACGATATTACTTTAGCTAACCCAGTTCCACCCGAACAGCCCGATACTGATAAGTGGCTCGATGCTGACAATAACGGTCAACCTGATGATTTCCTCATTGGTGGTATTGATGGCGGTCAGGTTAAACCAGGCGATGAAGTTGAGTACACTATCTACTACCTGTCAGCTGGTAATAATACGGCTCAAAACGTTTTGTTTTGCGATCGCATTCCCGCGAATATGAGTTTTCTTACTACTGGGTTCGATAGCTATCCCGTGCAAGCATCTGGGGGGTTACAAGGAGTAGCACGGGGGATTCTCTGGCAATATAACGGGACGACTGAATCGTTAACAAATGTCAGCGATGGGGATACGGCAATGTATTTTCCCCCAGGAGTTGAGCCGAGTAGTGTCTATCCTAATGTTAATTGTCAGGGTAGCAATACCACTGGGGCGATCGTGGTTAATTTGGGCGATTTAATCAATGCGACTGCGCCTGGAATTCCTGCAAATGCCTACGGATTTGTGCGGTTTAAAGCTAAGCTCAACTAACCCGATCTTTACCTAGTCGTGTAGTAGAGCTTCCCTGCTCCCTACTCTCCTGCTCCCCTACTTCCTGCTGTAGTTTTTCCCTTAATAGCTAATTGCCTGTTAAATCTGGGAAGACTAAATACAGACTCCATAAGCCGATTCCCAGATATGAGTTACTGCTTGAATCCAGACTGCCAGAACCCCCAAAACTTAGATGGAAGAAAGTATTGTCTCGTCTGTGGCTCCAAGTTGCTGCTCAAAGACCAATATCAAGCAATTAAACCAATCGGCAATGGTGGTTTTGGACGCACCTTTTTAGCAGAAGATGCCAATCGTCTCAATGCCCTTTGCGTGATCAAGCAGTTTTTTCCTCTGCCCCACATTCAAGGCAATATTGAGGCAATGGCAAAGGCTACTTTGTTGTTTAAGCAAGAAGCCAGACAGTTATTAGAACTAGGGGAGAAACATCCCCAAATTCCAACTTTATTCGGTTATTTTGAACAAGAACAACGCTTGTACTTGGTACAACAGCACATTGACGGGCAAGATTTAGAAAAAGAATTAGAACAGCAAGGATCGTTTAACGAAGAACAAATTCGGGCGCTGATGCAGAGTTTACTGCCCGTACTGCAATTCATTCACCATTGCGATGTGATTCATCGGGATATCAAACCGACTAATATTCTACGTCAAAAAGTTGATAACAAATTCGTCTTGATCGATTTTGGCGTAGCAAAACAACTTGCTGGGACGAGTATCTCTGCTGCTAGTACCAAACCAGGAACCGAAGGATATGCCCCCATCGAACAATTACGCGGTGGTAGGGCGTTTCCCGCTAGCGATATTTACAGCTTGGGTGTCACCTGCATTCGCCTGATGACAAATGCAGAACTCGATGAAATTTACAATCCTCTAGAAGGAAACTGGATGTGGCGACCCTATTTGCAGCAAAGGGGTATTGATGTCTCAGATCGATTAAGTGACATTCTCGATCGCATGTTGCAAGAATACGTCCAGCGTCGCTATCAATCAGCAGAAGAGGTACTCAAAGACCTCAGCGAACCAATTGTCGCACCAGCACCAGCACCAGCAACCGCAGCATTACCACCACCACCACCGCCGCCACCACCACCGCCACCTGTAGAAATTAAACATTGGCAGTGCGTGCATACTTTAACCGGACACTCAGGACAGATTAGAGCAGTTGCGATTAGCCCAGATGGACAGTTAGTCGCCAGCGGCAGTGCGGACAAAACCATTAATATGTGGGAGTTGGATAGCGGTAGTTTAGTTTACTGTCTTAGAGACCATAGCAACTGGGTGCGGGGATTAACTTTTAGTCCTGACGGCAAATCTCTTGTTAGTTGCAGTGCCGATAAAACTGTCAAGATCTGGAACGTTAATAGTGGCAAACTGATTCAAACTCTAGCCGGACACGCGAATGGAGTCAGCGCGATCGCGACAAGTCGTGATGGCAGGGTGATTTTTAGCGGGAGTGACGATGGCACGGTGAAGTTGTGGGATTTATATACAGGTAATCTCATGTACACCTTGACAGGACACTCGGGTTATGTCTTATCGGTTGCCAATAGTCCAGATGGCAAAGTTTTAGCTGGAGGCTGCGGCGAAGTTATTCGTTTGTGGGACTTACACAAAGAAAAATGGATTGGCGATCTGACTGGACATTCTGGATGGGTGCGATCGATTGTTTTTAGTAAAGATGGACGCACCATCGTCTCTGGCAGCGAAGACGGCACGATTAAGATGTGGCATGATAGTAAGCTAACTCACACGCTAGAAGGTCATACTAGCCGTGTCAGCGGTGTTGCTTTACTAACCAGAGCAGGGATTAGTTAACATAAAAAAGTAGCTAAGTCTGGAGTGTGCCATGAAACTCAAAGACGCTCGCCATATGTCAGCCTCTGCCCAAG
>NZ_JACJQX010000058.1:0-29041 GCF_014696895.1 Chroococcidiopsis sp. [FACHB-1243] | reverse complement strand
TTGTTGATGTTCTTCTTGGGTTAGGTTAACAGTATATTTAACTGGCATTGTACATCGCATGAGTAAGTTTCTAAACCATGTTCTCACGCAGCTCTTTGCCTGTCAAAATAACTTTGGTCGTCTACTAGCTTATCTACAACTGTAATATAAGAACTTAGGCTCTCGTGGACTGCAAGAGCCTTTCACACTGGAATCAAATAATGATAGCAACCGAGTATAATTTCGATAACTTTTCCCAAGTATTAGACCGCCTAGATAATTTTGGACTCAGCCCCAACCAGTTTCGCGTCTACTGCCACCTGTTCAAGAATGCGGTGGATGGTGTAGTTTCAGAGTCCAGTGAAAGCATAGCCAGGGTGTGCAAGTTGACCCGCATCACAGTTCTACGAGTATTGACACAGCTAGCACAGATGCAAATGATCCAATGCGATCGCGCTGCTGGGAAGAAATCGGTTTTTTACTTGATGCCGTGTTCAAATTGGCGATCGCTTGCACCACAAGAAAACAAGCCTATTGCCAACCAGCAAGAGAAAGTCGTTCAACTTAGAGCCAATAATATTAGTCAACTAAACTCAGACACCTGTATATCTGCTTTACAGGTAAACGAAATTAACACTCTTCTGGAGGCAGAAGTACCCCGTAAGGGTACTTCTGCTCTCCCTGCCAACAAACTCCTCAACGAAATTGACGTGTCAAATTCCGATACGGGTAGCTTGGATGAAAAGTTAGCAGCCGCCAGAGAGCGGGGATGGCGCGATACCGGAACGTGGTGGAACGATTTGGGGCAACAGGTAGTGACGGTGAATCGGTTTGTGGTATCAGTTGCCGAGTTCATGCAGCGCTCGCTCGATAGCTTCGATGTTGGGCAACAGGTGTGTGAGTCGGGATTGAGAAAGTGCAAAGAGCAGATTGAAAGAATCAAGCAGAAAAAGCATCAACAACTGTGCGATCGGGTGGTAGCGATCGCCCAAATTGACAACCAACTAGAGCGAGGTTTGTGCTATGGATAATCAGACCCGAAGCAGCACGGATGTTGCTGTCTATAATTTCCGAATAGGCGATCGCGTCACCATTACAGTTCACCCGCTGTTGGCTGGTATGTTGGGAGAAATTACGGCGCTGCCTTCTCCTGACGCAGGCATCGTAGCACTGGATGGTGGTACAAGAGAAAGGATACCGCTATCGTGTTTGAAATTGTCAAATCGTTTAATGTCAAACGATGTTGCAATTGCATCATCGTTTAATGTTGAAGTATTAGCTTCGGTAGAAGAGCGAATGGATGAAGCAGAAGCGAGAGGGTGCGTAGAACAAATCAACGCTTGCTGCAACCGTATTCGTTGGCTGTTGGTGGATTTAGAAATGAGGCAAGGGTATTTGGCTTTGGGCTTTGCGAGTATGAGCGGGCTGATGAAATCCGATCTGTTTTCCCAAGCTCGTTCGACACTACAGTTGGAATTAAAGGCAGGACGGATCGAGAAAAACTATCTCAATGTTCCGGTGGGAACGTTTCATGAATCACATCTGCGCCCCCTTTCTAAGCTCAAGCCAGAATACCAGCCAATTGCCATTGAAAAAGCCAAACAGATAGCTGGCGAACGCAATCTAGTTGCTAAAGATGTCAGTGCGGTGGTGGCAACGATGCTACTAACTGATAAAAATGCAGCAAAACGCAGTATTGTAGATATCGTCAAAGAGCGCACTCACATTCCGTTATGCGATCGCAGCCAGTGCCGCATTGATGATGTCGTAAAAGTTCGAGCATTCAAAAATGTAGATTTGCGCTCGTATGATGGATACTGGGGAGTAATTCAACACATTGGCAACAATTTCTATCAGGTTTATATTAGCCTGAAGGGTGAGACAATCCAGTGTAGGGAAGAAGAAGTGGAATCTATAGATATGAGTGAGGGCGATCGCATTACTTTATTATCAGTTTCGTCGCGAATTAGCAACTTGTTGAAAGCTGAGTTAGAAGCGGTGGATTATGCGATTTTAGAGACGATACAGCGGTCGTTGTATTTGACACCGAGGCAGATACGGTATTTAGAAGTTATGGAAAAAGATTATGGTGTGAGTCAATGAAGGGCGATCGCACTCGATTTTTGCCGAGACAAAGTTAGGGAATTGAGGGATGAGAAGCAAATCATCACAATTTGGAGAAACAACACAACTAAGAATTGTTTCCTCGCTCCTCAAGAGATCGGTGGACGCTATAGGTTTCGAGAGCCACTGAGGAATTAACTATCTGTGTTAGCTTTTCTATGCTCATTCCCAATGCAGAAAATGCGATTGTTGATATCCGTAAGTTGCGTGACTACTGCTTGAATACAGAACATGAGAATGGCAAACACAAAGCACGACTTTTTTCGTCAATACTCGGGATGACAGCTGACAATGCTGAAGAATTGCGCCAAATTTTGCTGGAAGCCGTTCAAACTCAAGCAGCGCGATTGGGAAGACAAGATGAGTTTGGACAGCGTTATACTCTAGACTTTCAGATCGAGTGGCAAGATAGAAGTGCGACTCTTCGCAGTGGCTGGATTGTCGAACATGATTCGGAAATTCCCAGATTAACAAGCTGCTATCCTCTGTAATGGCTAAAGGTAACTAGAATGGCAAAGAATACAGTGAAATTGCTAGATGTGGTAGCCTTGACTGCTGACCTTCCTCAATACAACTTGTGGCGAGGACAAGTTGGGACAGTGGTAGAACTGCTGGCTGATGGTACGGCATTTGAGGTTGAATTCAGCGATCGCAATGGCCGGACTTACGAATCTTTAGGGCTGCGACCAGAGCAAATCATGGTGCTACGTTTTGAGCCAGCATCTCCAGATATCAAAGCCCAAATGGTTACAGCATAAGCGGTATAACAACTCAAGTTCAATGAACTACCCGAAGCTAAACCAGCAGCTAACAACAAAGTAGAAATTAGGCGCAACCTTCCAAGATGGAATCACGTTTACTGCTTTGGTTAATGCAAAAAGTTGACGCACTTGCGATCGAGTGCTAACTGTTGGGAGCAACTTTATCCTTAAACAACTTGCCAGGAGCGAAGCCAGGAACGCGAGTCACTTTGAGTATGACCAAAATTTAATGTAAAAATTCAGCGAGAGTGAAGCCATAGCGATTGATTTTCGACCAGAATTGCTGCCATCGCCCTTGGGTGTAAGTCAAGGTTCGTAAACTCAAGACAATTCCAGCACCACGGTCTTTCCATTTCATACCTGCGCCACACAAACGTGCTTTAACAATCACTTTACAGGCGGCTTCGGTAACACCCGAACCAATCGGTAAATTCCAGGCAATAGCTTCGGCGTAATGCATTTGGTGGTGGTGGTGACGAAAGTAGGTGATGGCATCTTGTAATCCAGAACACACTCCTTCAGACATTCGTTTCGGTTCAATTGCTTCCATTTCTGCGAGTAAACGAGTGGCAGCTCCGACTTCGTGTTTGAGAATGTGGCAGCCATTGTCCATACTCGCTTGTTGATACTTAACACTGTGAGGATGCACGGATGCGGCAACCTTGCTCAGATACTGTGTCGCATGCTAAAAATCTAACACCTGGCTGTGGGTGAGTGGCACAAGTCACGTCCAATTCTCTAGTGCGCCATCTGCTAACCCTTGATAATGGGCATGGGGATATAACCGCTTTACCTGTTCAACTTCCCGTTGCATCCGGACAAGAAACGTTTCTCGCCCGTGTTCTGGCGCAGCAGCAATGTAGGTCGTATGTTGACGTTCTCCTAAAGCGTCGTACAAACTGATTGTCCCTACCATTGCTTGCCGCCATCCATCTTCACACAGCAACATGCACGTTCCATCCACCCCAACACTCACTGCCTCAATTGCCATCGGTAGCTTTGGTGTTTGATAGTGCCAATCTTCTTCCTTGAATAGGGCAATGGTGCCGACAGCTTCTGCCAAGGTTTGCACAAACGACCGATGACACGAGCGCCCATGATTCTCTCTCAAGTCTTCTACTAACCGCACGCTGCTCATCTGCGCGTATTTATGGCTGATTTGTTGCGCGAACTTCGGTGTCGAGGTGATGATGATGCGAGCATCCACCTCCAACGGACACAAAGTTTTTCCGCCACCGCTTGTTTGATCGACATGGCGCTCTAGAGCTACCATTCCGTATGGAGTTTGATAAGTCTTGGGTAATTTTCCGCGTGCTAGTCCAATGCATACCGCCGCTCTCAATCGGAGAACCATCAGTGTCGAACTGAATGAAGTGCTTCTCCACTAGCTAGCGTGCCTGCTTCATTCAGCACTGATTGGAGTGTTTCTTCTGTCTCTAAAAATGTCTTTTGCAATGGCACCACCAGCTGGAGTGTGACAAACTCAGCATTGCTGTCCAGAATTGTTACACTCATTCCCCTGCTCCTAGTGCGCCACGCAATATCTCTAGAGCATAACAGCTTCTCCCTCTCACATCAATATTTGGTCATACTCATTACATATAGTACATGTCGAA
Organism: Chroococcidiopsis sp. [FACHB-1243]; assembly: GCF_014696895.1. Classification (NCBI taxonomy): domain Bacteria; kingdom Bacillati; phylum Cyanobacteriota; class Cyanophyceae; order Chroococcidiopsidales; family Chroococcidiopsidaceae; genus Chroococcidiopsis; species Chroococcidiopsis sp. [FACHB-1243]. The sequence continues at coordinate 24,561 of NZ_JACJQX010000058.1, read as the reverse complement.
CCTGGACTACAGTAAGAATAACTCCTCGATCACTATTTCATCGCTCACAAGATCTTTAACAACCCAGATGCGATCGCAAAACTGCTTAGGGAGCCGTTTGCCTGCACCACCGATTAAAACTCCATAAACACTGAATTCTAGTTGTTGCTTCTTGACTTTCAACTGCTCTAAAAATTCCCGCTTCACGTCACACTTGCCGTCCGTGACCATAACAATATCTGCCTGTTTAAACTGTTGTTGTCGCTCAATACATTCGGTAGCCAGATAACAAAGCTGGCTCCCAAGCAGTGCCGCCACCATTGTAAAAAGCCAACATCGACTCCAGCAGTCGTGAGAAGTCATGGTGGTGGGGTGGAAAGTCATCAACTCGACAAACTCTAGTTGCAAAGTGGATGACTCGCAAGTGTCGCCCCTCCCTTAAAGCAATTTGTCCTAACACTGCCGTCACTGCTTTCGCCCAAGTGTCGGGCAATCCATCCATCGAACCAGAGGAATCCAAGCACACCACCAACGGTCCTTTGCATTGCTTCTCCTTTCCCCTCGTCTTGTATTGCAATAGGGAGCGATCGTAATATCCCAGTGCGAATAGAGGGAAGAGATCGCTTGCGGATAGTTTTTGAAGTTCGGTAGGCAATAACCGCGACAAGTTATTTTCTAACTCAATCGTAGTTATCTCGCCAAAAGCATCTAGAGCTTGGCTGCGACGCTTGCGCTCGGCAATCTGTTGGAAACGTCCGGCAACGACAGCGATCTTTTTGAGCTTGGCATGACCTGCTATCTTCTGAGCTAGCGCCATTTTTTCAGCAGGAGAAACGCTTCGTTCTCCACCGATTTCATTTCCCCAGCTCAAGCCTAGCATCTCCAACCACCCAGCTACCTCGCTCAATTTTTCATGAGCGGCGTTCAGGGCAGCCCTCAGCATTTGCCTAACTTGCGTTTCATCAAAACTATCTGCATACTGTTGAGCCTGCCATACAGCTTGTTTTCCTTCCCGTTGTAGGAGTTGGACCAGTTCATCTGAGCGATCGCCACTATCTTCTATCAGTTGCCTCAACCACTGCTGTCGTTCCCGTTGCTGTCGGGTTTTGGGTAGTGGCAAACCAGTTGGGGAAGTTGTTTGAGGAGAAGTCAATATCTGCTCAAATACCCCAGATGGCGGAATTTCAGGTTGATGCTTCAGTTGCTTAATCAAATCCCGATACTGTTGCGGATTGAGAAATCGAGGCATGGGTGGTGGCAGTTTCTCGTACACTTGACGGCAATACTCTACTGTTGCCAATCCCGCCGCCAATTGGTTGCCTTGACACTGCTCCACCAAAGTGTCAAAGCTGATGAGCTGTTCAAACTCCCGATGCAATAAAATCGCCCAAGCACTTTCGGGTGGTGGTGGGTCTAGCTGCTCTGGTTCGCTCTCGTAGTAAAGTCGATGAAAAACTTCTAGGGTGAAACTGGGAAAGGCAAACAGCTTGCTAGTTCCTACTCTCACCATCGACCGAGCATCTTCAAAATAGTTTATATACTCCTGCCAGAAGAGTTTGGAGATGCTTGCAACTCGATACACTAGCGGTTCAAAGTCGTACAGCATGAGAGTTGGAATCTATCGAGCATCAACACTGCCTAAACTGGCAAATAGCGATTGCGCCTCGGTCACTTTTAGCTAAAGATAGCATAATATCCGTGTTATTATGTTAACGGAAGTGCGCTCGCGCTCATGATTTTTGCATTTAAAGATCGAGGAACGGAAGAGATTTTTGATGGCGAGGATTCAAAAGACGCTCTAAGAGTTTGCCCAATTAATCTTTGGTCTGTTGCCAGGAGAAAGTTAGACCAACTGAATGCCGCTATATCTTTGAACGATCTGAGAGTGCCACCAGGAAATAGGTTAGAAGCCCTGCAAGGCGAGCGCGAAGGTCAGCATAGCATTCGCATCAATGATCGGTATCGGATTTATTTTGTCTGGTTGGAGCAAGAAGCATCTGCGGTTGAGATTGTCGATCGCCATTGATGAAATGAGGTACGAACAGATGAAAATTCCCAAATATCGCCCTCCCACACATCCAGGAGAAATTTTGCTGCTAGATTTTCTAGAACCACTAGGACTGACTCAGCAGGATTTAGCTAACAACATCCACGTTCCTTACCAGCGAGTTAACGAGTTGGTGAATGGCAAGCGCGGCGTAACCCCAAGTACGGCATTACGGCTGTCGAAATTCTTTGGAAACAGTCCAGAGTTTTGGCTGAATCTGCAACAAAATTGGCAGCTCTACCAAACACTGAAAGAAGAAGAAGAAGAAATAAATGCGATCGCCACTTTTGCCTTGCGGGAAGAAGAAAGAAGTGCCTAAATAATGCAAAATCTGCTATGCAACTATTGGTAAACTTTATTTTTATAGCCACCAACTTCAATCAGTAAATCTTCCCGAATATCGGTCAGTATCCTCTGCGCTCGTCGGGCATTGCGGCTCTTGTTATCGGCGATTAACTTCTCAATCTTGCGAGCGATATCCTCTAAGCGACTTGCAGCATTGTCGGCTGCTTCAATCAACTTTTGTTCGGTTGGATTGCTCGGACGCAAATCGTATTCTCTGGCTGCCCTCACTACAGTGCCGACCTCTTCCTTTACCGCATCGTACCAAGATACGGCTTGTCGATCGAGATCGGGGACGCAAGCATTCAAAATTTGACCGATCTTCTGTCGCTCCTTGGGATCTCTCTGCCACAGGCAGTCTGGCAGCAATTCGTGAAAAGATTCTGGGTACACTTGCTCATCGCCCTGCACCAGTGCATGGGTTTGCAGCAGTTTGACTAGCTGTTGCAACTTGCGATCGCTAATGAAAAATCCTTCCCGATCCAGTACCATCTGGCATTTAATTAAATCTTCTGCTAGTTCGTCGCTAAAAGGTACGAGCGCTGCTTGTTGCTGCAAAGCTTTAATTTCAGACAGACTCAGACGCACCTTCACTTCTGGTTTGAGATTATGCCTGGCTCGGTGGATTAATTCCCGCTTAGAACTCAACTTGCGGACGTATTGCAACCAAGGGCGATAGACGAAGCGATCGACAAACGCATCCAAGTCTGCATCAGTGGGAACGTTGTTGGCAGCATCGCACAAGAACAGTAACGGTACTGGCTGCGGTTCTGGATTCTCGAATACCCGTTCGTTCATCAACCGCAACAAGGCGTTGAGACTAGTAGAGTTGCCGCGAAATACTTCATCTAAAAAGGCAATGTGTGCTTCGGGCAACCGCCGCTTAGTGTTGCGGATTAACTCATCTTGCTGCTGTAATGCTCGCAGCGACAGTTGCCCTAGTAACTCGTCAGGAGTCATCGTCGGTTGCAACAGGCGATCGAAAAATACAGCTTCTTCTATCGCTCGGCACAACTGTTGTAACATCCAGCTCTTGGCACAACCAGGCGGACCAAATAAAACCACATTTCCACCTGTTAGCAGTACGGCTAGCACTCCGTCAATAATCGTAGATCGCTCCAAAAAAATCTGATTTAACTCTCGCCGTAACTGTTGCAACCGCTCTAGAGCAGAGCCAGATGGGGCATGGTTGGGGATTTGAGCGGCTAACTTTTTGGTGTTTTTAGCGGTTGCCATAATTTAATTTCGCATTACAACTAGAATGTCAGTTGTTCTAAAATCCCGCCTCCCAGTCGTAAGGTCGATCGATGGAGTCACGCTGGCGCTCGTCGCTATGGACGGCATCTGGAGCAGTGTCAATATCCTTTATTTTGGCTGTTACTTCTAATCCCAAAGACTGGTGCACGGCTGCCTCAGCAATCCCCCAGCGCTTGAGCAAGTCTTTGGTACGGAATTTAAATAAATTCTCCATTGATGCCAACTTGCCCTTGAGTTGCCGCAACTGCTCCGGATCTGGTTGCTGCGCGATCGCGTCTAACTGCCGAAGTAACTCGGAGTAACCCGCATCCAGTGCCAACGCCTTCGTCAGGTTGGCAAGTCCCTCCCCAGTCGAGTATGGAGCCTGCACGCGCTGCTTCAGCATGGCTCTGAAATCTTCCAGGTGCTGAATAATTTGTTTCAAGTCGGGGCTGTCACTCAGGTATAGCTGACTCAGCTGCCTTGCTCTGTCCACGAGCGGCTCTAAATCCGGATCGTATTGCATTAATACTTGCAAGCGAGCAATTAAGGTGTCCCACTTCTGCCCCGTTCTCGATGTCGCATCCGCTCCTGACAAATTAAAGCTCTCTAGTAATTGAGCTAGCTTTGCGTCAGCTTCGTCCCGACTTCTGATTTGAGCGTCGTATAAAGTTGAAATTAATGTCTGCTGTAAAGATTCTTGCGCCCGCTCGATTAACTTGAGTTTCTGGCGTTCGACAGCAACTACCTCTGCTTCTGCCTGCTGCCTTTGCATTTCTGCTTCGCGCTCCGAGCGCTCTAGCAAGGAAGGAATTTTTATCGGTCCTTCCACGAGAACCTGCAATGAATTTATTTGCAATTCCTCTTTGGTAGGATAAGCACTAGCATACTGCCGCAATGCTAACTCGACTGTTTTTGATTCTAATGCTGCGGCTTTTAGTACTTGCTCCACCCACGACAAGAAACCAGCGTATTCTGATTTGTATGTTGCTAAAATTCCTTGCCGCAAGGAATCAGCTTCTGCCATCATCCCTTCAATTGCTTCTAGGGCATCGGGCAGTGCCGATTCGTGGACGAAACGGAACGGTTCGCTCAAAAGGGTGTAGCGGTTGTAGATGATTTTCTGTCGTGCTTGGAGTTTGGTAGCAGCATCTTTAAGGCGGTGGTTGATCTTGGCTGCATAGCCGCCCTTTGCCGCACTCTCCAACAATCTCAAGACATCATCCCTAATCCCTAAATGGGAGCCATCCAACTTCAGCGATTGCACTCCCACTTTGACTGTCAGCTTCAGTAAATAGATCGGCTCTTTTTCTAGATGCAGCCACTCTTGCTGCTGTTGGCTCAGACGAGGATTGACCACAGAATGCTGTTGCGTCTGGCTCATCTGAGTTTGGGAGCGCTCTTGCACGAGTTGGGCTATGAGCTGGTCAACTGCTGGCATTAGATACTAGGCATTCCTTTGAAACTCTAGTTTATCTATTATATATATATATTCTAATTAGAATATCATTTTTGTATTCTAATTAGAATACAAAAATGAGAGAACTTGTAGCAGCAGCTGTCCTCCCTTGTCGGTGGTGTAAAGTCGAGCTAAGAAACGCGATCGCTCGACCGCACTCTACACTGGTGGGCAACGCCAGAGATAGTTATTAATTTGTAGGAATTAATTTGTAGGAAAAAATAGAATGACTAACCTAGAAGGGTTAAGTGACGAACAGCTAGCGACGATCTCCAAAGCCTGCGAATTTCTGTCTCGTCTGTGTATGGGACAATTCGCAGAAATCGCTGAGCTATTTCCTTCTTTAGATGTCGAGCAACATCACGAGTTGGTTGAAAAACTCACCCAGCTTCGGACGTTAATCCCGCAGTTTGCTGATTTATCTGACAAGCAACACTTGCGTATTCGTAGCGCTCTCGTACCAGATCTAGCTCGAAACGCTCACGACATTCACCTAGTTATCCAACACCATCTGGCACGGAACCTTAGTTTCTCGCACCAATCTCCACCGAGAGCCTGTGGCTCTCTGCCGTTGCCCACAGTCAACAGCGAGAATGTTTAGCTAGCAATAAAACCAAAATCTGAGAGTAGTAAGGTATTTATTATGTCTGTCATCAAACATTGTTTCTGTGAAGGCGATATCGTCATCATGCACGGTACATCTGTCACGGTAATCCGCGCCTGGGAGTCGCGGTCGTATCGTCGGTCGCGACTTTTCTGGGCTAATCTACTTGGCTGACTATACTGAAAAAGAGTTGAAAGCACGCTATTCTAGTTCGCTACCAGTTAACTAGTTATCTAGCAGTAGTACCCTTGCTGTATCTTCACGCTGTATCTTTGAACGATTGCCTCTACCAATACCTGATGGCATGGCATAATTAAAGCGCGAACTTTGCCGAAAAATTTATCCATTCCATGCCCAGGACACCGCCGCCGCTCAAAACTGTATTCCAACAACGCCGCGAGCGGGAATTTCTTTACCTGCACGAAGTCGATGCCGTCATCGCCGCGATGGAAAAAACTCGCTACTCTACGAGGAACAAGGCGATCGCCTTATTGCTGTTCTGCCAATGCTTACAGCCATCCGAACTATGTTGGCTGCGTTGGTCTGACCTAGACTTGACCAGAAAAACGCTCTACATCATCCGCAACCGCGAACTCAAAAGTGGCGCTCGCCTGCACAAACAAGTCAATCTTCAACCTCTGTGTGTTCCTGAAATGGAATTGCTACAACACCTAGCACAAGAGCGTCGATGCGATTGGTTATTCGCCACCGAACGGCGATCGCGCCTGAATCAGCGCTCGCTACACTATATAATTGCACTAGCAGGCGAGAGTGCCAATCTTCCCTTGCCAATTCATCCCTATATACTGAGGCGCTCTGGGCTATATTATCGTGCCGCATTGCTACTGCAACCGCTTCATCTATCGCTACAGCAGTGCTGCTTGCTGTGGAATTGGCACGGCACGAAAGTCAAGTTCTCCAAGCAGCAAGAACGGGAGATGATGGCAATGGGAGTGGCAACGTCTGAAGCATTCTTGGCGGTACTAACACAGATGCAATCTTTCACCCGCATCCAGAGCTACGACAATTTGATCGATTACCTCCTGGGCGCTTTCTTGCTATTTCCCGATCGAGATCGTCTGACCTACGACTACTGGCTCGCCCCTAAGAGTTGGCAGAGCCAACTTTTCCGAAAACATCTATTGACAACTTCATCTGCTTCTGCCTCAAGTGCTGGATTGTAAATTAAACCAACAGCGCGATCGCCGACTCGACCTGATCTGGTTTCACCTCCAGATAACGTTGGAGAGCAGTCAACGATTTATGTCCCGAGATTTCCTGAATTACGCGGAGCGGCACGTTGGCATTAGACATATTCGTCAGTGCCGTGCGGCGAAATGAGTGAGTCGAAGCACCTCTAATCCTTGCCCGTTTGCAAGCAGCTCTGAGGATCAGATCGGCAGCTGCCCTAGTCAGTGGCTTGTCTCCATTGCGTCCTGGAAACAATAGACCAGACGGTGGATCGTAAGCTGCTAAATACGCCTGTAACTTTGGGTGCGAAGGCAAAGTGCGCGTCGCCATCTTGCCTTTGGTGGTAGATTTACGCAGCGTCACTACACTACCCGCTAAATCTTCCGCCGTCAGCGCCAGCACTTCACTAACGCGACAGGCGCAGTAGTAAGCGATCGCGAATAGCAGCTTGTCTCTAGAGGTAAGAAACCCGCGTGTAAATAGGCGCTCCAGTTCGGCTTGAGTCAGGATCTTAGCGCGTCCGTTGCCTTGAATCTTCACTGTACTGTTGAATTTAGATTTACTTCATAATTACTATCCTACGTCGAGTTAGGACTTGATGTTTTGAAAATTTCGTCAAGTCAGAAGAAAAAGCTCAAACCCAAACCAGTAAACAGCTTTACTCGTCCTTTTGCATCTCGTTGCAATAAGGCTTTTCGGGTTTATTGAGAGAGTTCTCAATTGAGTTAGCTCGTCCCGAATCACGTACAGTTTGGAGATCGCGTCGATCAATTCCCAACGGGTGACGGGTGGTAATGAATTTGGCGAGCGGGAGTTTTGTGGTAGTGGGTTTTGTAATGGGTTTTTCAAGCGCGATTGCCTCTTGGGTAGTCAGTCAGTAATTGCTTTGTTAGGGCGCGTCTTGGTGCTGCGTGCGTCAATGGGTTGAGACGCGAACGCGACCATCGCATCTGTTGGGATTGCTCCACCGTCAAACGGCAACAGCCTTGGACGCTTGGGGCTTTCGAGCAACGCTGTTCGTCCATAAAGCGGCTAGCTTTTGTGCTTCGTCAAACCATTGAGGGCTGACTTGATACATCCGCCTCGGACGACCGCGCCCCTCCACTTTTTGAAGGTGTGAAGCGAGCGCTTGCTCGGTTTCCAGAAAATTCAAGGCGGCATAGAGGACACTATCAGACAGTCGATACGGGGGGTAGTCGCTTTCCAGTTTTTGAATTAGCTCAGTACCGTAGGATTCACCCTCAAGCAAGACCGACAGCACGTAGCAAACAGCTTGTTCTTGCGTGAGATAAGTGGCGCTTCGATCGGTGAAAAATTGATAAATGTCTTCAAGTCGCATAAACTAGATCGACGTTTTGTAGAGCAATAGTTATAACTCATGCAATTCGTTAGGTTGGTAGTATCAGGAAAGGGATACAATCGAAGCGCGATCGCTACTTATTCTTTTGCCTCCACACAGACGGCGCGACAAACTGGGAATCACCCCATACACCAACTCTCTGCTGTTTAGCCTCAGCTTCCGCCTGCTCTACTGCTGCGGAACTACGGCAATTTCCGGCATATTTTCGATAAAAAACCGCCAGCCCCTCGCGGGCTAGCACCTCCTGAACTAGTGTTCCATCTCTTAGCCGGACTTCTGCCACCTGACGACCGTAGCGATCCTCGTCCGCCACAGTTAGACGCACGCGATCGCCTCCCTGCTCAATCAACCCAGTCAACCTGTCTCGCGCCCGCTCTCCCCACCTAAACTGGTCAAGGTCTGCTGGGTCGTAGCTAGAGCGCTCCCTTTTCGTATGGGAAACTTCTGGAGCATCAACGCAAGCCAAGCGAATTTTGACATCTCGATTTCGCCTGTCAACGACAGTAATGGTGTCGCCGCTACTCGACACGCTTGACACGGTACTTGGTCTGAATTGGTGCTGCGGAGAGCGAGAGGGAGAGAGGGTTGGGGGGAAGTGATTACTTCCTTACGAGAATTACAGCCGAATAGCCCCAAGAGTAGAATGATGGCGAGCGAGAGTTTTCTGTTCATGCAAATATTGTTCCCGCGATCGCGCTCTCGATTTCATCCCGGAACCAATTGCCCAAAAAGCGATCGAGAACGACAGAACCGAAATTCTCACTCCTGCTTCAAGATCTAACTTCTGTTGCAAAGCGCGCTCTTCGAGTTCGACTGCTATGTACTTACAGAAGTACTAACATTAGTGTATGATAGGCAAAACTAATAGTACGAGTAGTAACGATCGTGGAGAGCAAACGGTACAACGCAGCTTGGTCGAAGATTGGAAATTCTTCTGGCTTTCGATTGGAGAATAGCTTCTTCAAGGACAATCCTCAATTTGCTGGAGTAACTGGCGAAGTTCAAGTTGTCAGTTCAAATACTTTACTAGTTCGTTTAGAAACAAGCGCAGACCAGGAACAAGAAAAGGACGAACTGATGCTGGCATCATTTTTAGATTTCTTGATGGAGAACGCTTTACGCAATCCAAAAGAAGAAATCGAAATTTACACTGAGGAAATGGCAGCCGAAGATGAAGAATTGCTGGCAGGAGTAGATCTTGATTCGTAACGGTTGGCATATATATTTCATCAAACGGCTGTTCGGTAAGCAGCGACGGGACTTACAAGCTGAAGTTCGCCAGTTAAAAAAGACTTTACCTGCCGAAAAGTACGTCTTGCACTCGCAAGTGAAGCTTTATAAAGCAGTGATGACGGCGATTAACGAGAAAATTCCCAGCGATCCTTATGCCTCTCACTTTGCATTAACTGGTTCGCTGAAAAAATATGGCAGGGTAAAGGGAATGGGGTTAAATCACCGTTATCGCCTATTTTTCCGTGCTTGGCAAACTCCCGACTACAACGCGCTATTTATCCTCTGGCTGGGTTATCCGCGTAAGGAAGGAGACAAGAACGATTGTTATAAAGCTTTTACTAGAATGCTTGAAAGAGGAGAATTTCCCGATACGCTTGACGAACTCCTACTTGAAAGCGAACGAGATTAGAACTAGAAACTCAGGAGTAACTTTTCAAACAGAGGATCGCCAAAATTCATCAATCGCAGAGATGGCGTTTCGTCAAATATTTCTGGATAAAAAGTTACCATATATTTCTTAGCTTCAAAAGTCAGCAGCCAAATGCGTTCTGCCGATCGCTCGAATACATATCCTCTTGACTTTAATACGACTGAGGTAGTCAACAGTTGTTTAATCTCCTGCAATTGGATGGGGGACGAGAGAAAACCCGCGCTTGACTCTGCCAAATCTGCTTCTACATCCATTATTGAAACCATCTCATCGAGTGCCGGACGCACGGGTGGTGCGTCCAATACCCGCTCGAATTGCGATAGCAAGACATCTTCCTCTTGGGGATCGGCACTCATCGCCGCCCGTTCGATAAAAGTAGGAACCTGAGCCAAGATTGGCTGCAAGTTCCCCACAACTGCGGTGAAAGCATTGATGCGATCGCGCAATTTGCGATAGACCTTTGCTTCTACCGTGCCGTCGTAATAAAAGTTATGGATCGTGACTGTCGGATGCACTTGCCCGATGCGGTCGATCCTACCAATGCGCTGTTCGACCCGCATTGGGTTCTAGGGTAATTAAGTTAATCAAGTATTCCCCTTAGTCTTTATTTTGAGCTGAAAGATAAGGATCTGTTATATGGGGTCCTTATTTATCTCGAATGCAATAGTGCATTTGTTCGATAAAATTGCTTGACCCGCTGCTGTCTTCTAGTTTTTTTAGATTTACTAAATTTTTGCTTTGCTCTAGGGAAGTATAAGTATAAGTCATATCACTTATAAGCTTCCGAAAAGTATATATATGTATTTGAGCCAAGTTTGCAAACCACGCCAGTCAGTATTCGATCGCTCTCGTCGAGATGTGGTTTTGAATATTTCCGATCTACTTGAAGACCGAATAGATAGCAATCGCTTCTTCGAGGAAAATTATATAACTGCTGGGATGCAGACGCTCATAGATAAAGCTTTTGAACGGCTGGAAAATAGAAGTAGCCAAGCAAGTACGTTTCTGTTGTCTCAAGCAATGGGTGGAGGAAAAACCCATAGCATGATTGCGCTTGGGTTGTTAGCAAAACATCCTGAGTTAAGAAATAGAGTTTTAGGAGATAAAGTTAAAGGTTATAAGCTCGGTACTGTAAAAGTTATTGGCTTTAATGGACGCGAAACCGATGCTCCATTTGGTCTTTGGGGAGAATTAGCCAAGCAACTCAATAAAAAAGAAGTTTTTAACGATCATTATGCTCCTCTAAAAGCTCCTGGCGTTTCAGCATGGATCAATCTTCTTCAAGGCGAACCAACGCTGATATTTTTGGACGAATTACCGCCCTACTTAGAAAATGCTAAGACGATAGAAATTGGTAGCTCAGACCTTTCGATTGCTACTGCCACGGCTATTTCTAATTTATTGGTAGCGGTTGACCGACCAGAACTATCTAATGTGTGTGTAGTAATTTCAGACCTTACAGCTTCTTGGGAAGGAGGATCGGGTCAACTTAACAAAGCAGTTACCAATCTTCAAAATGAGACTGGTCGTTCGGCATTGAGACTAGAACCAGTAAGCTCCCAAGGCAGCGAACTTTATCACATTTTACGCACTCGGTTGTTTGAAGAACTTCCAGAAGATTCGATTATTAAAGAGGTTGCCAATGCCTATGCTAAATCGGTAAAAGATGCAAAAGAAATGGATGTTACCAATGCCTCTCCCGATTCTTATGCGGCTCAGTTAGTGGAGTCTTATCCTTTTCATTTTTCGATCCGAGATTTATACGCTCGGTTTAAAGAAAATCCTGGTTTTCAGCAAACGCGGGGCTTAATTCGTTTGTTACGGGCAGTGGTTGCCAATATTTACGATCGCGGTCAAGCAGATCGGCGAATGCTAGTACATCCTTACGATCTTGACTTAAATAATGATGAAATACTGTCTGAAGTAAAAGCAATCAATCCTAGTTTGGGAGAAGCGATCGCACATGACATCGCTAAAGAAGGTTTTTCGGTTGCCGAACAACAAGACAATAAATTGGGAGGTACGGATTTTCAGGATGTAGCCAAGCTGATTCTAGTCGCTTCACTGGCTAACATTCCCAATGCCACACATGGTTTGCGAGAAACTGAAATAGTTGGATTTCTCTGCGCTCCTGGACGGGATTTATCTACTATTAAAAAGTCGGTTATCGATTACTTGCCAACCCAAGCTTGGTATCTGCATCGCAGCCAAGATGGACGATTGTTTTTCAAAAACGTCCAAAACCTTGCTGCCAAATTACATAGCCTTGCTAATTCTTATAACGAACAGACTAGCCTCAAAGAATTACGGTCTTATTTAACAGAACTATTTGAACCAAAAACACGGGATTGCTATCAGAAATTAGAAGTGCTTCCTGGTCTAGATGAAGTGAGCTTGGAAATCGATAAAGTAACTTTAATCGTTGCCGAACCGACCAGAAATCCCCATTCTTCGAGCAAGCTAAGCGACGATTGGCATAAATTTGCTGAAGATCAAGAATTTAAGAATCGCGTTTTGTTCCTTACAGGCTCTCACGAAACGATGGAGCGAATTATCGAACAGGCAAGACAGTATAAAGCCATTCTCTCGATTAAAGCAGAACTCGATCGGGATCGCATTTCGTCACGAGATCCGCAATATGTAGAGGCTGATAAAAGCCTGGATCAAATTCAACTTAGTCTTCGCAGTTCGCTACAGGAAACTTTCACCACTCTAGTTTATCCGTCCAAAGACGGATTTCGCTCTACTGATTGCCGCATTCATTTTGAGGGGAATCATTTTGATGGAGAAGCTTTAATTCGCAATACTTTGGGAAAAGTACAAAAATTTACAACAGATGTGGCTTCGGAAACTTTTCGTAAAAAGTGCCAAGCTCGACTTTTTGCAGGACAGAAATCTTCTTCTTGGAATGAAGTGAAACGGCGTGCTGCCACTCAAACCGATTGGAATTTTCATCACCCCAAAGCACTGGAAGAATTGAAAAGACAAATGCTCGAACAAGAAGTTTGGATTGATGAAGGAGGTGTAATAAACACACAACCTCCTCCTCCAGAGACGACGGTTAATATTCAAGAAATCAGTCGAGATGATGATACAGGAGAAGTTACCTTAAAAATTCGGGCTATCAATGGCGATGTGGTGAGGTACGAGATTGGGGATAGCGAACTAACAACAGCATCTCGTTCTGTTGCCGATGCATCTGGAGGCTATAAAGCTTTTAAAACCAAAGACCTTTGTTTGAAATTTAAGTGCTTTGATACTCAAGGTAAAAATAATCAAGGTGCTTCTATTACTTGGAAAAACAAAATCATTCTCAAACATCGAGTTTTTCAGAATTCTGATGAATGGAAAGTAGAATTTAAAGCAATTCCTAAAGGCGAGATTCGCTATACCACTGATGGGTCAGACCCCAAATCTTATGGCGGCATCTACGAGAGTCCTTTTGTCGTACCCGAATCGAGTCGCTTCGTGCTTGCTATTGCTGAAAGTGACGGTATTGTTTCTGAGGTCGAAAAAATAGACACCGAACAGTATCGTAAGCGAGGGGGAATCATTGACATAATTCAGCCCAATTTACCAGCTACATGGAACTGTAAAAAACAAGGATTTACCGCCAGAGCAGCATTTGAATTTATCGACCAGCTAGAAAAATATCAAGGCAATGCTTACGGAGTCAGCCTAATTGTTTCAGCATCGGATGAGTCTGGAGAAGTTAGCTATGATGCTGCACCCGATCGCGGTTTGAGCGGCACAAAAATTAGAGAACTCGTCGAACATCTACAAAGCACTTTTAAAGATAGTCAAGGTAGTCAGATTCTGATTGATGTTGAAAAAGTAACTCTAGAGTGCAGTCAGTTATTAAAAGACTGGTTTGCTGCGATGAAATATCAACCAAAACCAGGAGAAGTGCAGCAGTAAGTAAGAAGCAATAAGTAATAAGTAATAAGTGAGAAGCGAGAAGTAAGAAGTGAAAAGTAATAGGTAATAAGTAATAAGTAACAAGTGCAAGAGTCGTTTTTACTTATTACTTATTACTCATAACTCATTACTAAGAGGAAAGAGGTAAGAAGTGATGATATCTAAAACGCAAAGTTCTATTCTTGGTTTTGGCTTTAGCAGCGATCGCACAGAGCATTGCTTTCTGGTAACTTTTCCTGCTTCACAGGCAAAAAGTGCAGAAATTATGATTTCCGAACACTTTCATTGGAAGCTAGAACAGGAAGCATCTGTAGATATTTCTTTTAATAATGAAGACCAACTGTTAAAAGCAAGGCTTAAACGAATGGTTTGGGAACAGATCGAAGAAGAGGTAAAAGCCGAATTCAATCGTCGTCTCAGAGCAATGGATATTAAAACTGGTCGCTGGATTAAAAAAGGACAAGTGCCAGTAGACCGAACGTTAGGTAAAGAACTGATTTTACTTGCTTGGGCGATTGAAGATGCCGATCCTACTCTGATTCCTACTGCGATTCGTAACTGGTTGGGGCTAGCCCCTGAAGAAAGATGGTGGCTCTACACCATGACTAATGCAGCTACAGGTCACGCCATTAAAGACCGCAATCGCGGTTGGCGTAAGGCTGTACGGTTTGCTCTCACAGAAAATCCAGTTATGGAGAGCGTATTGCGAAATCGATACAGCGATTTTGAGTTGACGCTGGCTAGGTAAGTAAGAAGTAAGAAGTAAGAAGTAAGAAGTAAGAAGTAAGAAGTAATAGGTAAGCAGTAAAAAGTAAGAAGTGCAAGAGTCATTTTCACTCATTACTCATTACTCATTACTCATTACTAAAAAGTAATTAGGTGGTAGGTAAGTAGTGCAAAAAGCATTTATTGAAGAACAATTTCCGGTTTCTCTGATTTCTAAGGAAAGTTATAAAGAACGTAAAGCGGGAGCAGGACAGACTTTGACTGGGCTTGGTAAGTGGTGGGGGAGAAAACCACTTATTCTCGTGCGTGCAGTAATTATTGGACTACTGATGCCTGCTTCTAGCAATCCTAAGAAAGATCGAGAAATTTTTCTGAAAATTCTGACAATGGATGCTGATGGTTTGTGGCAACGCTGTAAAGGTATTCCTGCAAAAGATGTTTATGAATGGTCGTCAGATGCAGAGAAAGAAAGATATTTTCAGGTTAGTGGTAAAAGCATTAAGTGGAACAATCAAAACCCTAAAAAAGAAAGGGATAAGCTAACTCGAAAGTATTTTGATAGTCTTAGTTATGATGAAAAGCTTGAATATTGCGATCGCCCCGAACAAATTGAAGGAGCTAGCAAAGAAGCATGGGTAGAGATTAACGCTCATTTAGAAACTTCAGCTAGTTCAATTAATGAATTGGTAAAACAACTAGGAGAAAAACGTTTTGGTCATGTTCCAAAAGTAGGAGATGCCTTTTGTGGAGGCGGTTCTATACCTTTTGAAGCTGCACGTATTGGTTGTGAAGCCTATGGCTCCGATCTCAATCCCGTCGCAGCCCTTTTAACATGGGCAAGTCTAAACATCGTTGGTGGTAGTGAAGAAACACAAAACAAAATTAAAGAAGCTCAAGACAAAGCTTTTGCCCAAGTAGACCAACAGATTACTGAATGGGGCATAGAGCATAACGAGAAAGGTTGGCGTGCAGACGCTTATCTTTACTGTGTTGAAGCCAAAAGTCCGGCTACTGGATACTGGGTTCCCCTCGCTCCAAGTTGGGTTATTGCAGAAAAGAATCAGACCGTTGCTGTTCTTGTACCCGATCGCGATCGCAAGCGATACAATATCGAAATTGTTGAGAATGCCGATCCAAAAACATACGTCCAAGCTAAAGAAGGAACAGTGAAAAATAGTCGTTTGATTTGTCCAGAAACAGGCGATGATTTTGCTATTTCAGAAATTAGAGGCGATCGTAGAGTTGATGGGGAGACTATTTATGGATTGAGGCTTTGGGAAAATGGCGATCTTGTACCTCGTCCCGATGATGTATTTCAAGAAAGGCTCTACTGTGTTCGATGGGTTGAAACCTATACTGATGAACAGGAACGAGAGAAAACGAAACGGCACTATTGCTCGGTAACAGATGCCGATTTAGAACGAGAAAGAAAAGTATTATCACTGCTCCAACAGCGATTTGAAGAGTGGCAAGAAAAAGGATTTATTCCCAGTAAGAAGATTGAACCTGGTTACAACACAGATCAACCCAGAAGAGAACGCGGATGGACGCATTGGCATCATCTTTTTAATCCACGTCAGCTATTAGTACACGGTATGTTAGTTGAATATACTATTTCTAAGCAAACTAAGAAAGGTTTTTCTCCTGCCTCATTGTTAGGAATTGGAAAATGCAGTGATTTTAATAGTAGACTATCTCGTTGGGACTCTTCAAGAGATGAAGGGAAGCAGACTTTCACAAATCAAGCATTAAATACTCTCTATAACTTTTCCATAAGAAGTAGTCAGGGATTAAAGAACTTTTGGATAATAGCTTTTAAAAATCCGATCGTTTTTGATAGCACTAATGCTACTATCACTCCAATAGATGCAAATGATGTTAAGTACTGTTCGGACTTTTGGCTTACTGACCCACCTTACGCAAATGCTGTCAATTACCACGAGCTTAATGACTTTTTTCTCTCTTGGTATGAGAAACTTATACCATCTTTTTTCCCAAATTGGTACTCAGATTCTAAAAAAGCTTTAGCCGTTTCAGGAGTGGGAACTAACTTTAAGCGGTCAATGGTAGAAATTTATTCTAATTTGACCGAACACATGACCGATGAAGGGATGCAGCTTGTTATGTTTACTCATCAAGACCCTTCAGTTTGGGCAGATCTAGGTATGATTCTTTGGGCTGCTGGACTTCAGGTAAGTGCAGCTTGGACAATTTCGACAGAAACAGACTCAGCTTTAAAAAAGGGTAACTACGTTCAAGGTACGGTACTTTTAATACTCAGAAAACGTTTAAACGATGATGTAGCTTTCCTCGACGAAATTTACCCACTTATTGAAGATGAAGTTCGAGAACAGTTAGATAAAATGCTAGCTATTGATGATAAAGACGCACCTAACTTTGGCGATACCGACTACCAACTAGCTGCTTATGCTGCTGCTTTACGAGTGTTAACTCAGTATAACGAAATCGAAGGGATGGATATCAAACACGAACTTTTCCGCGAAAGAGGCAAAGGAGAAAAATCAGAGTTTGAAAAAGTAATCGATCGCGCCGTAGAAATTGCCTGCAATCACCTCGTTCCCGAAGAATTTTCTGAATTTCATTGGAAGAGTCTCACCGCCGATGAGCGTCTTTACCTTAAAGGCGTGGAACTAGAAAAACATGGCGAATTTAGAAATGGTGCTTACTAAGAACTAGCCAAGGGGTTCGGAGTGCGTGACTATAATTTCTTGTATGCTAAAACCAAATCCAACGAAGCAAGGTTTAAGACAGCATCCGAGTTCAAAAGAACTAACCTAAAAGGTGAAGGCTTCGATAAGAGTTTGGTACGACACCTGTTGTTTGCAATTCACGAAACGGTAAGTAAAGAAACCGTACAGGAAGGTTTGAACTATCTCAAGGTTGAAGTTCCCGACTACTGGAGTGTCCGCAAACGTGCATTAGAAATTCTCCGCTATTTAAGCCGATTAGAACATATACCCCATCTACCTCACTGGAAAAAAGATGCTGAAGCTGCCCGTGTCTTAGCTGGTGCGGTAGAAAACGATCACGGGTGATTAAGTAATGAGTGATAAGTAATAGGTAATAAGTTAATTAAGTAATGAGTGATAAGTAATGAGTAATGAGTTAGGTTATGAATATGGAGAATTCTAATATTACTATTCAACAAAGAACTGAAGATTTTGCTATTCGTACTGTTAATGCTTATTCGGAATTGAAGAATAAGCATTTTGATGATGCTGGAAGAGTATTAGCCAAGCAATTTCTAAGAAGTGGCACATCAATCGGCGCAAATTGCGCTGAGGCTGTTTACGCCCAATCAAACAATGACTTTATCTCTAAATATTCGATTGCTTTAAAAGAAGCTTCCGAAACTCAATATTGGATTAAAGTCATGATTAAATCTCAACTTGTTCCCGAACAAAAGTTTTCAAACATGCAACAAGAACTCGTAGCAATAATCAAAATACTAACCGCCACAATTAACAAACTCAAATCCAAATAAACTCCTTAATCCCTACTCTCTACTCCTTACTTATTACTTATTACTCCTTACTTAATAAACTCCTTAATCTTTACTTATTACTTATTACTCCTTACTTATTACTTATTACTCCTTACTTAATAAACTCCTTAATCTTTACTTATTACTTATTACTCCTTACTTATTACTTATTACTCCTTACTTATTACTTAAAATGAACCGTTATTCTTCACGGCGACAAGGACTAGATCGCGAATTTATCAATCAAAAGCTCAAAGGTGCAGTTGGTTACGATCGCATTGCAGGTTTTTTTCGCTCCAGTATTCTAGAAGTAGCAGGGGAAGCACTAGAAAAACTAGACGGAACGATTAGAGTAGTTTGTAACTCCGATCTTTCCGTTCAGGATGTAGAAACAGCCAAAGCAGCCCAACAAGCCATCCGCCATTCTTGGTGTGCTGGCGAACCTGAAAAATTACCAGAACGATCGCATCCTCGCTTTGCTCGACTGTTTAAATTTCTTTCTCAAGGCAAAATGCAGGTGCGAGTATTGCCCGATGAGGTATTTGGACTAATTCATGGTAAAGCAGGAGTTATCGCCTATGCCGATGGTAGCAAAACTAGCTTTTTAGGTAGTGCCAATGAGAGTAAAACCGCTTGGAAGCTAAATTATGAATTGGTTTGGGAAGATGAAAGTCCAGACGCGATCGCCTGGGTACAAGAAGAATTTGATGCCTTATGGAGTCATCCCCAAGCAATACCGCTAGCAGATTTTGTAGTTCAAGATATTAATCGCATAGCTTGTCGTACAGAAATTAACCATCAGAAATGGCGGGAGGAAGCAGAACCAAATCCCGCATCTGCGATCGTCGAAACACCCATTTATCGTCAAGAGCTTGGTTTATGGGCGCATCAAAAGTTTTTTATCAAGAAAGCCTTTGAGGATCATCTTAAAGGCGGTGCGCGTTATATCCTTGCCGATCAAGTAGGTTTGGGCAAAACAGTACAGCTTGCCGTCTCAGGACTGTTAATGGCTTTACATGGAGATAAACCAGTTTTAGTCATTGCCCCTAAACCTTTAGTGTTGCAATGGCAAGGAGAACTAAAAGATTTAGTCGGTATTCCTGCGGCAATTTGGGATGGTCGTCAGTGGATCGATGAAAACGGTCTGGAATACCCTTCTAAAGGCTCAGCATCAATCAAAAATTGCCCCCGTCGCATCGGCATCATTTCTCAGGGTTTAATTACTTCTGGTTCGGAGGTTATCGATTTTTTGTTGGCAATGAAATATGAATGTGTCATCGTCGATGAGGCGCATCGGGCAAGAAGAAAGAAGATTAACGATAATAGCCCCAACGAACCCGCCGCCCCTAATAATCTCATGAGTTTTTTATTAGAAATAAGCGATCGCACTAAAAGCATGATTTTAGCTACAGCAACACCCGTACAGCTACATCCTATTGAAGCTTGGGACATGCTTAACGTGCTGAGTATTGGCAACGAACAAGTTTTAGGTAATGCTTGGAGCAACTGGCGTAGACCAGCAGAAGTCATTCCCATAGTTATGGGTGAGGCACAAATTTCCGAGGACATTTATGATGCCTGGAATTGGCTGCGAAATCCTTTTCCACCTGCAAGCGAACACCGCAGTTTCCGCGATATTCGCAGACGTTTACGAATGAAAGATAGCGATTATGTTGTTTCGGGTGACGCGATCGATAAATTGAAGGGTCCGGATCTGACTAAGCTGCGCCCAGTCCTCTACGATTATGGGCGGCAGTATAACCCTTTTATCAGACACATTATTAGAAGAACCCGTGCCTATCTGGAAAATACTATCGATGCATCTACAGGGGAACCATTTCTCAAACCAGTCCGCGTTAAACTTTTCGGCGAAGATGACAATGAATCTTTAGTTCTACCATTTTATTGCCGACAAGCCTATCAACATGCTGAAGAATTCTGTGAGCTTTTAGGCAGAAGAATCAGATCCGCCGGACTCTATAAAACACTTCTTCTGCGAAGAATTGGCAGCACTATGTTTGCCGGACAGAAAACAATTGAAAAACTTTTGCATAAAAACGATGTAGAAACGCGGAATACGTCAGCCTACACGCTCCCAAATCTAATTCGCGGGAATGGACTGACTGAAGATACTATCGATGCATGGAGCGAAGAAGAAGAGGAATTAGAAGATAATACGGCGAGTGCTGAAAATCGCCGCCTCGCTTCCGATGAAATAGAGCTTTTGCGTCAGTGTCGGCAATTATTAGAAGATAACCAAGAAAAAGACCCTAAGTACAGAGAGGTAAAACGGTATCTGATTGATGAGGGCTGGCTACAGTTAGGCTGCATCATCTTTTCACAATACTATGATCCCTCTTCTGTCACTCTAGGAAAATTTGACGAAATTACGTGGTTTCAGCCAACGAAAAATCAAGGTTTCAACCCAGTTTGACAGAAGAGGGATGATTCGGTTATGTGGCTTGCCACTCAACTATCATCCGAGGATTTAACCGAAGAAAAAATAGGTATTTACTCAGGAGCATCGCGATCGGGGATCGTGCATCAAGGTTTATTCAAGCGTATAGCTCGTGAAGAAATTAAACAAATGGTTCGTCGAGGTGAATTGCGCTTAATCATTGGCACAGATGCCGCCAGCGAAGGGCTTAATCTACAAAGACTTGGAACGCTGATTAATCTCGATCTTCCATGGAATCCAACTCGTTTAGAACAACGTAAAGGGCGCATTCAGCGCATTGGTCAAATACGAGACGAAGTATGGATTCTTAATATACGCTATCGAGATTCAGTCGAAGACCGCGTTCACGAACTTCTTTCATCAAGATTAGCAGAAATTCACGGTTTATTTGGGCAAATACCAGATATTCTCCAAGATGCTTGGATTAATGTTGCCCTTGGTGAAGAAGAGCAAGCTAAAAAACTAATCGAAAACATCAAAACGATACATCCTTTTGACGAGCGATACAGTACAGTCGAGAATATTGATTGGGAAAGCTGCTCTAAAGTCTTGAATGAATCTGAAAAGCTAACTATTCTCAGAAAAGGCTGGTAGGTATATTATCCCTACCCTCAGCGAAGCGGGGTAGGGAAGGATAGCGCGGCGATGAAACGAAGTGGAATCGCCTGTTAGACTTTTGGTGCATCCTGAGACTCCTACCGATGCGGGTATTTGTTTGGATTTTCTAGTCCGAGGTGTTCTGGTTGTAGGTTGTATGGTGGTGCGCGTTGGTGGAGGAGAAGTTTGAGAACTTTGTGTTACGGACGGCGATGGAGCTGGCTTGAAGACAACGACTGTATGCCCCATCTCCTCCAAACGAGATTTGTAGCGATCTAGGGCATGGTGGGGAAAGCCAGTCATGGGAATGCGACCGAGTGAGGCAGAACCAGAGTTTTTACTAGCTAGCACTAGCTCCAAATCCTTCGCTACGACCGTAGCATCTTGAAAGAAAGCCTCGTAGAAATCGCCGACTCGTTGAAGTACTAACGCTTGTGGAGATCGATTCTTTAGAGCTAGATATTCTTGTAGTAGTGGAGATAGCTGGCGACGCTCCGCGAGCGGAAGGCTATGAGAATTTGCATCGGGGTGAGGTATTTCTGTAGTACGATCGCCCAATGGTTGCTCGGTCGGAGCGTCAACCAGTGTAGGCGAGGATTCTTGTGGTACGGTTTGTTGAACGATTGCCCGCGATCGCGCAGCAGTAGCAAATCCTTGTTCCAGAAGATTCTCGCTAAAAGTTTTGGCAAAGCCTCGGTCTTGACGGCGATACTCGCCACCAGTCAGGGGATTTTGTACGGCAGTTTGAGTCAAAGCCAACTGTCCGCGTGCAGAAATCAGAAACACCATTTCGGAGTCGATCGCCAAGTCGCCGCTGCTATCTGCCAGGAAGTGAGTCAGATAGAGTTCCGCTCCGTGCCGCTCGATTGACAAAGGAATGTATGGCTCGTTTGCTACTTTTAAATAGAAGTCTTCCCCCTGCAAGATCTCTGCTGCTAGCCCTGCTTGATGTAGAAGTTTGGCAACATTTTTTTCTGCCGCACCAGCCTGAAAGCTAAAGTCGGCAACCTGCGCCGCAACCGTATTTTCAGAAGTAGTCTGCTCTTCCTTCGGTTTTGTCTGGATATCTTCGGTGAGGCGATCGCCTGATGACAATCGCTTGCTTGCGGTTGCCTCAACCAGCCTCTCATTGCGCCCAACGGTAGGTGCAGGCGTTTCGGTATTTGTCGGTGCTACAGGCGAGGCTGGTTGAGGAAAATTAATAACCTTACTAACTTCAAAATCGCCTACCTCAACTGAGTTTTCGACTGGTTGGAGGGAGGGCAGAGTAATGCCGAGAAAATCACGGGCAAGATCTTGCTTTTCAAAAGCAGCCAACCTCAAACCTTTAGCTTGCATGAATTCCAATACATCTGTAATTCTGTCTGGGGAAACGACTGCCTCCATGCGATCGCCGATGGAATAAAACTCACCTCCAATTGTCCCAAGCAAGGTTGGGTCTAAATAATACGCTCCACCGTCATTCCGAGATTTGGCAGTTTGGATGATGAAACCGTCTCCATAGCGGCTGCGTTGGGGCTTAATTGTTAAAGTTTCGTCGAGCGTTTTTACCTGCCCCGTGCGATCTGTAACTTCGGTGAGAAAGGTAACGATCTGTCGTGCAGTGGGAATAATTACGGGCTGCTGTTCTAAAACCTGCTCAATATCAAACCCTTGCGGGGCGAGCAAACCTTGGCGCGTTCTGCCGCGATCGTCCGTGTAGTTGACGATTTTGCCTTGAAATTTTTCGTAAGCCCGCAATAAGTTACCTGTAAAAATTTGCCTTGATTCGCGATTTTTAGACTGCTTGAGGTCGAAAGCTTGATAGATTTCCACTCCATCCCAGTCGCGCTCCTGGGGGGCGAGCGTGACTGAATTAGCTGAAAGGGTGTTGACTTGAGAAAAAGGTAGGGTTAAAAACCGTGCTGGGTCTGCAAGCACGATTTGCATCTTCCACCTGTTTGGCGTGACAGGGCTTTCATTTTCTTCCCGATTGCTGCTCCAAATCTTTCCCACGACACCGTAGAAGATATTGCCAGTTTCAGTCACGACTCTCACGCTTTCGCCAAGCGGAAAAGTTTCCAAAGTTTTGCTGAGGTGTTGTAGCTGTACGTTGAGGCGGTTGTCAATTTTATCGATAGTTTTGCTAGTCTTACCCTCAATCGCTGCCGTTCGGTAAGACTGGGTAGCTTGAAGCAACTGCTGTCGCGTAGCTTCGGCTTGTTGTTTGGCGTGGTTACTAACAGTGTTGAAGTCGTGGGCTTCTACCGCTTCTACGAGTTCCAAGTTGAGATTTTCGCGGACTAAATTAATTGCTTCTAGAGTCGTGACGGGCTTACGGGGTGTTTTGGCATCTACCACTTCTACATTGACGGGGCTGGTGAAGGGAGAATTACTGTCCCGATCGCCAGCGATGACTTCCATCCGCGCCACCGTTTTTGCGTCGAGGTCGAGAAAGCGTGCTTCTAATACCGATTCTCCCATCGTTTCCTGGCGTTCGACGTACTCGACGTACTCTCGTTCGAGCAGAGCGTAGACGCGCTCCTGCTGGGCAAGGGGCAGCAGGGGCAAGCGACCAGTTACTTTGTTCATCAAACCCGCATTATCCGCGCTTTGAGCGCTTTCTATCCCGCCGAGCGGATCTGCTAGCTTGCGGTTTAAGCCAGGATCGTTGAGCAATAGCTCGGCAGCCACCCGATCGCCGTACTCGTTCATAAAATCGACAACAGACTCCAACTCTATTCCACTCGACCGTGCGGCTGTCGTATTGGCATTAAGGGATGCCATTTTCTTAGCCAGCACCGCCGCAGGTCTTTTCTCGGCTGGAATATCGGCGTTGAGCAGGGTGAAGCTGGGCAGCACGACTTGCCCCGTGCGGTGGATGCGCCCTAACATTTGCATGAACGAATTGATTTCTTTTTTCGGTTGCACGACGAGCATGTGGCGAGGTCGGCGGTCGGCAAACTGAGCCGAGGCGTGTAGCGAAATTCCCGTCGAGCCGGAGCGGTTGAGAATAATTACATCCAACTGCCCGTTGTTAAAGGCTCTGACGTTGGCGATTGCGGCGGCTTTGCTAGTTTCTTGACTCGGACGTTGCTGGTAAGTGGTAGTCCCATCAGCAGAGTAATCGATAACGTCTTTTCGCCCCGTGACTTCGTTGACGCTGTAACCTGACTGAGACAGCCTCGACTTGATGTAGTCGATCGGAGAAATGGGAACCGCGCTCAGGTCGATCTGCTCGATGCGGCTGAGAATGCGCTCGTAAGTGGCAACTCCTTTCGACCCTAACTCCTGGTCGGTGAGACGGTGGCGTTCTTTGTCTCCATAGGGATTCCCGATGATTACGTCGCGACTGCGCTCCAAGTGTAGCGCACGAGCAAGTCGCCAAAATCTAACTTACTAACCAGAGCAGGGATTAGTTAACATAAAAAAGTAGCTAAGTCTGGAGTGTGCCATGAAACTCAAAGACGCTCGCCATATGTCAGCCTCTGCCCAAG
>NZ_JACJQX010000057.1:0-29521 GCF_014696895.1 Chroococcidiopsis sp. [FACHB-1243] | reverse complement strand
CTCAAGTGTAAGATTTATTGGCTTGAAAACATTCTGGGACTTTGTTTCTTTTATCTTTTGCTGGCGCGTCGTCGCGCTAGTTAGAGGCTCAGATCTTGCACTCCTGCCTGGGCGAATAGAATTCGCTCAAATTACAGCTAGTTCTTATCTCTATTGCAACTCATTCTTTTCAAGACTACCGTAACTCGTTTTCGGCAGCATTTTCATGGGATAATGCTACCTTTCCAGGAGACTTTATGGCTGCTGCTTATATCCAAGACGAAACCGAGTTTAATGCGCTACTAGAAACTGAGCCAGTGTTTGTAGTAGACTGCACGGCTACTTGGTGTGGACCCTGCAAACTCATTGCTCCCTTGATAGACCAACTGGCACAAGAGTATAGCGACCGTGCTAAGGTCTTAAAGCTAGATTTAGATACCAACCAACCTATTGCCAAACGATTTGGTATTCGCAGTATTCCTGCTGTCATGCTCTTCAAGCAAGGCGAGTTAGTAGAAACAATAGTTGGTGCTAAACCCTACGAAGAATTCAGCAGCGCTTTGGCTAAGTATTTGACTTAATGACATTGTTAAGTGTACTAGTCTGGCAATTAGGGCAGGTGAAATTAGCTGCTTGAGAAATAATAAAGAGTGCCTGCTCTGGTTCTAAAGCATAGCTTCAGCTTGCTAAATCGATCGAAGCATCTCGGTGAAATCGAATCACTCGTGAGAGTGAAATTCGATAATTGGTGGAAGGACATACTGTCAATGCGATACTACCTTGTTCGGAAACTAGTATCTGCTTGACAGTACAGGCTTGTCTCTTGTTATTACAGTAAGCAATAATGCGATCGCCAATTTGAATATCCAATGCTTGAATTTTCATTGCTTTGCTCTGTTAGGGTTTTCCTAACGTTGGCTAAATTTCGGTTATATGACAAAAATGATGCCATTTCAATCTGTAAAAACTGAAATTTCAGACGATTAGCTTAGTAGCGGGAACGTCTTTTACGCTGCTTATGCTTAGCGAGTTCCTTCCGCTTATGTTTTTCAATTGGCGTTTCAAAGTGACGATGTTTCTTGATATCTAGAAAAATTCCTGCTTTAGAAACTTCTCGCTTAAATCGACGCAAGGCTGACTCAATGCCTTCATTTTCACCTAGAGTAATTTGTGCCATCTACTCTCCTCCCAATTATTTAACTTAGGATAGAATTTGAGCAATTTATCCTGAGATCGAGTTGCTAATAAAAAAGGGTAGACTCCCGATCTACCCTTAAACCTTAGAGTTAAATTATTTGTCTCGAAGCTTAGTAGCGACTAGAGAAATTATCTCTCCGATTGCCACCGAATGAACCTCTGTCTTCTTTGGGCTTCGCTTTATTCACCTTCAGGTTACGCCCCATCCATTCAGCACCATCGAGGGCATCAATGGCTGCTGTTTCTTCGGTATCTGTATTCATTTCTACAAAAGCAAAGCCACGCATCCGACCTGTTTCGCGATCGGTAGGCAGTTGCACCCGCTTGACAGAACCATACTCTGCAAAAGCAGCATTCAGGTCTTCTTGCGTAACCTCATATGATAAGTTACCTACATAAATTGACATACATTGTCTCCAAAATCAAAAGGTGTAGAGATTGAGATTTCGGAGGGAAGTTTGTTAGTTTTAAAAACAATCAATCTGACCAAACGAATTTTATTCTCACCTATTTATACTAACACACTGTTGAGTTTTTGCCCAAAGCGAGATGCTTTTCACTCAAAAGCCTTTGGCGTTCGTTTTGTGGAACTTTGCTCTTTATTTATCTAGTTGAAATCTAGCCGAAAGATACATAATTTTGATTAAGTGCGATCGAGACTAGTTGTTGAAATATTCAATAGAGGAGGAAATTTATCATGGCGACTTTAGCAACAAATTCAAAATTTCCTGTCGGGAACAACGTAAGGCTTGAAGAACAGCACTAGCCTCTTCAACAAGCCAAGTTTCGAGCGCGAGTTATTAGACTGTCGGTGGTAGGACAATTTTTCGAGCTAACCTCATTTGCTTCAGGATCAGAATTGTCCACCAGGTCGGGTCGATTTCCCACCACTTCCAACCCGCTTTTGCCACGTTGGGATAGGCATGATGGTTGTTGTGCCATCCCTCCCCATAGGTAAGAATTGCTGCCCACCAAAGGTTACGAGAATTATCATCACAGTCATGGCTGCGGTAGCCAGTGATGTGACTTGCAGAGTTGATCAGCCAAGTACTGTGCCAGAGTAAGACTGCTCTGAGGAATAGTCCATAGATAACGAATGACCAACCTCCAAGCAGGTATAGCCCGACTCCGAGGGGGATTTGCAGCAGTAGATAATAGCGATCGAGCCAACGGTAAAACGCATCTTTTGCTAAATCCGGTGCAAATTTTCGGTTAGACTCGTACTCAAAAAACTCTGGACGTTTGTACAGTAGCCAACCCATGTGGCTCCACCAAAAACCCCGTTTTGCAGAGTAGGGATCTTTGTCAATGTCTTCGGTGTACGTGTGATGTCTGCGATGCCCCGCCACCCAAAACAGCGGGCCACCTTGCAACGCTAGCGCACCGATCGGGGCGATCGCATATTCTAACCCCTTCGGCACTTGCAGACTACGATGAGTCAGTAATCGATGATACCCCAAGCAAATGCCAATACTGCCAAATAACCAGTGAAGGAAGATTGCTACTCCCAGCGCCGACCAGGAGAAAAACCAGGGTGCTAGCAAAGCTATAGCATGAACTGCCGCAAAAAACGTTATGCTCGTCCAATTCAATACGAGCGGCTGACCGTTCTCGCGGTCAGTCTCAACCATATTCGTCGTCATGAAAACCTTACTTATGACTTGTACTTCTCATCCTAGCCAAGGATTTTGTCACTCGTGTCCGCCTAGAGTTTGAAGTAGCCGTACTGCTAAAGTAGAGAAATACAAAGTACTGAAAGGTTAAGTCGAATACCAACTATCTTCACAACTTCAAGCTGTTGAGCGTGGCGATAACTACAGCAAAGTTTGCCCCACTCAAATCTGCATCAACCAAGTCTGCACTCATCAGGCACGCTTCGATCGGGTTTGCATCAGCCAGAGTTAACGATTTCTAAATATCTGACTAAATTCGGTTTACACCAAGGAGCTAGAAATCTCCGGTAAAGAACTGCGTCCTGAAGCCCGTAGTATGGCTACCTTGGTGTGACAACTACTGCATTAGGTTGCAGCTCGAACCTGACTCAGTAAACTATGTAGTTTCTCACCCTCGATCGCTTCTGTATCCAAAAGTTGAGTCGCGATCGCCTCTAGTAAGTCTCGGTTGTGCTTGAGCGTATCCAAGGCTTGATGATGAGCTGTTTCCACAATTTCTTTCACCTCGCGATCGATTTCCCGTGCCGTTTCCTCGCTCATAGTGCGGCGGGGATTGGCTGCACCATCGCCCAAGAACATAGCTTGCTGTCCCTGTTGGTAAGCCTGCGGTCCTAAAGTTTTGCTCATCCCGTAGGTCGTTACCATCCGCTCTGCTAGATCGGTCGCCCGTTGCAAATCGTTGGATGCCCCAGTGGTAATGCTACCAAACACAATCTCTTCTGCCGATCGCCCACCGAGCAAAGTAGCAATCTGACCTCGAAGTTCTGCTTCGTCCATTAAGAATCGATCTTCCGTTGGCAGTTGCAATGTATAACCCAGCGCCGCCATCCCACGGGAGACAATCGAGATTTTTTCGACCCGACCGCCCCCTGGCATCAGAGAACCAACTAGAGCATGACCGACTTCGTGGTAAGCCACAATCTTCTTTTCTTTGTCGTTGAGAACGCGGCTTTTCTTTTCCAGACCAGCTACTACCCGCTCGATCGCTTCGGTAAAGTCTGCCTGTGCCACCGTTTCTCGTTGATTGCGGGCTGCTAATAGAGCCGCTTCATTCACTAGGTTTGCCAAGTCTGCCCCAGCAAAACCAGGGGTGCGAGTCGCGATCGCCAAAAGATTTACATCCTCACCTAGCTTCACCTTCTGAGCGTGGATTTTGAGAATTGCTTCTCGTCCCGATAGCTCAGGGCGATCGACCAAAACTTGACGGTCAAATCGACCAGGACGCAAGAGGGCAGGGTCTAAGACTTCTGGACGATTAGTTGCTGCTAGGACAATCACGGTGGCATCGCCAACCGCAAACCCATCCATTTCTGCTAGCAACTGGTTGAGCGTCTGTTCCCGCTCGTCATTGCCACCATAGAACCCACCACTGCTGCGAGACTTGCCGATCGCATCTAATTCATCAATAAATACAATGCAAGGAGCTTGTTTCTTCGCCTGCTCAAACAGATCGCGCACCCGCGAGGAACCAACACCAACAAACAGTTCCACAAACTCAGAGCCAGAGATACTGAAGAACGGCACTCCTGCTTCCCCTGCTACCGCTTTCGCCAGCAGCGTTTTACCAGTCCCAGGCGGACCCACTAACAGCACCCCCTTGGGAATCCGCGCTCCAATTTGGGTATAGCGCCCTGGAGACTTGAGGAATTCTACAATCTCAACCAATTCAGTTTTGGCTTCTTCTACCCCAGCTACATTGGCAAAAGTTGTTTTGTCAGATTCTCCCTCTACATAAACTTTGGCTTTGCTCTTACCAATTGAGAGTACACCTTGGGGTCCGCCGCCACCTCGTCTGATGAAAAACTGCCAAATTGCCACAAAAATCAGGGGTGGAATTACCCAGCCTAAAAGATTACCGATCCAGCCATCCTTGGGCGGCGGGGCAGCGGCAAACTCAACGCCTTTCTCTTCTAGCAACTTGGGCAATCCCAAATCGAAGATGGGTGTCGTTGAAAATACGGGTCCAACTTGGTCGTCGGCAGTTTTCAACTGAAATCGAATTTGATTTTGACCAATTTGAGCGCGATCGACTTCCCCTGTCTCTACTTGATGGATAAACAGACTATAGGGGACAGCAGGAATTTGAGGACCGAAGAAACTAGGCAAAATCAAATTTGCAATTAGGAACACGCCTGCCAATGCGAGCAAAATGCTGCCGATTTGACGGGAACGAGGTGGAGTAGGTTGTTGTTTAATTGGCATTGCGATCGCTGATTATTTAAAGAGCTTTATTTAGTAGGTGTGGAAAACAGCAAAACATATTTAGCTGTCAATCCGCGTACCTATTTTTGATTTGGACGAACTGAGTTAACCCTTTGGTGTCTAGATGGTTGGATGTTCTTGACCCCAAGCGCCATCAAATTTTGTCACTACACTCACGTAAATTAGCTCTTTGAGGGTATGCAAAGGTTTTCCCTTGAGCAAATTACTTCAGGCATAAAATTTGCTCTCCATTGAAGCGCCGACGAGTCATGTCATTGCTCTGTCTTTGACGCGGTTCTTAAGTGGGTTATTTTGGCTCCATAAAGTGTAGCCTTCTGCCCTCGCCTTATTCTCGGTATCAATATTCTTGAGTTGAACTAAGGGTTAATAATACCGAAGTAGAGAGCGGCAAAAAATAAGAGAATTGCCAGAGTCACTACAGTGAGAGTAATGCGAAGCCTTGGATCGGGCAGTTGCTCGCGAGTCAACACGTTATCCGCTTGTACCTGCGTTATCGGCTCAGATTTCGATGCCGGATTGATGTGGGAAGTTGTGTCGTTTGATAAAGGAGGCGGGGTTGTTGATGCCGGATCTATGCGGGCAGTTTCGCGGTTATCTGTATCAGAGGTTACATTCTGGGGTGAGTCAGGGAGATTGGTTTTCGTTTTTTGGTTGTCTGGCGATCGCATAACTTTTTAGTTGTGTCTCGATGACTGTATATATTGCTATAGTTTCAAATATTTAAGAATAACTACATCTTTCTAGAGAACCATCTGGTTGAAAAATGCTTGTATCAAAATTACCCATTTTGAAGTTAAGTTGTAAAGATCGATACAATCGGTCGGGAAACTCGACGTTGAATTTTTACATTTACTTCTAGAAATCGCGATTGAGATATTTATCTATATTATGTTTTTTACTACAAAATCATCCTTTGGAGGTGGATGAGATTTGAACCTGTAAGTAGAAAATAGTTACGATCCACATGAATAACATTAGGAAAAAAATTAAGTTGAAAATTTGTTTAGAAGTATTAATAATGGAGACCGAAAGTTCTTCTACTAATTCGCCACTTATGGCTCAGGAACACAACGGTGCAGATCGTAACGCTTGGCTCTTTGGCTGGAATCCTCTACAAAACTGGCTTGAAGGCGATATTACTGGAATGAATAAAGTAGCAAAGGCGCTCTACCAAGCTAGTTCGAGCGCCTTTGCTGATGAAAGAACTATATCTCATTAGTTACTCGCTTGACGAGCATGAATTAAGAATGGATCTCATTAGCAAAGTATTTTTAAAACATCTGCTATTATTAATCTAAACTTTGTGGAAATGTTCTAAAATTTAAAATTTTAGCGACAGAAAGTTTTTACTCTTTACCAAGACTTATTCTTAAAAATGGAGATTATCCGCTTACATAAATAGATTGCTTCAAACAATTTTTGGTTGCTAGAGAAGACAGACATATATCTTAAGTACAGGTAAGACAAGCTGAAAAAATGATAAAGCGATTTTAGAGGATAATCAGAATGAGTGATTGCGGAAAGGTTCCGTATGTTTTTTGTTGTCTTCATGTCTTACAACTAGCTGTTACATAGCTGCCAGTCGTACTAGAAAACCGTAACTTTTTTAGGTAGTTTAACCTGAAAAGTACCTTTCCACTACTCCTTATTAACGATCGCTCACATCGATAAATGTCAAATTGACTCCCAGCAAATGTTTTTTTTGGCTGAAGACGGGGACGATGGAAATATCAAAGTAACTTGTACCTTTTGAAGTGTTCCACTCGATATTTTTCAAAGTGACTCGACGACGATTACGATAAAATGTTTGAAGCGAAGCTTGAGAACCCACTAGCTTTCTGATTTCGAGTTCTTCAAAGGGACGATCCCAATCGTTTAAGGTTAATCCGAATAGGATGTTTGCCTGGTTGTTGGTAGCGACTAGGCGACCATTATAATCTACTGCTAGTTGAGCCTCATGATTTGTTTCGTAAGCAGTTTGCCAAAATTGAATTTGGCTTGTCGTTGGATCGATTACTCGCTCTTTACTAGATTTGGGGTTAATTGATAAGTGGTCATTCAGTTCCAAATTTAGCCCTTTTGCATAAAGGTGATGCTTTAAACTGATAGGCGTAAAAATTTGTCTGTGGTTGACTAATGTTTCTGACTTACCTAGGAAGAGAAAACCAGTGTTTTTCAGCGCAAAGTGGAAGCGAACAAAGATCGATGCTTGTGTCTCCCCGTTGAAATAGATTAGTACATTACGACAGCTTAGTAAATCGATTTTGGACATTGGCGCATTTACAACCAAGTTGTGATAACCAAAGACGATCTGGCGGCGAAGTTGTCGGTGAAAGACATAACCCCCAGAAGTTGGCTCAAAGTATTTCTCCAGCAGTTGGGGAGGAATTGATGTAACTTCTTTGGAGTCATAAGTGGCAAGACGCGCTTGTTCAATCGCGGCTTCATCCACGTCTGTGGCATAAAATTGGACTCGCTGCAAACAAGCTTCGATTCCTAAAGCTTCGGCAAACAACATCAGCAGGCTATACACTTCATGTCCAGCAGCACAACCCGCACTCCAAACTCGAATTTGTTCGTCAGGCTGCTTGCTGCCAATAATTTTTGGAATGATTTCGCTTTCTAGATAATCCCAAGCGTCGCGATCGCGAAAAAAACCAGTAACGTTGATCAGAACAGTATCTAAAAGCGCCATCCACTCCTCGTCATGGCGTTGCAAATACTTTAAGTAATCCTGATAGCTACCAACGTCAATGCTCTGCATTTGTTGCCGAAATCGCCGCATCAAGCTAGAGCGTTTATAGCCAGTCAAATCGCAGCCGCGATCGTGCTTGAGGTAGTCTAATAACGCTTCAAATTCTGGCTCGGCTGGGAGCAGGTTCATTGAAAGGTTTGAGATTTGTCCGCTAAATTAAGCTTATAACGAAAAATTCATAATTTTTGAAAAATTGGCAACCCAACGGTAAAGGTTGCGCCTTGCCCGACTCCTAAACTTTCAGCATGAATCGTACCATTATGGAGTTCGACTAGGTGACGGGCGATCGCCAGTCCTAATCCCAATCCTTTAGCTGAATTTTCTCCTTCGGCTTGACGGAAACGATCGAACACATGGGGAAGAAAATCAGGGCTGATGCCGATACCAGTATCTTTGATTTGGATTTGGGCATAAGAATTGGGAGTCGGGAGTCGGGAGTCGGGAGTCGTAATTTCTCCCTCAGCTCCCCCAGCTCTCTTTCCCCTGCTCTCTACTCGTGTAAGCGAAATCTCTACCGTTCCTCCTTGGGGGGTAAATTTAATCGCATTAGTCAAAAGATTGCAAATGACCTGTTGAAGGCGATCGCGATCGCCACTAATGGTAATCTCAGAAGCTTCTTGAACCGACGATCGCTTCCATTCTATATGAATGCCTTTAGCGATCGCAGCAGTCTTGACTG
Organism: Chroococcidiopsis sp. [FACHB-1243]; assembly: GCF_014696895.1. Taxonomy (NCBI): domain Bacteria; kingdom Bacillati; phylum Cyanobacteriota; class Cyanophyceae; order Chroococcidiopsidales; family Chroococcidiopsidaceae; genus Chroococcidiopsis; species Chroococcidiopsis sp. [FACHB-1243]. The sequence goes on along the minus strand of NZ_JACJQX010000057.1, from coordinate 21,015 downwards.
CTGCGATCGCTACTTCTATGACTGATTTTAACTCGATAGGCTCAAGACTCAAACGCAGTTTGCCTGCCTCTATGCGGGAAATATCCAGCAAGTCCTGAATTAGTTTGGCTTGCAGCGTAGCATTCCGCTCGATCGTCTCTAGCGACTTCGTCAACATCGATTGACTGGGTGGTGAGGCGCGTAGTAACCGCGTCCAACCAAGAATAGCAACCAAGGGTGTATTCAGTTCGTGGGAAACGGTTGACAGCAACTCGTCTTTCCGGCGATTGATCGTTCTTTCAGAGCGGAGTGCTTCAGAGCGGAGTTGCGCCATCTGGAGATGAGCATTGACGCGAGACACTAGCTCAGCAGCAGAGAAGGGCTTGATCAAGTAGTCATCCGCCCCCGCTTCTAGCCCTGACACTACCGACTCTTCGCCTACACGGGCAGAAAGCAGGATGATGGGAGTTTCTCTGGTTTGTGGATTAGCACGCAACGCTTGGAGCAACCCAAAGCCGTCCAGTTGCGGCATCATCACATCACTCAGTACCAAATCTGGCACTCTTGCTCTCGCCACCGCCAGTGCCGCTGCTCCATCCGCAACCGCTTCGACTTGAAAGCGATCGCTCAGTATCCGCGTTAGGTAATCGCGCATATCGGCGTTGTCATCAACCAGAAGAATGCATGGTGAGTGGTGCGTGGTGAGTGGTGCGTGGTGGGTGGGCGATTTATCCCGACTCCCGACTTCCGACTCCCGACTCCCTTCTTCCGGTAGCCAACGCTCTACCTCTTCGACATAAAGGGCTGCACCAAGTGCTGTTGATGCTAGGGTACGTGTAGTGTTACGATCTCCTACGTCGAGTCGTAGGAGATCGCTCGGTAGGTGAGCTGTGCCTAAAGGAATTGTGACAGTGAAACAGGTTCCCTGTCCCACAACGCTGCTTACGTCTACAGTTGCGCCATGCATTCGGATCAACTCCTGCACTAAGGCTAGACCAATCCCAGATCCTTCATGCGTCCTTGCTGTTACTCCTCGTACCTGGTAAAATCGCTCAAATAGATGGGGTAGATCTTCGTGTGGAATCCCTGTGCCTGTATCTTGGATCTGTAGTATGACGCATTCGCCTTGGGCAGAATGCAGCCTGACCGCTATTTCGCCTTCTAGGGTGAACTTAAAGGCGTTGGAGAGTAGGTTGAGGACAATTTTCTCCCACATTTCGCGGTCTACGTATACAGGTTGGGGCAACGGTGGGCAATCGACAATCAGGCGTAGCCCTGCCCGCTCGATTGCAGAACGAAAGACACTGGCTAATTCAGTCGTATAAGCTGCCAAATCGGTCGGTTCGTAGACTGCTTCTATGCGTCCAGCTTCAATGCGGGAGAAGTCGAGCAGGGTATTAACCAGTTTCAGGAGTCTATTTGCGTTTCGATGCGCTAGTTCCAGTCGTTCTCGTTGGGAGGAAGAAAGGGGATAGGTGCGATGGTCGCTTCGCGTTTGCGTAGTATGGTCGAAGAGCATACCGCCTTCGGCATCGCTCAAAGCATCTTGCAGGGGAGCCAGCAGCAGTGTCAACGGGGTGCGGAATTCATGACTGACGTTGCTGAAGAAGAGAGTTTTAGCGCGATCGAGGTTTGCCAGAGTTTCGGCGCGTTGGCGTTCTTGTTGACGGGCAGCTTGTTCCTGAATCAGGCGAACTCGATCGGCTTCTGCCTGTTTGCGATCGGTAATGTTGTTGAATACGACGACAATGTGGTGTTTATCTTCGTCGATGCGCGACACCAAAATCTCGAACCAGTAATCTACACTGTCGATGTAGTGTTCAAACCGGGTCGATTCGCCTGTTTGAGCCACCGTGCCAAAGGTTTGCAGCCAGTTCTGATTCAACGGTCGATCCAGTTGAGTGGCGTTTTTACCTGCGACATCGCGCAGTCCGGTCAGGGACTCGAACGCTGGGTTGACCTGCAAAATTTTCCAGTCGATCGCCCTTTCATCGTCGTCATACAGCAGTTCGCAGAGGGCGTAACCTTCGTCGATCGAATTGAACAGCAGCCGATATTTTTCTTCCGATCGGCGCAACCCTACTTCGGCGCGGGCGCGTTCAAGCCGCGTCCAGATGCGGTTGGCGAGTTCGCGGGTCAGTTCGATTTCGTCGTCGCGCCAGTCATAGGGTTCGGTATGATAAATGACGAGCAGGAAGCGCCACTCGCCATTGCGCACGAGCGGTATGCTGAGGAAGGAGCCGATGTTCAGAGCCGCATACTGCTCGCCATCGGTCAGGGGGTCGTCGAACACGTCGCGGACGACGACGGCTTCTCCGGCGCGACAACGTTGCAGAATATCGGGTGTTACGAACTCTTCCATGCGATACGTGCCAGCCAGGCTCGGCACGTCGCTGCGATGCCAGCTGTGGTTGATGACTCCAATTTCAGCCGCCTCATCAAGTTCGGCAAAGGCGCATGCCGACAAGTCGAGATGTCCGCCGATTTTTTCGCCCAGCGCATTCATCGTCTCGTCAATGTTCGTCAGACGCGCCAGGTCTTGGCTGACTTCGGCTAAAAAGACGAGATTTGCATCGTGCCGTTTGCGATCGCTAATATCTTTGAAAATGACTGCGAGGCGAGGTTCGCCTTCAATCCGAAAGGCGTAGATTTCCAACGTGCGTTCGAGACTGGAAACGTTGGTTTCAAACCGGAGCGGTTCACCTGTTTTCAAGACATTCTCGTAATTCTCGTATCCGGTTTCTTGTGCATTGGGAAACGCCTCACGAATCGTTTTTCCAACAATATCGCTAACGCCAGTCTGCACTGCAAATGCTGGATTCGCTTCAACATAGCGAAAATTAATGGGTTCCCCTGCCACTCGTTCAATGATGCAGAAGCCTTCGTCAATTGAATTGAACAGCGATCGATATTTTCCTTCCGATTCGCGCAGGGCAAGTTCTGCGCGTTTGCGATCGCTAATGTCCTGCGCCACGCCGTAAAATATTCCCTCGTCTCGATCGCCTAATGGCATGAATTCGGCGTAAGAAGCAATCCAGCGAACGCTGCCGTCGCGCCAGACAACGCGGTATTCGATTTGCAGTTTCGATCGCTCTTGAATTGCTTGAGCAAACGCCATTCCAGCGCGATCGCGGTCTTCGGGATGGATATTCGCTCCGGATTCCTCAAAGTTGTGGACTTCGTGCGGCTCGTGTCCGTGCATTCGTTTAGCGCGATCGTCCGCCCAAAATTCGTCCGTGCCGACATTGTACGTCCAGACTCCCAGATTCGCGCCCGTCAAAGATAATTCGAGCCGTCTTTGGATCTCGCGCGATTTTTCTTCCGCCTGGAGGCGCTCTACAATTTCCGCTTCTAGAGTGGCGTTGGCAGCTAGCAATTCCTTAGTTTGTCGCTGGTTTCGCAGGAGGGCGGCTGCGGTAAAATCTGCCAGACTCGTCATTACCCGCACATCTTCCGAATCAAAGTGCCGCTGCTCGTCGTGCGACATAATCCAGATCGTGCCGAGGGCATGATTCTCCGCAATTAAGGGTAATACTAAGCCTTCAACGACTGGAGTATTAGCTTTCTGGAAGTAGGTGAAATATCGTTCGGGATGAGAAAAAAGCTGGGGTGTACCGCGCTCGAGGCAGGTTCCACAGGGGCTAAAGTTGCGGGGTGTTGTACCGCCTACGTACTGTGATAATCTTCCGGCTAATACATTCCAGCGAAAGACTTCTTCCCCACTGGGCAGCACTTCCAGTAAACTGACTCCTGCGGTTCCTGCATTGCATAAGTCTAGTGCAATGTCAACTAGACTTTGGAGCATCGCTTCCGGCTGATTCACTAGCTGCCGTGCTAATGTATGCAACGCCTGATTTTCTAAGAGCAAGTTTGGGGGACGAGGCGAACGCCGAGATAATTCCTCGGTAATTAGGATGTTGTTTAGAGTGATTTCTCTTTGAGGACGTTGCATCGCGATCGCTACTTTAGTAATTTGGTGTGACTATTTAATTGAGCAGAGGCGATCGATGGCAGCAGTACGGTAAAGGTTGCCCCTCGTCCTTCTCCCTCGCTTGCTACCTCGATTGTACCGTGGTGTAATTCGACTAAGTGACGGGCGATCGCGCTGGCTAGGTAGGTGAGCGTCTAGACAACCCAGTTACCATTTTAATTATCTGGGTGGGTTGAGCCAATTTGTGCAGATGCGACTCAAATCCGGCTGCTATTGCTGTTTCTCGATCCTCTGCTAAATAAGCAGTGAGCGCGGCTGCCGGAATATGCCATCCTTTTTGTGCCTCCAATTCCCGCACTTGGCGGATCAAGCTATAGCCGTCCTGATGCGGCATCCGAATGTCGCTAATCAAAACATCAGGATGGAATCGTTCCAGTGCCTCCAATGCTGCTGCTGCGGTGGCAACTGCCGTCACGCGAATTCCCTGCGACTCCAAAACAGCAGTAATAAATTCGCGGACATCGGCTTCATCATCTACCACCAAAACCTGTAAGCCGTCAAGCGCTGGCGGCAGTTGAGTCAGGGGAATAGTTGCTTGGGCTGGCAGATCTTCAGAGTTAAGTGCAAAGGCGGGTTGAGTCACAACCTGCTTGTACTCACTCATGTCATGCACGCCAATTCGCAACGCCCCAATCAAACCAGAGTCATCGCGGGCAACAGCAACTTTCAAAAGAGCCGCAAACGGCTTACCATGTCTTGGGCATAAATTCATTTCCCAATTTTGCACGTCACTGACAAAAGTCAGCTGGTTGAGAAGAGTGCGAAAGCAAGAGCGATCGCTTTGTGTAATATAAGTAGCGAGTGGTTTACCAGGCAGGTAGATTTGTGGCACATTTAGCAGTTTGGCGATCGCCCCATTCGCTGACAAAATGACTCCATTGGCATCGGTTAGTAAGTAAGCATCTGGGCTGAATTGAAATAAGTCGTAATAATGCTGACGCTCTTGCATCGCTTGCTGAGTTTGTTGGAAAAGCTCCGACTCAACGACGGCTGATGCTTCCAAATTCGTCTGCATCTCCTCATAGATTAGTAAGAGATTGTCCAAGGCAGTAGCAGTCTCCTCCAAAACCTTGCTCACCTGTTTTTGTAGCGCCGGAGATAACTCGAACATGTGACCGTGCAGAATCGCCATCTGTCGATTGATGATTTGAATTTGTTGCCTAAACAGCTCGTCGCTCATGGATTGTATCTGCGCTCCCGCCTACCTACCGACTTCCATGACCACAATAGTTTCTAAATACTCTTACTCCAGGGTAGCAGTACAAGAGAACTTCAGCAGATAAACAAAAACTTCTGCTTCCAGTCTAGGGAAAAGTTAAACCAGTTATTAGTCACCAATCACCAGTCACCAGTTAAGAGTTAATTTATCTGTACTAAGCTTGAACTAGCTTTACCTACCGCTCGCTGCAATGCTTACTGGACACTGGTTTAAACTCAATCAGCATGAAACTAATAACTGGTAACTAATAACTGGTCACTAGTCACTGTTAAATTAAGTCGCCTTGGTGACGAGATGGCTGAGTTTAACTTCCCCTCAAAGTGAAGAACTGTTGACTCATGCGCGAGTCTATTGAGCGCACGTACTACCGTGGGCTAATCGCCCTATGTAACAAGCGTTGGTTTAAACTATTCTTCGGCACTTTGGCAAGGACGCGGTGTTGGATGTCTAACGATGTAAAAAAGTTATCAGGTAGCATCTCAGCCTTACCCAGGAAGAGAAAGCCACTATCCTTCAAGCCAAAGTGAAAGCGTGCTAGGACTCTAGCTTGGGCTTCGATGTTGAAATAGATCAGAACGTTACGGCACGCCAGCAGGTCAATTTTTGACATCGGCGCATCGGCGATTAAGTTATGTCGGGAAAAGATAATGGGGCGGCGTAAGTCAGAGCGAAAGACGTAGTGTTTGTCAACTTGCTGGAAGTACTGCGACAGCAATGTAGTTGGAATGCCCACCACGCGATCGCTGCGGTAACTTGCCATACGCGCCTGCTTCAGGGCATCGAGATCCACATCTGTCGCCAAAATTTTCACCCGCGATAAGTACTGTTCCACCCCTAGGACTTGGGCAAGTACGATTGCCAAAGTGTAAGTTTCTTCTCCAGTAGCGCATCCAGCACTCCAAACTCGGATCGGATCGGACTCGGATTTACTCGCAACTATTTGGGGAACGATTTGTGTCGCTATATAGTCCCAAGATTCGGCATCCCTAAAGAAGCCACTGAAGTTGATCTCAATCGTGTTAAATAGGTGAGTAAATTCTTGGGGATGTGCCTGTAAGTAGTCATGATAATCGCTGATGCCCTCGATCCCTACCTGCTGCATCCGTATTTCTATCCGCCGCATTAAATGAGAACGGCTGTAGCCCGTAAAATCAAAGCCGTGCGTGAGTTTGAGGTAGTCTAGCAGGGCTTCAAACTCGCAGTCGATCGATGTAATGCTCATTGGCTCGCTTCATCCATCACCCATTCCTTTATCGTAGAAGCAATTTTGCCCAATGGCAAAACGAAATCTACAGCCCCAGTAGCAATAGCAGCACTAGGCATCTCGAAAAACTCGGCAGTTCTCTCATCCTGGGCGATCGCTTTCCCGCCCATCTTGTGAATCGCTTGCACTCCCGTAGTAGCGTCGTTACCCCTACCAGAGAGAACTACGGCGATCGCCCGCTCTTTAAAACTAGCTGCCACTGACTGCAATAGCAAGTCGGCAGAGGGGCGCTTCCAGTCTACAAATACAGCATTAGATAGGCAGAGAGTACCGTTTGGAGTCACGAACAGGTGCGAAGTCGCAGGAGCAATGTAGGCTCTACCCGATCGCAATTGCTCGCCTGCTTGTGCCGGCAGTAATGGCAAGCTTGACGGGCGATCCAGGAGATCTAGCATCAAGCTAGGCTGGGATTGGGTGTCGAGATGCTGTACTACGATAATCGCTGCGGGAAAATTGAGTGGTAAGGCAGCTAGGATGTAACTCAAGGCATTCAGCCCACCATCTGATGCTACCAGCACTACCACTTTCAACGTCGCATCGAATTCTAGCTCACCTGGATTCGATCCTCCATCGGTTTCGGCTACCCCAGCCATAGTGGGTAACTGATTTTGGAACAGTACTATTCGGATTGAGTCAGCCTGCTCTTGAGCTTCTCGGGACTGCGCTCCAAACCGCCTAGCTGACTTGGTACTGTTACGTTCCGCCGCGTTATTCGCCATTTTACTCATCAGCTCGGCACGCTCTTCTAAAGACCGAATTGCCGCCCACAGCGTCTCTTCTTGAGCTTTGTACTGCCCCGCTACCAAACTTTCGGCAGAGAAGGCATGACCGACGCGACAGCGGTACTGAAGCAAATTCTTCCTTTCGTGCAGTTGGAATAAAGAACCGCCGCAATCTGGACAAATCAAGCCTGAAGCTGTCCCAGGATGTCCTCGATCGCGTAAAGCCATGCCATCGAGTTCCACAATATCGGGTTCCATTTCCCGTTCGCTATCGCTATTCACACTCAAAGCTCCTGGCTCAACTATTGGTTCATGGGCTAAACGTACTAAAACGGGGGCGATCGCCGAGACTGGTAGAATGTGGTCTACTTCTACGTGTGAGATGGCACTCTTGGGCATCCCGCTAAACAGGGCATCATCGGGATGCTGCACCACAGCCACACCACCCTGCTGCTTGATATCTGTCAGCCCCGCCGTACCATCGTCGAGCGTACCCGACAGCACCACACCAACTACACGGCGAGCGTATGCCTTTGCCGCCGTGCGAAATAAGGGATCGATCGCCGGACGAGTACCGTTTTCCTTTGGACCCTGCACCAAGCGGATGTAACCACGTTTGACTAACAAATGGTAATTCGGCTGTGCTACGTAGATGCGCCCAGGCACAATTGCCTCACCGTCACGAGCATGAGCTGCGTGCATTTTCCCCTTGCGATTGAGGATCTCTGGCAGAAAGCTTTTACTGGTGCCAGAAAGGTGAATGACGATGAAAATTGCCGCTGGTAAGTTCTCTGGCAAAGAGGCAACCAGCTGGGTCAGCACTTCCACCCCGCCAGCAGAGGCTCCAACGACAATTATGTCGTGTCTGAGCATTTGTTGATTCCGACTGAGGGGTGCGAAGTTATCCATCAAGTTGTGGAAATTGGGTAAATATTCCCATCCAAGTCGCTAAAAAACTAGCTAAGTATTTCTCTAGCGAGCTTCTGGCAATTCGAGCAGGGACTTGCGATCGCACGAGGATGCGCTGCGATCTAGATCGGACTTGTCTAACTACTTTACTACTACTAACTAGTACTATTTCATCCATCTTCTAGCTAGAGAATGGACTTGATGCTAAATTTATTGGTGATTTTGAATACCAAAACTTAAAAAAATAACAACGTCTATTTTCATTTTCAGATGCAAGCAATGTATTCTAAATTGTTTCTTCTCACTTTTTATCCTCACTGTCAAGCCTATACCCTTCGCGCTTCCAAAAGCTTGTTTATCTTACTAAAGACTTAGTGAAGTGCGAGCGCTATCTCTTGATTTGAAAAATACAATTTGATTTGACACAGAATACACTATGAGGATGAAGTTATAATTCCTCGAATTATTCGATGAGAGATGAAAGAGTGCTTCACTACTTGTATCAAAAGAGTAGGAAATTATATTTGGTACTGAAGAGTACGTGCTTCATCAAAAAATAAGGCACATCAGTCAAATCATCGATCGCGGTCACAAAATACTTAATGCCGTTCTACAAACGACATTGAAAGATTTGATAAATTACGCTGTAAAAATGTAAGTATATTAGTATACTCAAAGGCTAGAAACTGAGAGATCGAGATGTATTTGAGTTCACAAGTTTTTGTTAGAAAAGCTATCTCTGTAGGGATATACAAAATTACCTTTTAATATCTAAAACTTGAGATAGCAGTGAGACATAGTATAGGTAAAAGCTTAACCCCATTTAAAGTTGGGTAAATAGAGTTCGATCGCTTGGCAAACGAGGCTGAGGCTACTCTTTCAAGAATATTAGTCTAACTCGCTCGGAGACTAGCTAAGAGTTTTGCTAACAATTGATTGTTCTGTTGCATACTTTAACCATTTGTCACAAGACAAGCTTTCTCCATTTTTTGATAAACCTTCTCCTTTGTCCGCTCAAGAAACTTAAGAAAGTGTCAGAAAAATCATCGGATTTAGGGAAACTCGAAAATCATTATTTAGTAAAAAGGTGGTACCTAATTGTGTCTAATTTCTCTCAAGAAGAGCGATCTCAGAAAAAACTCGATCTGTCTGCTATGCGTTTTAAAGCTAAGGTGATGCGGCTGCGAGCTTGCAAAATGCGGATTGATGCTCTAGCAATACGTATTAAAACAAGAGCTATGCGCGAACAAAATCAGAACTTAGTTGCTATATATCAGGAATGGTTTGTCAAATAATACCTATTCGAGAGATCCTAAATTTACGTTCTTGAAAACTCTTGTTTGTAGTAAAGCGTCGAGTTTAGTTTTGACCTGGCTTCACACTCTGCAAAAGTGTTTGTAAGCATTTATAGTTACGGTCTTTAAAGCGGCTAACTTCAATTTATAGCTTTAATTACCAGAAATTCCAAGAAATACTAAGTTTGTCTTTAAGATTGCTTTGGATTTAAAGCTTTTTTATCGGTTTCGATTAAATAATTCGTCACTCTACATTCTGCCATCTTCTCCCAGAGATCTGTATTTAAAATAAATTCTCTATGAAGCGATTGAAGCGCGAACGAGTCGCTCCTGAAGCTCGTTTGAATGAAAGAATGTTACAGTTGCTGGCAAAGAGTTGGTGAAATAGTCGAAAAGCAAAGATCCAGAGCCGAATTCTTGGAAATATGCAGGAGGTAATCTGTTTGCACAAGATTGAAGTAAGTGCCTGCGGGTGCTCATTTCTCTAGTTCCAATTTCTATTGAAATCGGAACTATTATAGATGGGCTGGGAATGTTAACTTATTCCTCTGTAGAGGGGCTATTGAGAGTATCGCCGTCTGACGGCAAATGCTTGGAGAGTTGTTCTTGTCGGCGTTGCTGTTGTATAATTATCAGCTCTGCATGAATCTGTTTCGAGAGCGTTTTGTAGAAAGATGTACCATTGCGTTCTACTGCACCCTGAGTTGACATCCGATGTTCTGGAGCGTGTAGATCGATCCAATCAATTTGTGTTTTCACTACTTGTGCCAAAGCTTGTAAGCGATGTTCGTCCCTTGTAGCATTGGCTAAGTGCATAGCAGCACACAGCGCGTGGTAAGCAGTTTCGTAATATGCATCTTCTAAAGCATTCTGGCTAATCGCCATCAGCTGCGAATACATATCATTGTCTCTACTGTGCGCTGTATTTTAAACCATGTTTCGGAATTACTTTTATTAGCGTTTAGGCGTTGCAGTTTTTGGAAACCTGATGCAATTTGGCGCGTGTAATGACTGTTATAATTGATTGTCTACCAAAAGGTAGAACAACGCTTCTATCTTTTGGAGTAGAAGCAGCACAGATGTTACAGTTATCTGCTCCATTAATTCCCTTGGCTCTAGCGAAAGTGCCAGCCTTGGAGCTAAGTCCAGCCGTCTTGAGCGGCAGTCGAACTTGTATGCTAGAGATTGAGGCGATCGCCACTAACCTTGGATAGAAAATGCCTTCTGCCGTGGGAGGATTTATTCAGGTCATGCAAGTTAGGAGAATTAAAGTAATTTTTCCTTGACTCGCTCGTTTTCTTTTGCTTGCATAATGAACGATTCATCTCCTGAGTTAGTCTCCGAAGTCGATCGGATCTTGGTGGTCGATGATATTGCTGACAACTATTTCATGCTTCAAGCGTTTCTAGAAGGAGAAGGATACCTGGTTGAGGTTGCTGATAGCGGTCGTGCAGCTTTAGCCCAGATTGAAGCTAGTCCACCAGACTTGGTGTTGCTGGACGTGATGATGCCTCAGATGGATGGCTTAGAAGTGACCAAGCATATCCGACAAAACGATCGCTTGCCCTTTGTGCCAATTCTGCTAGTTACAGGCTACCAAGAACCAACTGCGGCAGAAGCGTTTGACGTAGGGGCTGATGGTTTTATCCGTAAGCCAGTTGACTTGAATGCTCTATTGGAGCGAGTCAGAGCGATTTTACAGCCCAGGCACGCGATCGATCGAGCAATTTAGAAGCTGAAACTTTAAGTCGGTGCTATTGCAGGCGGTCAAAGCAAATCTCGCTCTAGCCGCAATCCCTACCGTCTACTAAAACACCATCGGCAAATATGCAATGACTGAAGCAATACACGTCCAAACAAAGAAGCGTTCGAGATCTGCTTCATCCAGAGCAATACCCATTTGAGCAATCGCCCCAATTAGTGCTGCTAGTAGCAGCGCCGAGAGAGCTGTGTATCCCAAGTAAATTATCATCGAACTTCTCGTGTCGAAATAAAGTTTACTGATGAACTGCTTTGCCGTTGAAAAAAGGTAGATGATGTCAACTCTACGCAGAGCGCGATCGCCAAACCATGAGAACAGCTATTCTTTAGTAAAGTCAGCTTCGCAATTGACAACCTCGAATCGTGCCTAAACCACCGACAAAACACGCTGTTTGATTTTTGCGAAACTTAGGCACGGCGATCGCAGTTGCAGTCATGCCTCAACACGGGTTGGAAAGAGTGCTTGGCTCTAATAAGTCTAAAAAAAATTAGTATTTCATCAGATTTCTGCTATTGTAGTTGAGGTTACAAATCGGGGTCAGCTAATATAAAGACCCTGACTATAAATTCTTAAGAAGACTGTATGTAGAGTGGCGAATCAAGTGCGATCTTGGTTTGGCACTCTGCAATTCGTTTTGGCGCGTGCTTGGCAATATCCCCTGCATTAACAACATTCTTAAAGCCCCGTTCTATTAAGATAATGTGATTCTTGCGATCTATAGTAATTGCGCCTTGTTCCTTTAGCTTGCCGAGCAGTCGTGTAATCGTCACCCTAGTCGTACCGCAAGCATTGGCAAAGTCCTGATGCGTAAAACGAACCAAAAGACGAGTTCCTTGCTCCACGGGTTGACCGATTTCCTGTTTCAACAACTGCAATAGTTTGTAAAATCGGTCTGCTACTCGTCGTTGTCCTGAAATAGCTAACATGGCTTCTGTCTGCCGGAGTCGCCGATCGATTTGAGGTAAAATAATCTGAGCCAGGGCTGGGGAGGCTGCTAGCTCTGATGGAGAAAAATATTCTAACTGAACTGCACAGAGAGCTATAGCTTGGTAGGATGCCAGAGAAGTCAGATCGGCACCAAAAACCATCGAAGATCCTACCAATCCTACAAGCACTGATTCACCATTTTGACAAACCGTACTCAGCTTCACGATCCCCTGACGAACTTGCCAAATAGTTTGGGGGTTGAGGGGTATAGTCTCCCCCTTCAAAAAAATATGCTTTCGGAAATCTTGGCTGGGGTTGAAGTCATTTCTTTCTAGCTTTAGCTGTGCCTGCTGCGGGACGTAGCATTCGCACCCAGGAACACTGCGGACGCGCATACACCCACGCAATCCAACTACTTTGCCTTCCCCGTCGCGGATGGTAGCGACTGTCAAGGTTGCGTTAAAAGGCTTGCCATCACGCGGGCAAAGGCGTATTGCCCACTCCTGTATCTGCTGGACTTGTTGCATCTGGTTCAGTTGGGCATGAAGGGTCTGTCGCTCATTTTCAGGAACAAAAATTATTAGCGGTTTGCCAACCAAGAATCGTTGCGAGACGTTGAGCAACTTGGCAGCAGTACAGTTAGCTTCCTCGATTGTCCCTGCTGCATCAGTCACCAAATAACCATCCGGTGCGAACTCGAACAAGTCTTGATAGCGCTGGCGTTGCCTTTCAATCTCCGTTTGTGCCGCTACCAGTTGCTCGTTTTGCTGCTTTAGTTCCTCTAGGGCTACCTGCAATTCTTCCGAGGCGATGCCCAGTTCCTTGAAAGCTGACGGCAGCAGATCTGACGTTGGTTGTACTAAGGTACTAGCGCTTTGGTACAGCTCGGTCAAACGCGAGTGGATACCCTCTATTTGCTTACCCAATACATCCACGTTCACACAAATACCTCCAAGAATTGCTTCAATTTCAATGAAAGCGATCGCGCTTTTCTCTACTCGCGTTGACTGTTTAGCAGTCAAATACTAACTTATTGCAACGAGCGGACAAAGTTTGTAATCCTACTAACAATAAACTCAAAAAATCTGGTTTTAGTGCCTATCTCGTTTCCTCCTATACCTGTAATAAAATTTTCGAGCGCAAAGCTTGTAAGTAGGAGATATAAACGCGATCGCGCACTGCTTCGCTTATAGAACTATTAGCCGTTCCTGAATATATTCCTGGCTGAGAATAGTTCTGCACAAGCGAGATTTTCTATTGAGCTTTGTACTACTGCTAATTAATTAGCTTATAACAATAAAGAAAATAAAACAGTTTGCTCAAGTTTTTTTAAGTTTTTTGGTATCTTCGATCGCAGACCAACTTAATATTTATGTCCTACTTGAGATAGATACTAGTCAAGCTAGTAGCAAGTATTTTACTAATAATCGAAGTCTACTAATGTTAATAGGGTGCTTGATTTTCTTGATGTCTTCTAAGTTTTTACATCGCCGTTATTTTGGGAATCGAGAAGATTTGAGAGAATTTTGGGGGCATAGTTGGCAAAAACTCACTCCCAAACAGAGAGAATTGGTCGGTAAAATTCTTAGGAATCCAACCAGTATGAGTCCTGTCTCTAAGTTCGTCGAACTCCCTGAAAAAGAAGTTTCAGCCAAAACAGGTGTTTTTCTCAATCCGGTAACTGAAGCTGTTTGGGAACTGACTGTGAAAGAGGGAAAACTAATAGTGGCTGTACCGAATTTCAGCTTTCAAATTTCTCCATTCAGCCCGAATAAGTTTATCCCAGTAAATACTTCGATCGACCTAAAGATTGAATTTGAAAAACATGGGCAGAACAATCCCTTACTGATGCATTTATACGCCAAAGGTATAAAGCGAGCTACCTTTGAACCCCTCTAGGCGCGTGTCTCTTAGATCGCGGCTCAACCGAGCAAGCGGTCGAACTCCTGTTTGATAACTCGATGACACTCGCAGGTTGCGCTTTCTAGACCAGGGCGATCGAGGATAGCGATTTTGCCACGACTGTAGCGGATCAGCCCCGCTTTCTGAAGGATACTGGCAACTACACTGACGCTGGGACGACGCACGCCCAGCATTTGAGCAAGGAACTCCTGAGTGAGAGGAAAATTGTCTGACCCCACGCGATCGTGGGTCATCAGCAGCCAGCGGCAGCATCGCTGTTCGATTTCATGTATGCGGTTGCAGGCAGCAGTTTGCATAATACTGTTCATCATTACCTGCGTGTAGCGCTTCAGCAGTTTTTGCAGCGGCTGACTCTGCTCTACCCAGGCTTTAAACGCATCTGCCTTCATCCGCATGGCATTGCCAGGGATTTGCACAAGGGCTTCGCTGGGGATTGTATCTGCTTCTAGGAATACGGGAAGACCGACCATTCCTTCATTGCCCACTGTAGCTGCTTCGACTACCCCGCCGTCTTCCATGATGACGACCAGAGAGATGATGCCATGACTGGGAAAATAGATGTATTCGAGCGGTTCGTTTGACTGGTAGATGCTTTGCTTGAAAGTCAGGGAGATCTGCTCCAGGTGGGGGAAGAGAGCCTCGTATTCCTCCACAGGCAAGGCTGCTAGAAGACGATTTTTAGCTGGGATTGGGGGTGGATTGGACGCGGACATCAAAAACCTCGGTGCGCTCGTATTGAGAAGGGATGACTGACAGTATGAAAGGACTTCTCCAGCTCGCTTTCGATGTCGAAAGTGAAATCTGGTGACTGACTCAATAGGGCAGTTTCCTAGACCAGTCTTTAGATCTACTGCTGGAAAAAGTTCCTCTAGCTGTGAGAGCGATCGCGCCTGATGCTCTTCATCAAGAGCATTCCATTACGTAGGTTGGGAAACCTGTCGTGAGAATCTAGCCCTTATGTAAGTCACATTACATTACTGCCTTGTCTGGTTCCTCGCCTAGAGGGATGAACCTGTGTTAAATCTGCCTGTATTTTTGAATACAAACAAGCTCCCGATCGAGCGCTAGCGAGGCTTCTATTTTCTGAATTCGTCCCACATGGACGACCGAGTTAAAGAATTAATTTTTTCAGTTTTTTTGTTTGTAGCTTATACGAGAGCATACCAATATGTCTGATATCTGACATAATAAAAAAACAAGTTTATGTAAGCTATCTTACATAACTGTTGGACTTGCCACACCCCAAAACACTCGGTATGCGACGGTTCGCAATGGCTCGCCATTGCGAACCGTTAAACAACATCTTCCATGTTGACCAGCAAACAGAAACCCAGCAACCGATTTTACTCCCCCACCTCCGCCTACGACGTAGTGGCACTAGGAGCATCTTTAGGCGGGCTGAAGGCAATTAGCCAAATCCTAGAAGCTTTACCATCAGACTTTCCAGCAGCCATCGTCGTGGTACAGCATATACACCCCTGGTATCCCAGCTTGATGGCTGACATCCTCAGCCGTCGCACCCCTCTGAAGGTCAAGCAGGCAGAGTCGGGGGAGCGATTGCAATCGGGGACGGTATACATTGCTCCCCCTAACAAACACCTGCTGGTCAACCCAGACAGTACCCTCTGGCTTTCAAATTCAGATAGGGTGAACTTTGTGCGCCCTGCCGCTGACGTGCTATTCGAGTCAGTAGCAAACAGTTTTAAAGAGCGAGCGATCGCCGCCATTCTGACAGGAAAGGGCTGTGATGGCGCTAGAGGGGCAAAGGCGATTTCAAAGATGGGCGGCATGGTGCTTGCCCAAAATGAGGCAACTTGTACCTCGTTCGATATGCCCAGCTTCGCGATCGACAATCGGAGTGTAGATCTGATCCTGCCATTGGAGCGGATTGCCTTCGCCCTGACGACCCTGGTAATGCTAGCAGAAGCTGCATAGCGCTATGTGTGCGATCGCGATTCGTTGGAGTAGATCGACTCCAAGAAAACTTGCTCAGATCGATTGGCTTCTAGCAACAGGCTGAAGTTTGCCTTGCATTCGTCGAAGCTAGTCAGCACACTTCTGGCAAGATTTCTATCAGCCTTGTAGTAGATTTAGAAATGTTATGAGAAATGTTACTTTGTAGGCGAGAATTTATAGACAAGAGTGTTTGAGATTTTCTTTTTGAAAAAACACTTTTGAGAAAACACAAGAGAGGTTAGGGGTGGAAGAGCGGTTTTCCCAGCAGCTCAAGACCATGTACGAGCGTGCCGCTCAACTATATCAGCAAAGCGTCTTGTCAGAGAACGAATCGGAATTGGCGGCGGACTCGCTGGAGGAACTCGGCGTTACTCTAGAAGAATTACAAGTAGCTGAAGAGGAGCTGATTCAGCAGAATCAAGAGCTAGCAACTGCTTGCGAATTGGTAGAAGCAGAACGTCAGCGCTACCAGGAGCTGTTCGAGGAAGCGCCAGACGGCTATCTGGTTATAGATCCACAAGGCACGATCCGAGAAGCAAACAGTGCTGCGACAAGGCTACTCAACGTTAAGCAGCCATTTTTGATTGGCAAACCACTGATCAACTACATCCCGAAGTCAGATCGCTCGGCTTTTCGTTCCCAACTCAACTGGCTGCACCAGTTGGAGCGAGTGCAGGATTGGGAAGTGCGCCTAATGCCACGTCGCAGCTTGCCATTTGATGCGGTACTGACAGTGACTACCATCCGCAACCAGGTCGGTCAACCGATTTCCTTGCGCTGGCTGCTGCGGGACATGACAGAGCGCCAGCGAGCCGAGGCAGAAATTCGCACCCTCAACGCTCAACTGGAGCAACGTGTCAGCGATCGCACCGCCCAACTTGAAGCCGCGAACCACTTTAAAGATGAAGCACTCTGGCGCGAACAGGCAGCACGCGCCGAAGCCGAAGCCGCACGCACCGAGGCTGAAGCAGCTAGCCGCATCAAGGATGAGTTTCTGGCGATTGTCTCCCACGAATTGCGATCGCCCCTGAATGCCATACTTGGTTGGGCGCGACTACTGCAATCTCGCTCCTTTGACGAGAATCAGACCAAAAAAGCACTAGAAGTTATCGAACGTAACGCCAAAGCCCAGACTCAGTTGATTGAAGACCTGCTGGATATTTCGCGGATTATTCGCGGTAGAGTGCGCCTTTTTACCCGCCCAACAAATTTGGTACAAGCGATCGAAGCAGCTATTGATACTGTGCGTCCCACTGCTGTTGCCAAGACAATTCAGATTTCGTCTTGGCTCGACTCCGAAGTGAGCATAGTTTCCGGCGATCCAGACCGCTTGCTGCAAGTCGTCTGGAACCTGCTTTCCAACGCGATTAAATTTACACCTGTTGGCGGACGGGTCGAGGTAAAGCTAACAAGTGTTAATTCTCACGCCCAAATTCAAGTGACCGATACAGGTCAGGGGATCGCTCCTGACTTTTTACCCTATGTCTTCGAGCGCTTCCGTCAAGCCGAAAGTACAACCACTAGGGCGCACGGTGGACTAGGGCTGGGTTTAGCGATCGTTCGTAACTTAGTAGAGTTGCATGGTGGCAGAGTTCGAGTAGAAAGTCCTGGGGAAGGTCAGGGAGCGACGTTTATCGTGCAACTACCAACAATCGTCAATTGTCCAGGGGTCAGCAATTCGGAGCAACTAGCCGTTCGAGGACAAGCTAGTAGTCTTGAGGATACCCTGAGTCTGGATGGAGTACGAGTTTTAGTCGTCGATGATGAAATAGATACCCGTGATTTTCTGGTTGCAGCATTAGAACAGTACGGAGCTGAAGCCACCGCAGCAGCGTCAGCAGGCGAAGCATTCTGGCTACTCGAACGCTGGCAACCAGATGTGCTAGTGAGCGACATTGGTATGCCAGTCGAGGATGGCTATACCCTCATCCGTCGAATTAGAGCATTAACTCCAGAGCAAGGCGGACTGATTCCAGCAGCAGCTCTAACAGCCTATGCTAGAGAAGAAGACCGCATCCAAGCACTGAGAGCGGGTTTCCAGATGCACGTACCCAAGCCAATCGAACCAATGCAGTTGGTTGCAGTCGTGGCGAAACTTGCTGGAAGAATTGCTCTCGCTTGAACTTCACCGTTATGACTTCCCCTTTCTTTTAATAGACTCAAACTCAATCTATGGATTGATGTATATCTTGGCTTTAGCATGAAAACTGATACTGTAGAGATTACCTACTGTACACTGATTCAAATGGACAAGAGTTTGTTGTATAGTCCGAGTAGTTTGTGAATCTAGAATTTAGGCTAATTGAGAGTTATACATCTTAGCAAAGTAAGTCGAGTCAAAGTGGATTGCGAGTGGATTGCGAGTAGTGCTGTTTAAGCTCTAGCTACTGATATTTACAAGATTTTTTGACAACTAGCTGGTTTTTGTCCGTTCTCAGCAGAAGGCTGCGACAAGGCAAGTTATCGGATTCAGCAAACCAATCCAAGCAGAGCGATCGCACACACATTGTGTAAGGAGGGAAAAGGATCGTGAGTCATTTCATTACGTAATAAACCGGAGCCGCGATCGCAACGCACTATTTCACAGATTTGTCTTAACTAAGGGAGTGTAACTGATGCCTTACAAGCAGATCGATGAATTACCGGAGTCAGTAAAAGAGCATTTACCCAAGCACGCCCAGGAAATTTTTCTGGCTGCGTTTAACAGTGCTGAAGAACAATATAGCGAAGAAGAACGTGCGTTCCGCGTTGCTTGGAGTGCGGTAAAGCGGGACTACGAAAAAGGCGATGATGGTCAATGGCATAAAAAACTCGAATGAATCTTGAAATTTCAGACAATTCAAAGCTTTTTAGCCGTGAATTAGGGAAATTAAGAGTCATCTTGAGTGAAGAGATAGCTACGAACGATCGCTTCTAGTTCTTCGATCGCATAAGGTTTAGTAACACAGTCGCTACAACCTGCCGACAAAAAGCATTTCTGGTTTTCTGCGCTAACTACAGCCGTAACAGCAACGATTGGAATCTCCTTTGTTTGGGGACTTTGCTTGAGCCGACGGACGACTTCTGAGCCATCCAGATCGGGTAGCATCATATCGAGTAAAATCAATTTTGGCTGATGCTGTTGTGCCATAAGTATAGTAGTTTGACCATCAACAGCAGTGATGAACGGGCACTCGATGAGCTTCAGTAATTCCGTCAGCAGTTCTAAATTGTCTTCATCGTCATCGACAGCTAGAACTAGAGGTAGTAGAATCTTGTTTTGACGACTATCTTTGGAGTAACTTTGCACGTCCATTAAGTTCAAAATTCAACTATTTAGCTTTCCTAGGACAAATAACCAACCTACTCTGTTTTAGGTAATTTTTCTACTGATATCTATTTCATTCTGACTCTAACGCCCTATCTTGGCAAGAAGTAGTAATGCTATTGATACGATGAAGCTGAAAAGCCGTTCGCAGATCTCAATTCTTAATTAAAAGATCTGACCTAAGAATGATGATACTTGCTCGGTAGTTTGCTTTCCTTTTGAAGTATTTAATTGTTAAAGCAATAGTTAGGTAGTTCAGAAGTATTAACCGCAGCCCGATCGTTGGCATTATGAATAGCCTCAAGCAAATTGAATTGAAATTAAAGAATTTTTTGGGTTCGCTTTTCTACTTAAGTTACGCTCCAAAAGCACTTCTCTACTCGCTCAAGCGCGACAGGCTCGAACGTCAGTTGCTCAGTCAATCGACAGAGAACGAGATAGAACCCCCTGGAAAACTACTTCGGTCTGAATTAACTCAAACAGGTGCTAACTTCTATTTTGAGCAAGCAGAACTGGAAGTTTGCTTTCTGACTCCCGATCTAGTCCGAATTAACTGGAAGCCTGGTATATCTCCCATTCCTTACGCGATCGCCTGCCAAGATTGGCAAGAAGTAGAAATAACACTAAATGAAGTAGACGATGGCTGGATTGTATCTAGTGCTGCTTTGCAAGTCATTGTTGGCATAGATGGTAGTCTGAAATTCTGCAATTCTTTTTCGACTGCGCTGCGCGAAGAAATGCCGCCTCAGCGACAGGGTGAGAGGTGGATCGATCGAGCGCGACTAAGACCGGAAGAACAGATATACGGATTGGGAGAACGGGCTTTTCCGCTCAACTTGCGCTCGGCAAAAGACGCGAAGCAACAACCGTTTGCCTTCCGAATGTGGAACTACGACGCTGCTGGCAAGTACGGATCGGGGGCAGACCCAATGTATATTTGTATCCCGCTCTACTTGGGTCTTCACTCCAACGGCAGTTACCTAATTTTTTATGAAAACACACACCCTGCTAACTTTACGTTTGCTGAAACTGCCACAGCTGACTTTGAGGCAGGAGCGCTGCGATATTACTTCACTTCTGGCTCGCCCGCTCAAATGCTGGAGCGCTATACCCAGTTGACGGGGCGATCGCCGCTGCCACCCCGCTGGGCGTTGGGTTATCATCAGTCACGCTGGGGTTATCGTACCGACGAAGCGTTCGTCCGAGAAACGGCTAAGAGCTTTAAATCGCATAATCTACCGCTGAGTGCGATTCACCTAGACATTGACGTTCAGGTGGAATACCGAGCCTTCACTATCGATCCAGATCGCTTTCCCAAGCTTGCCAGTTTTATGCAGGAGCTTGCTGCTTTGGGTGTGCAGTTCATTGCCATTAATAACCCTGGGATCAAGTACAGCCGCGCCAGCAATCTCTACTTGGAGGGTCGTGTGCTAGATGCATTTTGCACCCTTCCGAATGGCAAGCTTGTGGTTGCACCCGTGTGGCCTGGTTGGTCGGTTTTCCCTGATTTCACCCATCCCAAAGTACGCAAGTGGTGGAGTCGGCAGTATGAATATTTACTCGATGTTGGCGTGGCAGGATTCTGGCAGGATATGAACGAGCCAGCAGCCTTTATCCTTTGGGGCGATCGCTCCTTGCCCAAAGTGACGCGACATTACTTGGGATTGAGCCGAGATCCGTGTAAAAAAGTGCCACTTTGCCGCAAATGCTTGCTAGATATAGCTTTTGTCTCTCACTCCCAAGCAATTTTCTCTACTTCTT
>NZ_JACJQX010000056.1:0-29613 GCF_014696895.1 Chroococcidiopsis sp. [FACHB-1243] | reverse complement strand
CGCAGGTTGGACATAGCAAATACAGTTTCATCTCGAACGATTTTGTTCCACAACTTAGGTTCTTGCTATTTTCCTCTATCCTTTACGTAATTGCACTACCCTAATCTTTTCCTGACTCAACTTCTGACAATTGGTTTGCGGTATCGCTCCAACAATCCATCCCACTGTATGACTAAAGTACTGCCCCTCTGCTGCTGTTGCTTCTCCCATGTTGAGAGTAAGTCGAGGCAGGAGTGGTCGATGTAAGCTAGCTGCTCTAGGTGTAGATGCAGTTCGGTTCTTGGGGGAATTTGCTCTAAGATAGAGGCGAGCTGAAGCAGACGAATGAATGTTGCTGCACCCTTCAGGTACAAATTAATACGTCGGTTGTTTTCATCCCTTTCCATCTGGACTTCGAGATGGGAAACTTTGTAACAGATGCATTCTAAAGACGGTTACTTTCGCTGCTTCGTAGTACTGCGTATTAATATCGCCAAGATTGCCAGTCCTATGACTATTGGAACGGCAATTACCAAGATGCTCCACTCCTGTGCTTTTCGATCGAACTGATTTGTTGTTTCTTGCTCCGTCGCACTAACGGGAGTTTTCTGTGCTGATGGCTCGATCTTGGGTGTCGGTGCAGCTGCACCTGTTGCAACAGTGACATCGTATTTCATCTGGAATGGCTGGAAGTCACCTTGAGTTTTGGGCGTACAGCTTAACTCCAGTTGATAAAGCCCAGTCTGGGGAAAAACAATGTCTGCTCCAGGAATACCTTGATACTTTTCAATACTAATGGCTTTGACAGCAGGCTTTAGCACGGGTGCGTCGCCCTGTTTGCGAGGTTGCGAGTAAACAGCCATTTGACAACTAGCCTGTTCCAGGGGCAAGATTTGTCCTCCCCTACGGGTTAGGGCAACCCAGGCTTTAGCAATTTCTCCAGCTGTGGGAGTGTGGTTAGGTTCAACGTGCCAAGTACCAGCCACATCCTTTGAGATTTCGACATTATGGGCAACAGCAGGGCTAACGAGTGAGGTGAAAAGCAGAGTCCAACCTAATGTCTGATTTAAATTCAATCGGCAAGGCATAGAATTTTTTTCGCACATTCGCATGAAGTAATTGCCCGTGTCAAAAGACGAGTTGTCAAACTTTCTACATCAAAGCGCTCAAATCGTTCGATAACTTAGAGCTTGTAGATCGCGTTAAACATTTTATTCATCCAAGTGTACTGCTACTTCTCGATACAAGCTTATGACATGGTTATCTGCCAAGCTGTAATAAATGTTCCGCCCTTCTCGGCGGTAGCTAACTAATCGCATGGCTTTTAATAATCGCAGTTGATGAGAAACAGCTGATTGGGTCATTTTCATCAATGCAGCTAAATCGCAGACGCACAACTCTTGAGATGCCAAAGCAGATATAAGGCGCAGACGGTTCGGATCTGCCAGCACTGCAAAAAATTCTGCCATCTGCTGAGCCTTTGTTGTGGGTAAGATTTGTGACTTGGAAGCGCTAACGCGATCGAGATGCACCAAACGGGTTTCACAGGTTGGTGCATCAGGACTGAGAAGTGAATCGTCGTCTGGCTTTTTCTTACGCTTGTTCATTATAAGTTTAGGTTTGAAGCAATGGTTATCAATCTCATTATGTTATCTAAAATGAGAATCATTGTATATATGAATATTTGTTCATTAGTTATATACGGTGTATTAAAATGCTAACAGCTAACTTTGTTTTGTAGTGTTGCTTGTAAAGCTGCCATGACTCAAAACCCTTCCCTCAAAACTCAAACGCTACAAGTTAGTGGCATGGACTGTGGTAGCTGTGCCAAAACAATTGAAGCTAGCTGGCGACAAATGCACGGTATATCCCAAGCTTTGGTCAGTTTTGCGACTGGGAAAGTGAGAGTGTCCTATAACTCAAAGCAGGTCAGCCAGACAAGAATTTCTGACCGGATTAAAGCTTTGGGTTATACAGTGGAGCAGAGTCCAAGCACGAGTTCTCACCATCACATTCAAGACTGCTGCCACGACCGCGATCGCGAGTATACTCGCGATCGCCATGACAATCGCCATGAAGATCGGCAGCCCGATCGCGCTGATGTAGCTTCAACTAAAACGCTACAAGTGCGGGTTGGTGGAATGGACTGCGGCAGCTGTGCCAAAACGCTCGAGGTGGGAAGGCAGCAAATTTCTGGGGTTGTGTCAGCATTAGTTAGCTTTGCCACCGAACGTTTGCAAGTTGTTTACGACTCGCAGCAGGTGAGCGAGACAGCAATTTCCGAGCGAGTTAAAGCCTTGGGTTATACGGTGGAACAAACTACTGAGGCAAGCTCCGAGTGCCACACTCAATGCAGTTCCCACGATCGGGACTGGGAGCATACTCACGATCGCGATCGCCTAGCTTTCCAGCCGACTCAAAAATCCAACCTGACCAACTGGAGATTTTGGATTACTAACCGCCGAGGACAGAACGTCATTCTGGCAGGCGTAGGAATAGTTATGGGCTTACTCGCTCAAAATCTAAGGCTACCTGTCTGGATAGCGCGAGCTTTTTATGGCATTGGTAAAGTCAGCTCAAAATCCCAGTAAGTATTTTGTTGCGTACAATTATTTAGTTTCTTTTTCAATTTCCACCTCAACAGTTTTATGAAGCAACGATATTCTACTCCTTGGATTCATCGCTACTCGCGTCCTTTGATGGCAGGACTTGCTACTGTGGGTGCGGTGGTAACTGCCTATTTAACAGTCGTTAAATTTTCTCAAGGCTCTGCTGCTTGTCCGACTTCTGGCTGCGATATCGTGCTTGCCAGCCCCTATGCCACTGTCTTTGGCTTACCACTAGCGTTATTTGGTTTTCTCGCCTACGCCAGCATGGTAATTTTCGCTGTGGCTCCTCTACTAGTAAATTCACAGTCAAACAAAGCTCTACGCTCGAAGTTGGAGAACTGGACTGGGTTGTTGCTATTTGCTGGCGGAACAGCCATGATGGTTTTCAGCGGCTATCTGATGTATCTACTAGCTTTTGAGATTAAGGCAGTCTGTATCTATTGCGTTGGCTCGGCAATCCTTTCAGCTAGTCTATTTACTCTAGCGATCGTTGGTCGGGATTGGCAGGATATCGGTCAACTGTTATTCACTGGATTTATCGTAGTAACGATCGTGCTAGTAGGCACGCTAGGAGTTTATATCAACGCAAAAAATCCAGCGATCGCCGACTCCAGCCATAGTACGGAGCAACCCTCACCAGAGGGATACCCCATTACCACTAAATCCGGTGAAGCAGAAATCGCCCTGGCACGACACCTGAAGCAGATTGGCGCAGTCTTCTATGGCGGCTTCTGGTGTCCTCACTGCCACGACCAAAAACAGCTGTTTGGTCAGGAAGCTGTTAAGGACGTTCCTTATGTAGAGTGCGATCCCAAAGGCAACAATCCTCAAACCGCTCGGTGTCAAGCTGCGGGGGTGCAAGGATTTCCAACCTGGGTAATTAACGGTCAAACTGTCACGGGGACTCAAAGCTTAGAAGAACTAGCACAACTTTCTGGCTACAGAGGACCGCGCAATTTTCAAAATTCTCTGCCTGCTGGCAAGTAGCCAAGAGCAATTGCCAGAAACCATATCCTGAGAATCGCCTTGAGATTGAACGCTATTCTCCCAATTTTCAGAGCAAGTATTTCGTTTTGAGCAGCACAGAGATTACACACAGTATACAAAAGACACGTTGACTTTGGATTATCTGGAAGCTGAAAGTAAGCCCGCTCGAAATAGCAATTGAACTTTGGAGCTACAGCTTTTCGCTCTTAGCAGTTTAGGGAAGAGTATTTTCAAAGCTAGTTGCTTTGAGATTGACAATAATAGCAACTAATTGATAGGAAGGCGATTTAAATGAACCAGGCTATGAAGCGTGTCTAGAGACGATCCAGCTCTCTAAAGGAACACTTAGGTAGATACTTTATCAAGTTAGTGTCTCTACGGATGTCATTCATACGTAGGGATACTAATATTTGTCGTCAAAATAAATACTAGCCGTTTTTTGGTCAAGAATCCATTATCTACTAGATTGATAGTTAATTATGAAATTAGGGTGAAAATAACTTATTTTCAACTTATGCTTGAGTTGCATTAATTTATTATGAACTATTTAGCATAAAAATATGAAATCAGGATGAAAAAAATTGTTGATGTAAAAGATATTGACTCAAGCGTAAACTATAAAAGGACTCTCAAAGCTTATTTTGACTGCTTCTAGATAACAATAAAAAGATAATTAAATTTTATTAATTGTAGTAATATCTAGAAAATATTAAAAATATATATGTATGAAATGACAAGACTTAGAAAGTAATGCTATTAATAGGAACGATAATAGCTGAGAAGCTAGATGCATTTTCCAAATAAAGTGTTCGGAAGTAAGAAGTAAGTGAAATTACCGTAAAATCAACACTTCCTGCTATTGTTCTATCAGCTTCCTTTGCAGGCTAAGAACAAAAGCTAACATTTATTTGGTAAACGATCTTTACTCTGCTGAGCTGACAAGGGGGAGGAGGCATGTCCTCTTTTACTACTATGCAACGGTTGTCTAAAGCAACTCAGCTAAGAGTAAAGAATTTCTCGAATTATCGCTCTTGAAGTTTTTGTACTCAAAAAGTGTGAGGAAAAGTGTCTAATATTTTGTGGAAATACTTCCTACTAAGCTCCGCTGTTTTTGGAGTAATTTTGATGTCAGGTGTAACTGCTTCGACAGCAGCTCCAACTCCAAAAAACACTAAAGTTTCTGAACTACAAGCTGCACAGACAAAAGCTTTAGAGGTAGAGGCGCATTCGATAGAGATTACCCATGATGAAATAAAGGCGACCGCATCTGCCTCAGATGCGGCTGGTAAGGCAAAAGCCACGATAGCTCAAGCGACTGTGATATCTCCTACAGAATATTCCAATGCCGTGCAAGCAATTCCAGCTACAAGTCTCCCTGGATCTGCGTCTCCCGTCTCTTCAATTCGAGCTAATCCTTACAGCTATGGAGACAAGATCGATGGTTCGTTGGCTCAAGTTACCTCTGTGTCCCAATTATCCGACGTACAACCCACTGACTGGGCTTTTCAAGCATTGCAGTCCTTAGTCGAGCGTTATGGTTGCATTGCTGGGTATCCCGATAGCACCTATCGCGGCAACCGTGCTTTGACTCGTTACGAGTTCGCTGCTGGTTTGAATGCCTGTCTAGATCGAGTGAACGAATTAATTGCCACAGCTACAGCTGACAATGTAACCAAAGAAGATCTGACAACTCTACAGCGGTTGCAAGAAGAGTTTTCTACCGAACTTGCTACGCTACGCGGACGAGTTGATGCCTTGGAAGCTCAAACATCTGAATTAGAAGCGAATCAATTTTCCACCACGACTAAACTCAACGGGCAAGTCATTTTTGCTCTGAGTGGAGCTGTTGGGAAAGACAAAGCCGTTCCTTCTGGCGTGTCGGCAGGTTCGGCTGGTAAGGTGGATGAAAATTTCACCCTCAGCAATCGGGTACTGTTAGATTTCGAGACCAGTTTTACTGGAAAAGATACGCTAACTGTCTCGCTTTATGCCAACAACTTTCCCGATTTTAGAGACGCAACGGGTACTAACATGGGACGACTCGTTTACGAGCGAGATACCGTTGGCTCCAACGAAAATGACTTAGGAGTGTTTTATCTTGCCTACGAATTTCCTATAGGCGATCGCCTGACGGTTCTTGTCGAACCCTACGGTGGTGTTTTAGGTGATTTTGTCGATCTGATCAATCCCTATTTTGGAGATGTAAAGGATGGTGCTATTTCTGCATTTGGCTACCGCAGTCCTATCTACTCGCAAGTTGGGTTTGGTTCAGGGGCAGGTATAACCTACGAATTTAGCGATGCAGTTAACCTATCCTTAGCCTATTTAGCCAGTGAAGCCGAAACCCCTACATCTGGGTTGACTGGTGGTCCCTTTGTAGCATTAGCCCAGCTGACTCTGAAGCCTACTAAAACTATCGATCTAGGTTTGACCTACGTTCGTTCTTACAATGGTCTTGATGCAGGCGTTGCAGGAGTTGGAAGTACGTACTCCAACGACCCATTTGGTGGAGAAAGCTATACGTCAGATTCCTATGGCTTAGCGGTGAATTTCCAAATCAACCCCAAATTAGCATTGGGCGGTTGGGCTGGCTACACGCGAGCTGAAGCTGTCTCAGGAGTTAATGATGGAGCTAATGCTTCTATCTTTTACTATGCAGTGACTTTAGCTTTTCCAGATCTTTTCCGAGAAGGTAACTTGGGTGGTATTGTGGTTGGCTCACCACCGAAAGTGACTAGTAACGATATTAATAACCGTGAAGACAGGGACTCCTCTTTGCACCTAGAAGCTTTTTATCGCTTCCAAGTTACCAAAAATATTGGCATTACTCCAGGAGTGCTAGTCATTACCAATCCCGAACACAATAAAGATAACGACACGATTTACGTAGGAACAATTAGAACTACGTTTTCTTTCTAAGCTTGGTTCTAGAATTTTATTGCCAAAACGTCGCTCTAAGTAGCTAGAGGATGAATAGGGTTAATTAACTATTAACTCTATCATTACTTTGTTTAACTGTAACTAAACTTGCCCGAACAATTGCTATATGTTCGTCTATGGTAAGAATCTTCTTTCTCGCTTTAAATAATTTTTCTTAAAAACATCTAAATTTCATCCCTATTTCATAAAGATCTGTCAATCTGATTATTATTGAGTTCATTCATCAAGAATGAAGCTCACAGTTAGTCATAAAAACTGCGGTACATCCGCTGGTTGAGTAGACTGATGGTCAATCAACAACATTGGTGTGAGTGAGAACAAAGTCATGGCAAAATCTTTATGGTATGCTCTACAACTGAGTCCAGTAATTCTGGGTGCCACCCTGTTTGTGACAAATAGCACTCAAGCTGCTGAAGCACCTGTGACAGACTTAACGTCAAGATTCTCAGAATCTTCTGTTACTGCTGCAAACCTTAGAAATACTACTACATTAAATTTTAAGGAAATTGCAGCTTTTCCTGCATCTGAAGTTGAACCAGAAGAAAAGGTAGGAGACACTCTAGACAGCCAAACACAAGTACGAACTTCTGGCGAACTAGATGAAAGCACTACGAACCAACCGAACCAACTTAGTAACACTGCCCCAGCTACGGATATGCTTGCTCAGGTAACATCCGTCTCTCAGCTGTCCGACGTACAACCTACTGACTGGGCTTTTCAAGCATTGCAGTCCTTAGTCGAGCGTTATGGTTGCATTGCTGGGTATCCCGATAGCACCTATCGCGGCAACCGTGCTTTGACTCGTTACGAGTTCGCTGCTGGTTTGAATGCTTGCTTGGATAGAGTTAACGAACTAATTGCTACCGCTACTGCCGATATGGTCACCAGAGAAGACCTGGCAACTCTACAGCGGTTGCAAGAGGAATTCTCAGCTGAACTGGCAACTCTGCGCGGTCGCGTCGATGCCCTGGAAGCGCGGACGGCTGAATTAGAAGCAAATCAATTTTCTACTACCACCACACTAGCTGGAGAAATAGTCGTTGCTGCCGCCGATGTCTTTGGTGACGAGCGAGCTGTCCGTAGCGGTGAAGCAGACGGTTCTAGAGGAGATTTGGACATCAATACAATCTTGGCTGACCGCGTTCGTCTTAATTTCAACACCAGTTTCACTGGAAAAGATTTACTGAGAACTCGGCTACAAGCCCGCAACATCACCCCGTTCACGAGAACTGGAACTCCTGGCGCTTCAGGTGATACGGGTACTGCTATGACACGCCTATCGTTCGATGGCAGTGATAGTAATGATGTTGTCCTCGATGACTTTTTCTATCGTTTTCCTGTGGGTGACATTGCCGATGTCAAAGTTGACTTTGCCAACTCCGACTTCTTTGAAAACATGTACAATTTCAATCCCGTGCTTGAAGGCAGCGGTAACGGAGCAATCTCAAACTTTGGGCGCTTTAACCCGATCTATCGCCAGCAGGGGACTGCGGGTTCTGCTTTAACTGTCAACATTAACCCTAAAGGTCGTATCGGTCTATCTCTGGGCTATAAAGCACCAAATTCTAACAACCCTGGTAACAGTTTTGGACTTTTCAACGGGGATTATGCGGCGATCGCTCAACTAGCTTTTCGTCCCTCTGATGCCTTAAATTTAGGACTAACCTACGCTCATAGCTACGATAATGCGGTAACGGATAGCGTTACTACGAGCAACAGTATTAGTGTTTCGGGAGGTACTGGCAGTAATTTTGCTAACAACCCCTTCGACAGTGCTGCAACTTCAGCCAATCACTATGCCGCTCAAGCTAACCTCAAGCTAGGTGAAAGAATTACAATTTCGGGTTGGGGCGGTTACACTGTCGCTTTGAATGAAAACAGCCCTTCTCAGTCTGCTGAAATTTGGAACTGGGCGGCAACCTTAGCCGTACAAGATTTGGGTAAAGAAGGTAGCGTACTCGGCTTGATCTTTGGTATGCCACCCAGAGCAGCTAGTAATGATTTTGGCGGTCGTCGCGATCGCGATAATTCTTATCACCTAGAGGCGCTCTACCGCTTTCCGATTACAGATAATATTGAGGTCACTCCTGGCGCGATCGTCATTTTCAATCCAGAACACAATAACGACAACAGCAACATTTATGTTGGCACTATACGAACGACCTTCAAGTTTTAGAAGTTGGTTCTAAGATTTGTCCTTGCCCGTTCATAAAGAAACGAGCAAGGACAGTACAATTGTTAATCTTTTCTCAAACTTTCTATATAGGATTTTACAGCTCTGAGGTAGCCTCGATCGCTTGCAGTTTCAGGGGAAAGTTTGTTCTTTTTGACTGCACTTTGCACGAGTTCTTCAGCACTGACTCTCCCCGCCTCGTAAGCTGCAAGGAACGCGCTGTAGCCAGGAATGCCTTGGTCTCGGAAGTAACCTTGATAAGCCAAATAAACTAGATTAAAGGGACGTAGTTGATATCTGATAGCAGTACTGTTTTCTCCTCGATCTGCTGCTATCTCAACTCCTAGTGTAGGTGCAGTTATAGTAGAAACCATCAAAACTGACAAAACTCCAAGTACTGCAAATTTCATAGCACAAACTCCTGAATAAACACTGCTTCGCTAAATGAGTTCAATTTTGGAGCGGCAGTCTATAGACATAGATGACGATTGAAAAGTCAGCGTGGGTTTTCTAATTAATCTAGCTATAAGAACTTTACAATCTCTTGTATTCTATGCTTCCGTGGACTGTCGATCTCCTACAATTCCTACTGGCTGATAGGTGAAGTAATTAAATCCTAAATTCGTCAACGTGATTGATACTGCAAGGGATTTGAAGCTAGTAGTTCTGCTTAAAGAAGTAAGAGCTTCAAAACTAAAAGAATGAAGGCTATTAGTCGCAAAATTAAGCGATCTAAACAAGCGTTCCTTGCAACTTCCACTAATAACTAGAGTTAGCCTCAGACTGATTTTGAAGCAACGGGATTATTTCAGGAATATCCCCTACTCCATAAAGACCGATACTTTCTGAGATAAAGTTGGAAGTTGTCCCTGCATCACAGGAAAGTCCACCCTGCGGTGGTTCCTGGTTCAACGTCCCAGTGGACTCCCCAGGCGTTAGTTCCCACGCCCAAGCGCGGTACCTTCTAGAGAAGCTTGTTAAATAAACAGCGCGCGACCACTGCAATTGCTCGCAACACTTCTCAGTACGTTGTTTCAGCTCATCAGGTAAGTCTTTGGGGCTGACCGAAATCAACTCTCGCCCTTGTACTGAAGCCTTTTGATTGATTAGACTAGTCAGCTGACCCAAGCTATTGTCCAGCAAGCCTTTATTGAACTCTGCTTTGTGGTTTGCACCGTTATGTTCAAATTCTCCTAATTTGTTCACAATTGCTATAGGTTTACGAGCAATTTTTCTAATTTCGGGCTTGACCATAGCAATCGCATCATATTCTCGCACTAAGTATGTTGAAATTTTGTGATTAGTGGCACGACGGCTACGGCGAATCTTTTCATGCAGTCGAGATATCTTCCGCTGGGTCTTAGCTCGGTTTGCCCCTTTACTAGGATTAATAGGGCAACTGAGAAAATGCTCTCCTAAGCTAGGGCTATAAGAAAAAATTGGACAAGTTTTTTGTTGGCGACAGAGCTGGCGTTGGAGTTGCGCCAATTGTTTCTCCATCTTATGGTAAAAGTTTGGCGGCTCCACTATTTTTTCACCATCAGTAGTAAGGTGCGAATAGCCTAGCGATACGCCTACTGCTTTATTGGTAGGTTTTACTTTGTTGACTGGAAAACAACCTGTTAACTGTAAGTAATAACCTGAAGGCTCTTTGACTATTTTTAGAGTCACGATAGGTACTGATTTTAACCAACGCCGATCGAGAGTTTTAACTGTTACCTTTCCTAACTTTGGTAGTGTAATTCGCTTCCCTGAAATCTTGACAGGCTTGGCATTATTATTTGTCAGGGTTCTGAATTTATCCTTGTACTGCTTGTAACGAGGACGTTTGCGTTTACCTGATTTATAAGCAGTCCATGCGTCAGCCAGAGATTTCAGTGTACCAGCAACAAATCTACAAGGAACGTCGCAAAACCAGGGCTTGTCGGAATGGTTCTTTTGAGCAAAGTAGTAGAGGAGTCCAAAGAACGTGGGTGTCTCTAATAGAGGTTTGCGATAAGCCTGGGGTATTGGGCAGCTCATTCGGTACGGTTTCTTTTTAGCTATCCGAGTGAAGGGAATAAGTTGCCCAACAGAATCTCTGTAATATGTCCAGGGAATTGAACAACAGGGAACCCAAGACTGGGAAACTTTATCCCAAGTGCTAAAGCTGTTAAATTCCTCCAACAAATGTAATCCTTGATTCCAAACCCATCGCTGAATGGTAAGCCAGCTATCGACTTTTGCCTGTTGGTAACGATTGAGACTTAACTTAAATTCGACAGTCCGCATGATATACTGAGCTTCCCTTCCAAGCAGTGGACACATATCAGACAGCAAGAGTAGAAAATGTGTAAAGCGAAGCAGTGTAGAAAAAAGAGAGTTATGGAAGCAGATTGCTTTTTTGGCTGAAAATTGAGTAAAGCTTGTAAGCTAAGGTAGTTCAACCAAACCAACGAGTCAAACAGCTATTACTAGATTGCTGTAAGCCTAACCAACTTGTTACCCTTGCCTAACGTTTACTTAACGAAAATAGTTGAGATTCAACAGCCCTCAGATATCTTTTATTATCTAGGACTTGAGCTGAAAGTTTGTTTCTTTGAACTGCGCTTTGAACGAGTTTTTTGGGGGTTATTCTACCCATCCTGTAAGCTGAGAGGAAAGCGCCGTAGCCAGGTATACCTTGGTCTCGGAAGTAACCTTGATAAGCCATGTGTACTAGGTTAAAGGGTTTTAGCTGGCTAATAGTAGCAGCATTGTTTGCTGTGTTGGTGACTGCTGCTATTTCAGCTTTGACTGTAGGTGCAGTTGCAGCAGAAATCAGCAAAACTGATAAGCTACTGAGTATAAAAAATTTCATGAGCGTAAAATCCAAATAAACTTCGCTGACTGAAGAAGTTCAAACTTGATACTGAAGCCTGTCACTATTGCAAGCGAAAAATAACTTTTTGTGTCTCAGTTGAGCTTCAAAATTTCTGTTAGCTTTACCTTAACAAATCAATTAGTGTCTCAAGCAGCAAGCAAACAGACCCAAGTTTCAAAGTCATTGGAGCAGAGAACTAAGTATAGACTCAGCCTCAGATCGCTTCTAGTAATAAAGATTGAGGCAAAACTGTCATGATGTTGGCGAAAAAACAAACCAAGCTTTTTTACAACTAGTAGCCTCAATCCATATCTAGTATCTATCTAGCATCATTTTTAGGGTGTGGTTGATGGTATAGTCACCGACCCTGGTGCTGATGGTTGCTCAGAACTGTCAGGCTCTTGATTCTGCTGGGTTGGTACTTCAGATGGGGAGCTAGGTTGTTCTGTTGGGGAAGTGCTAGGCATCTGTTGCTCGCTCGCTCGGGCTGCATCACACTTTTTTATAGCTGCGATTCTTTCCCTAGTACCTCCCCCAGTAGGTCTGGCTGGAGGAATGGATTTACAATCTCCTGTGTTAGATCTGTTCGAGATTTCTGCGTCGGCAGCAGAACCGAGGGAAGCGTTAGCAAAGCTTAACGCAGGTATAGCTAGGACGAGTGCGGTACCAATAACAAATCTTTTCATGACAAAACTCCAAATGAAGAGGTGAAATAGCAAGACTAGTCAGACTTAATGGGGGATAGAAGTTTAGTTTTCCCGCGCTAACTCTTAACGGTTAAAAATTGAGGCTTCGCTGATAAGTTCTGCGATCGGAGAACATTTCCTTTTTAGCTGAGGATACGTTTGAATCTGAACCATACTGATTTTTCGGTTAGCATTTATTCCAATACTTCTACCGTATGCTAGGTAAGCCAAGTGAAAACTGACGAATGCTCTGTGTAGAAATTGAAAGTGCGGCTCCGGTAGATACAGATTGAACAAAAGCTGCCATAGGTCTAGCTTAAGTTTTTCACAAACCTAAAGTTAGAACTAGCTGTTAGTCACCCCGATCGACCTAGTTATACGTGCGTGAAAACGATTAGGCTAGCAATTGTTTTTGAGACTAACAAGCAAGCTTAGCTGCAAATCTTAACCTAGATTAGACAACTAAAAAACCTTGTCCGACCAATTTCTCAGTTTTTTGAGTTGGTTTAGATTGACAGATTTTATCGGAGGAAGTCGTTGAACATACAACAGTATATTAGTATCTGAGTAGCTATACGCCTAAGTCCGACTGTAAGATTAATTACTCCCTTAAAGCAGGGCAGCAACTCATCCTTTCATTTACTATCTTGACAGCTTTAGATGAATTTAGGATGAAATATTAACATTCACTCCCAGAATTATCTCATCGGTAAAATCGGAAGCGAGCAAACCCGATGGGTAGATCTGCATTGATGCCAACGAGTCTAGCGGAAACCTTGTATAACCAAGCGTTGGTAACGCCTGAAATTTTTACATCTCTCATAGCAATCTTGAGTTCAGTTCCAGGATTGATAGGTGTAGGAAACTCTAATGTAACCTTGCTACCATCAACAGAAACATTTGTATCAACTTGGCGACCAGATTGGTCAAACACACCGATCTTATCTTTGTTTTTGACAGTTAAACCAGCGGGGACGCTAATCGTCAACTGGGAAAGAGGTTTACTCTCTTGAGGGATCTGCAAACGAAAAGTGTGTCTAACAATTTTCCATCTGCTCTGAGGAAATTGGACAGAGCTAACAATACGTGGAACCTTTGCAGGAGCTGTTACGGAACTTCCGTAAGCAATTGGAACCGCTGCTGCGGCTGTCAAACCAAACGTAGCAGCATAAATTAGGGTTTTGATCATTTTGACTCGACTTTACTAAAGAGTCGGCTAGATCGACTGAAATTTTAGGTTTACTTGAATTAAATTAACCTTTGCATAATCAGAGTAACAGAAGATTATGAAACAGGGATGAAATTTTAGTCGATCAAAATTAAAGTTATCAATTTAGGCGGTAATTGCTATAAATGAGACGGAAAAAATAGTATTTGTGAATGGTACTATGACAAAATACGCAAAACAGTTAGTAGCGATCGAAATGAATGGATTGACTTTGCCTGAAAAAACAGTATTGCTTTAAATGACGAGAGAGGTAGCTTTCAACCATCAGTAACATGGAAAAAATCATCTGTTTCTGTAGAAATTTCATCTCTATTTCATAGTTATGTGAAACAATAGGTGTTTAGCGTTCGCCTGTCACTTCTCAAATTCAGATTTAGCCGATCGGCAAGAGTTTTGGCTTTTTCCTCTCGCGCAGTATTTAGGATATCCCCATGCTCCGAGCTATTAAAGTTTGCCTTTCACCTAGCTCAATTCAAAACAAAGGATTTCTAATGCCTTACAAAATGAACCTTTCTCGAATACAGCGGGAGGTATTTTCTGGAGTTTTTCTAAGCCTGCTGCTTCTAACCCCAGGTGCTAAAGTTCTTGCTGAAGCTGGGCATGGAGGCTCTGAGTTTCAGGGCGGTAGCAATGCAAGTCAAATGACCGAACCCATTCCAATCGATACTAGCATTGCAGCACAATTGGGAATTAAGGTAGAGCCTGTCATCCAACAGCGACTAGCAACTGGTATTAAAGCCACAGGTCAGATTGAAACTTTGCCGAATCGTCGGGTAGACGTGACGACTCCGGTAGGGGGGACAGTAATCAAACTGTTAGTTAATCCAGGGGAACAGGTGAAAGTAGGTCAGGCGGTTGCCATTATGACTAGCCCAGACTTGGCAGAACTTCGCACCAATGCTTTAGACAGACAGGCAGAGGCAATCGCCAGCGTACAGCAGGCACAAGCAGACCTACGGTTGGCGCAACAAAATTACGAACAGCAGCAGAAGATAGCTGCTACTGACATTCAGCAAGCCCAGACTGCGCTAAATTTCGCACAGGAGAGGTATGACCGAGACAAGGAGTTACTAGATAGGCGTGCCATCCCCCGACGGCAGGTGTGGGAATCTGAAACTCAACTAGCAGTAGCAAAAGCAGCCCTTGCCAAAGCCCAAAGCCGCTTGCAGGTCTCAGAGGCGCAGGCACAACTGAAGCGCGCCCAGTCGGGACTGGGAGTAGCGCGATCGCGATTAGCATTGAGCAATCAAACCTATCAAACCCGACTCCGGCAGTTGAGAGCTACCCCTAACGCGGATGGCACGATAACCGTTAAGGCTCCTATTTCTGGAGTTGTAGCTAACCGAGAAGCGACGATAGGTGAATCAGGACAGGACGCAGGCAAGAGGATCATGACGATTGTCGATGGCAGTGGAGTTTTCGCCACGGCAAATATTTACGAAAAAGACAGTAATCAAATCAGAGTTGGTCAACCAGTACGAATAAAAATTGATAGTTTGCCGAATCGTACATTTAGGGGACGGGTAGCAGTGATCGGTTCGGCGATCGAAGGAGAAAACCGCATTGTTCCAGTGAGAACAGAACTAGACAATCCAGGTGGCGTGCTGAAGCCGGGAATGTTTGCTCAGTTAGAGATTTTGACCGATCGCACTCCGACAGCAGTACTGGCGGCTCCTAGTGCAGCGATCGTGGAAGCGGGCGGCAAAGATGTTGTCTACGTCCAAAAAGGTAAGACTTACCAGCCAACTGAAGTGACACAGGGGCGTACCTCTGACAATTTGGTTGAAATAAAAACTGGAATATCTGCTAGCGATCGCATTGTCACTCAGGGCGCACCCCTGCTTTACGCTCAATCTCTAAAGGGTGGTGGCAAGGAAGAAGGAGACTCCCACGGTGAAGAAGCAGGTTCTTCTTCCCAGAATGAAGGGACAAAAGCCTCAAGCTCCTCCTCGGCTCTGCCCTGGTGGATCGTATTGCCCTTGGGTGGGGCAAGCCTAGCTGGAGCTTTCTGGGTAGGTTCGTTCTGGACAAAACGCCGTATGCATTCTAGCCCGCTGCTTCAAGTTAATTCAAGCGGATACGAAACTGAAGTTTATCTGGATGACTCTAAACTAAATGCCCAGTTTCCTCCAGAGCATAAAGCCGAAAAGCCAGAAGAAAGCCGCAACCCCCACCAGTAGTTGAATTAACTATGCTAAATTCCATTGTTAAATGGTCAATTGCCCAGCGCTGGCTGGTCGTCATTGCTTGGATTATTGTGGCTGTGTGGAGCTTTCTGTTACTGCTCCAGATGCCCCTGGACGTGTTTCCCACCTTTGCACCGCCGCAGGTAGAAATCCTTACGGAAGCCCCTGGCTTTGCACCAGAAGAAGTAGAGTCGCTGGTAACTCTCCCGATTGAAAGCGCCATTAATGGTACTCCAGGAGTAGAATCCGTTCGTTCTTCTTCTGGAGTTGGATTGTCTCTAGTGCGAGTTGTATTTAACTGGAGTACGGATATTTATAAAGCTAGACAATTAGTGACTGAGCGGGTACAGCAGGCGCAGGGTAAATTACCGGAAGGTATCGAGCGTCCCGAACTCGCTCCTGTCAGTTCGCCCATTGGCACCATCCTCAAAATTGCCTTCACTGCTGACACTACACCGATGATGGACGTACAGCGGATTGTGAACTGGCAAGTCAGAAACCGCCTGCTGGCGGTACCAGGGGTGACTCAAATTACCGTGTGGGGCGGCGATGTCCGCCAATACCAGGTGCTGGTTGACCCTGCCAAGCTAAGGGCGTTTAACGTCACCCTGGCAGAAGTTACTAAGGCAGTTGAAGAGGCAAATGTCAATGCCCCAGGTGGGTTTTTGATCGATCCAGACCGAGAATTTTTGATTCGGGGGACGGGTCGCTTGCAATCGATCGATCAGTTGAAAAAAGCAGTAGTGACGGAGCGCGATAGCGTTCCCGTGCTGCTCGATAACGTTGCCAACGTGCAGATTGGGGCGGAATTAAAGCGGGGAGATGCCAGCTTTAATGGAAAAAAAGCAGTTCTTCTTGTGGTAAACAAGCAGCCAGCAGCTGATACAGTTACCGTGACAAAAGCCGTGGAAACCGCGTTGGAAGAAATCAAGCCTGGTTTGCCCAAAGATGTGAAAATTGCCACAACCTACGACCAAGAGAGCTTTATTGAAGCCTCTGTCAAAAACGTAGAAGAGTCGCTGCGGGACGGCGTGATTATTGTTTCGGTCGTCCTGATTTTGTTTTTGATGAACTGGCGGACGGTGGTAATTAGCCTGAGCGCCCTGCCCTTATCTCTCCTATTGGGGATGGCAGTCCTGAAGTTGACAGGGGATGGGATCAACACGATGACACTAGGGGGGTTGGTGGTTGCCATCGGCTCAGTAGTGGACGATGCGATTGTAGGTATGGAAAATGTCTACCGTCGCTTGCGGGAAAATCAACAAGAGGGGAACCCTGTACCACCACTACAAGTAGTCTTTGATGCGTCAGTAGAGGTGCGCGTCAGTATCCTGCTGTCATCGGTGATTATTATCGTAGTTTTCGCTCCGATCTTCTTTCTAGAAGGCGTGGAAGGACGAATCTTTACACCAATGGGAGTAGCTTATCTACTGTCAATTATTGCCTCGACGGTGGTAGCACTCACCTTGACCCCAGCCCTTTGTGCCTTAATGCTAGTAAATCGGCAGTTGCGTGAAGAAGAAACCTGGATATCGCGCTTGTCTGCCCGCCTGTATCGTCCGGCGCTGCTGTTCTCGTTGCATCGCCCTAAATTGGTTCTGTTGACGGCATCAGCTGCTTTTGTAGCCTCTATGGTAATTCTAAGCGGAGTGGGACGGGTATTTCTGCCGGAGTTTCAAGAACCTTCACTGGTGGTGGCAATGAACCTTTATCCAGGCGTGTCTTTGGATACGACGAATCGCGCTGGTGCAGTGCTGGAGAATAAATTTAAAGACGACCCCAGATTTACAGCACTCCAACTGCGTCCCGGTCGCGCGCCAGGAGACACAGAAGGAGCAGGAGTTAATTTTGCTGAGTTGGATGTGGAACTAAGCGAAGAGGGCATGAAAGACCGAGAGTCAACGATTGAAGCCCTGCGGACTGAATTTGAAAAACTCCCTGGTGTGGCTGCCAATGTCGGTGGCTTTTTATCTCACCGAATTGATGAAATTCTCTCTGGAGTGCGCTCGGCGATCGCTGTCAAGGTGTTTGGACCGGATCTAGAACAACTGCGGACGCTGGGAGGACAAATTCAATCGGTGATGAGTAGCGTGCCAGGTGTCGTCGATCTGCAACTGGAACCCCAAGTTCCTGTCAAACAGGTTCAGATCGAGTTCGACCGAGATGCCGCTGCTAGGTACGGTTTGACGGTAGGGCAAATTTCCGAAACGCTGGAAACTGCTCTAAATGGACGGGTTGTCTCTCAGGTTCTCGAACAGCAGCAAGTGTTCGATCTGCTGGTGTGGCTGGAGCCAAAGGCGCGGCGAGACCTGCAAACGATTCGAGAGCTACTGATCGATACCCCCGAAGGTCGAAAGATCCCTTTGGCACAGGCAGCACAAGTCGATTATGGCACGGGAGCTAACACGATTAACCGAGAAAGTGTTTCTCGCCGGATTCTTGTTTCTTCTAATGTGGACGGTCGAGACCTCGGTTCCGTGATTCAGGAAATTCGTGACAAGGTTAAGCGGGAAGTGACGCTACCACCTGGCTATTTCATTGAGTATGGCGGACAATTTGAGTCGCAAGAGCGCGCCACGCGAACCTTACTGGCGATCGGCGCTTTGGCGCTAGCGGTCATCGCGATATTGATCTATTTCTCGGTTGGCTCCATTCCTGCTACGGTGATGATTATGCTCAACCTACCCCTGGCGATAATTGGGGGTGTGTTCACTCTAGCACTGAGCGGTGGCATTCTATCCGTAGCTTCGATGGTTGGATTCATCACGCTTTTCGGCGTTGCCATCCGTAACGGACTGTTGTTGGTTGACAACTACAACCATCGACTGGCAGCCGGAGTCCCGCTGCATGACGTGCTGAGCGCGGGGTCAATGGAGCGTCTTGTCGCTATTTTAATGACCGCCCTCTCATCTGCTTTTGGTATGGTACCACTGGCGTTTGGTTCGGGTGTGGGTAGGGAATTGCTACAACCCTTAGCAATGGTTGTTTTGGGTGGTATGTTTACCTCAACTGCCCTGACGCTGCTGGTGATTCCAGCCTTATACGCGCAGTTCGGTAAATTTGTTCTCCCCAAGAAAATTTCTGATGCTGCTCGATCGCGGGTGGCAGAACAATTGAGCACGTAAGATCCCAGCATTTTTCATGACTATTTCATCCCCCAATGGAAGGGTGTTTCAAATTGACAAAAACCTATGTTAAATGCTCGTTTTGTGGTATTGATGATTGTTAGTGCAATCTTTAGTTCTACTCAGACTCTATCCGCGATCGCCCAACCCAAACCAATTGCTCCAACTGTTTTAAAAAGCCAGAAAGTCCAACCGCCGGACTCGCTCGATCCAAGTCCAAACCCGCTCGACCTTCCGACTAGTCCAGAACAAGTTCGATCGCAACAGGCACAGCCAATTACTTTGCGGCAGGCAATTGCCCTGGCACAAAAGAACAATCGAGATCTCCAGGTAGCACGACAAACCTTGCAGCGCAGTCAAGCCGCTTTAAAACAAGCGCAGGCAGCTCAATTACCCACACTAAACACTCAGGCAGAGATTGCCAACGAACGGACTGCCAGAGAGACTCTTGATGACTTGAAGTATCTAAATGAAAAATCCTCTCCTGCTAACGTTCTCAGCGGCACCGTAGAAGTTGGTTACGACATCTTCACTGCTGGTAGAAGACCTGCGAGAATTAGATCTGCCCAAGAGCAGGTACGCCTCGATCGGTTGGACGTAGAGCGACTGAACGAGCAAACTCGCCTCGATGTCACAAATGCCTACTACGATCTACAAGAAACCGACGAACAGGTACGAATTGCCCAGGCTGCTGTTACTAATGCCCGCAGGAGTTTACAAGATGCTATTTCATTAGAAGAAGGCGCTTTGGGTACTGGATTCGATGTCGTGCGTGCCAGAGTGCAGTTGGGCAATGCAGAGCAGGAACTCATCGACGCTCAAAGCCAGCAAGACATTGCCCGTCGCCAATTGGTGCAATTGTTGAGTTTGAGTGAGACAGTAGATGTAAGTGCTGCCGATCCAGTACGACAAGCAGGAGAGTGGAAGCTATCGCTGGAAAACAGTATCGTGCTGGCGTATAAAAACAGAGTAGAGCTGCAACAACAGCTAGCGCAACGGAGAATTGCCCAGCAGCAAAGACGAATTGCTCTAGCTGATGTAAGACCGCAGGTCAGTCTATTTGCCAATTATCAAGTGTTGGATGACTTTAATGACGAATTTGGTTTAAAAGATGGATATGCAGCAGGAGCCAGACTGCGCTGGAATTTCTTTAGTGGCGGAGCTGCTAGATTTGGTGCAGCACAAGAGGATGCCAACCGAGCGATCGCTGAAACCCGTTTTGCTCAAACTCGCAATCAAATTCGTTTTCAAGTCGAGCAGGCATATAAAAACCTCCAGGCAAATGCTCGCAGCATTCAAACTGCCAGCGCTGCATTGCAACAGGCTCAAGAGGGTTTAGAAATTGCCCGCGTGCGCTTTCAAGGAGGAGTTGGTACTCAATTAGACGTAATTGCTGCCGAAAACGACTTGACGCGAGCGGATGTGAATCGGCTTAATGCAATTTTGAATTATAACCGCGCTCTGGCAACGCTACAACGCGC
This sequence comes from Chroococcidiopsis sp. [FACHB-1243], assembly GCF_014696895.1. Taxonomy (NCBI): domain Bacteria; kingdom Bacillati; phylum Cyanobacteriota; class Cyanophyceae; order Chroococcidiopsidales; family Chroococcidiopsidaceae; genus Chroococcidiopsis; species Chroococcidiopsis sp. [FACHB-1243]. The sequence continues at coordinate 9,377 of NZ_JACJQX010000056.1, read as the reverse complement.
CGTTAGTAATCTTTCTAAAAGTAAATTCACCAACTTTTCTCAGTAAATAGAAGAAAGCAGGAAAGGCAATGCAATCGCCAGTAGCTTTTCTTATACCCTTGAAGTTTTACAGGATTTGAAATGCGTTCAATGGAAAACATGACTGGAACTCAAACGCATCTTCATAGAAACGACGGCTAAGACGAAGTAGGTTGTTATGCGGATTCTATTAGTCGAGGATGAGCCAGACTTAGGTGATGCGATTAGGCAAAAGTTAAAGCAGGAACGGTATGTTGTTGATTGGGTTTTAGATGGCGATGAAGCTTGGATGTATTTAGAATCCTACTGGACAGAATATACACTAGCTATCTTCGACTGGTTACTGCCAGGGCTATCGGGCTTAGAACTGTGTCGGCGGCTGCGGCTGCGGAATAATCCGATACCGATTTTAATACTAACTGCTAAATGCGATCTCAGAGATCGAGTGACTGGGCTAGATGCAGGGGCAGATGATTACCTAGTGAAACCGTTTGGCATGGCAGAACTGCTGGCACGGTTGCGGGCATTGCAGCGCCGATCGCCTCAGATCCAACCCCAGCAACTTCAGGTCGGCGATTTAATCTTAGATTACGGCACTCACACTGTCTGTCTCCAGAAGCAAAGCGGTGACCAGCAGTTTCTTTTACTAACACCAAAGGAATTTCAACTGCTAGAATGTTTCATGAAGCGCCCTAACCAGGTGATCGGCGGCGAGCAAATTGTCAAGCTGATTTGGACGGCAAGTACAGAACCAACTAGTAATGTTCTAGCAGCCCAAATCCGTTTGCTCCGGCGCAAACTGACAGAAATTGGCAGTAGTTGCTCGATTGAAACTCTCTATGGCATGGGATACCGTTTCAACATCATCCTCCCTCCAGAATAAGCTATTTCTACTGACTCGCTGGCGACTGGCAGGAATATATGCTAGCGTTGTCGGGCTGATTTGTGTTTTAGCTGGATTTATTCTTTATCACGCGATCGCCCATACACGTCTGGCAGCTTTAGATCGAGAACTGGAGTCTGTAGCAAGTACGCTGCACGATAGCCTCGAACCAAGCGTAGTTTACCCTAGTCGCGTAAAACCGGAGGACGCTCAAAGAATTCTACCGAGTATATGCACGGATGGGATAAGCTGCTTAACGCAAACAGCAGCGCCCAAGCCTCATTCTACAGGTGTCTTTTACCAAAGCAACTACTACCTACGTTTACTGGACACCTCTGGAAGCCTGGTTGCCGTAGCAGGTTTTCACCCTACGGGGCTGCCAATTTTGCTAGAACCGGACACTTGGCAAATTCTCCAAGACCGCAATGGTCAGCGTTATCGTCAAATTTCTTTATCTATTCATATTAATAAGAATCTGCTTTGGGGATACATCCAGGTGGGGCGATCGCTGGAGGATTTCGATCAGTCACTTGCTTACTTGCGATTAATTCTATTAGCAGGGATACCAATCGGCATCATTGCGATCGGAGCTTCAGCTTGGTGGTTTTCAGGACTAATTATACGACCTATTTATAATTCTTATTTAAAAATGCGACAGTTTACAGCTGACGCTGCCCATGAATTGCGGACTCCCATAGCAACGATCCAAGCTACTATAGAAAACAAAAGCCAGATCGAGCCTTGGTCCGAGCAAGAGATAGAGAACTCTCTAACAACCATCGAACGTCAGAATATTCGCCTTTCTCGATTAGTTGAGGATCTTTTGTTACTTTCGCGCATGGAAAATCCGGCAAAAACATTGCACAAACAGCAAGCGTTAGTAATGAAACTTAGTTCCTGTAATTTAAACGAACTAGTCAGTGATGTAGTAGAGGGATTTTCCATTCTAAAAATTGCCGCTACTTTAAAGCTAACAGCTGATATACGGGTACGCCAAGCCCTTTACGTTACTGGAGATGAAGAGCAACTAGGTCGCTTAATTTCTAACCTCGCGAGCAATGCGATGCAGTACACCCCCCCAGGGGGTAGAGTCACGATCGTTCTAGACCGACACGAGCATTATGCCGTTATTCAGATCGTAGACACGGGCATCGGCATTGCTTCCGAACACCAGGCTCGAATTTTTGACCGCTTCTATCGGGTGAATAGCGATCGCTCTCGCCAGTCGGGGGGTACTGGATTAGGTCTAGCGATTGCTCAAGCGATCGCCCAAGCACATCATGGCAGCATTCGGGTTCAAAGTGAGTTGGGCAGGGGAAGTACGTTTACTGTTCGGCTACCCTTAAACTAAGGCATTGCTGCATGAAACTAAGGCGTTAAGTCAATTCACGTCTGAGGAGTTGCTTGCGATCGCAATTTGATTTTGTACCTTAGCGCGAAACCCTCTTAGTAATTCCTTTTCTTTCACGCTGCTAATGAATTTAGATCGTTCGTCGGGCTAGGGTTTCAATCCACTGTGGGTTCATCTTATTCATTCATGTTGCGGTAAGTAGCCACTGCCGAGGGTGAAATACGGTTAAGATAACGAAAGATCCAATACTTGAAGATTGCATCCATGACCACTGGAAAGGTGGCTATGAACATAAAAACAAAATCTTTATTTTCTGGAAGACCGAAATGCTTTAAGGTGTTTTCCAAGATTACTTCCCAACCATGAGAAGAGTGAAAGCCGACAAATAGATCGGTAAGCAGGATAATTAAAAACGCTTTGGCAGAGTCGCTTAGTCCATAAACTATCTCGTCAATAAAAGATTTAAATATTGCTATCTGTCGTTTTCCTATTACAAGTAAAGCCACAAACGCAGCCACTGATAGTAGATCGGCAAAAATACTTTTAAGTGCATTATTACTTTCAAGTTTGTATTTTTGAGCTAGTTCAGAAGCTTTTTGTTTTAGTTTTTCTTCTGTAATTTCTGGAGTAAGTGCTAGGGTTTTTCCAGCTAAAAAATCAAAGCGAAGTTTTTCTTCAAAAATTTTTAGCTCATTAAGTGCTCTTTCTTCCTGAGAAGAGTTTACCCTCTTTTGTTACACTTGGAGGAGTAAAATCAGAGAAAAAGCGTTGTAAGCTAAGCGAGTCAGATGATTGAGCCAAGAACAGCAGTGCCAACGGTAGGATTTATTGACGAATACTGCCAATATTACCGAAATCTGTTCCCAGACGTGAGAAATTTTGAAGCGTTCAAATTTCTGCATTTAGGAATGATTTCGGAGGTCAAGAGAAAATCATTACCTGCAATTGCGCGTGCCGTTGGTCTTTCGGATGGGCAAGAACTACATCATTTTCTGCGAGATACACCTTGGGATACTAAAGCGTTTCACCAGATGCGACTGCGGTTAATCAAAGCGACTATTGGAGATGAACCAATAATCTTATGCATAGATGAAACGGGGGATGAAAAAAAAGGCAAAGCAACAGATTATGTAGCCAAACAGTACATTGGTAATTTAGGCAGAACAGCAAATGGTATTGTCTCTGTTAACGCTTATGCAATAGTTGACAATATTACTTATCCATTGAGCTTTAGAATCTTCAAACCACGTCATCGACTTCAGGAAAAAGATGTATACAAAACCAAACCACAGCTAGCAGAAGAAATTATTCGAGAACTCATAGCATTTGGATTTAAATTTCAACTAGTTCTAGCTGATAGTTTGTATGGTGAGAGTGGGAATGTAATTGGAGTTTTAAAAGAGCTAGAGTTAAATTTTATTGTGGCGATTCGCAGTAATCATGGAGTTCTCGTCGCTCCAGGGCAGCGTGTTCGTTACAACACTTGGCGTGCCTACCAACAGAACTTATCTCATCACCAACCGGAAAGACGCTATATTCGGGAAATTATTTTTGGCAAGCGGCGCAGCATCCGTTATTACGAAATTACCAAAAGTGATACAAAAGACCCCAAAGCAGATACTTGGTTTATCATGACTAATTTACCTGGAAATATTCAGCTTACTATCGGAAATCTCTACAGCTTGAGAAATTGGATTGAGTATGGTTTTAAACAAGTAAAAAATGAATTGGGTTGGGCAGATTTTCGCTTGACAGATTATGCTAGCATCGAGCGGTGGTGGGAAATCATTTTCAGTGCTTACTTATTGGTGAGTTTACACGCTCAAGCTTTTAAAGATGAGGTCATTAAGCAAAACCTACAAATAAACTCTAGACTGTTGGAATTTACTGGAAAATTTGAGCAACACCCTTACTGGGAGTCAGGTATTAATTGGAAAAGTGCTTTAAATAACTTAAGGCTAATTATTCAGCCCTATATCTTTTGGCATTTAATTGAACCTTGGTTGAGGGTATTTCCGATTCCTGGGATGAAACGAGGTTTCTCGAAACTAATAGAGATTATGAATGATTTTCGCGCTGTTCCTGTAGAGTCTGCTATGGCAAGTTAGATATCTCTTTTATTTTACTAGGTTCGTAGTAACAAAAGCTGTTCACGAGCAATTCTGCTCGGAATGGTCAAAAGAAATAGAATCAGTTTTGTCAAAGCCACCTACACTAGTTGTGTGCCTTGGCAGTTAAGACCGTTCCCTCACTGGTGCTTTGTCGCCCGTACAAAAGCTTGGTTCTGGACTGCGACGGGGATGACATTGGCGAAGTGAGTTGAATCACTATCCCGTTTAGGAGACTCTTGATATCCGTCAATCCAGGCAAGGCACACTTATCATTCAATGCAGGGTGTAAAGGAGTGCAAATGCGTATAAAACAGCAGTCTTCCTCAACGCTGGAGCCAATTCATTCTCGTGCGGCGGGGATTGATATTGGTTCCCAAACTCATTGGGTTTGTGTTCCAACAGATTGTGATGCCAACAATGTGAGAAGTTTTGGCTGCTTTACAGCTGATTTACACGCATTAGCAGATTGGTTGCAAACGTGTGGGATCAAGACTGTTGCGATGGAATCTACAGGGGTTTACTGGATTCCGCTGTTTCAAATTTTGGAAACACGCGGTTTTGAGGTCAAATTAGTGAATGCCTATCACGTCAAAAGTTTGCCTGGTCGCAAAAGTGATGTGCTGGACTGTCAATGGTTGCAACAGTTACATAGCTATGGCTTGTTGGCAGGGTCATTTCGTCCGGCAGACTCTGTCTGTGTCCTACGCAGCTACATCCGCCAACGAGACAACCTCATCAAGAGTGCCTGCGTGCATATTCAACGGATGCAGAAAGCATTGACCCAGATGAATGTGCAACTACACCAAGTCGTCAGCGATCTAACTGGTACTACTGGCATGGCAATCATCAGAGCGATTGTGGCAGGAGAACACAATCCTCAGACACTAGCTGCCTTGAGACATCATCGCAGTCAACGCAGCGAAGCTGAAATTGCTCAAGCCTTACAGGGCGATTACCGCCGAGAGCATTTGTTTGTGCTACAGCAGGAATTGCAGCTTTACGATGCTTATCAAACACAAATTGCCGCTTGCGACCAACAAATTGAGCAGTGTTTATCTGAATTTGATGCCAAGGTTGATTTAGTGGAGCAGCCATTATCATCTTCCAAACATAAACGACACAAACCGCAAGACAATCAACCTGCTTTTGATTTACACACTCATCTGTATCGTATGAGTGGGATTGACTTTACTCAAATTGATGGCATGGGAGTCTTGACCGTGCAAACTATCCTCTCGGAAGTAGGACTAGACCCCAGCCGCTTTCCAACAGTTAAGCACTTCACTTCCTGGCTAGGACTGTGCCCAGGTAGCCATATCACAGGAGGAAAAGTCAAAAGTTCCGCCACGCGGCAAGTTGTCAATCGGGCTGCCAATGCCTTTCGTATGGCAGCTCAAGCTGCTGGCAAGAGCCATTCCGCATTAGGTGCTTTTTACCGCCGATTACGTACCCGTTTGGGTGCGCCGAAAGCCATTACTGCTACTGCTCACAAGCTTGCACGCATTTTCTACCACCTCTGGTCCTCTGGTCAGGACTATGTTGACCTAGGAGAAAACTACTACGAGCAACGGTATCGTGAACGCATGGTCAACAGCCTTCAGAAAAAAGCGCAAGCATTAGGTATGGAACTGGTCGCTCAACCCGTTGTGGAGACGATTTCTTAGGAGAGGGGTTTAAATAAATATTTGATTGGTTGTTATTCCAAAATGAATTTACTAAAGGATTTATTATAATACCTTTAGCTAGCTGATTGATTAAAAAAGGTACTAGAATCAGAATTAATAAATAACGTATAGAAACGACGGTTCGATACCGAGAACGGCGGCACTCTTGAATCACCTCAGCTTCTGCGTTCGGGTTCAAGTTCCTCTTCAATTTTTCTATAGTTAGACCAATGGAACGGGGAATAACGCTAGGTTCATTAAGCGATGTCACTGATGCCGATTTTTTTTCTGAAATTTGTTTATTAAATTTATTTTGCAGTGCTTGAGTCTTTTTAATAGAAGCTTGTTCGCTAAGCTGAGTTAAGGAAATGTCGCTAGCTATCTCATTTGATTGAGGTATTAGCTCGCAATCTACTTTATTTTTTGGACTTAAAGATTTGTATTTAATAAGGATTTCCTCAATAAGATTTAGTTTTTCTATTGTTTTACAAGTAATAGCTTTTACTTCTATAGTCTGACGATCGCATGTTATGCTCTCTCGTTCTAGTTCAAAAGTATTTGAATTTTTACTAGAAGAAATATTTACAAGGGATACGTTGAGAATAGAGCGGCTTAGCTTAAATTCTGATAATCTGGTTTGAGCAATTTGTAAATATTTGGACAATTCAGATTCGATATAGTTAACAACACTATCGTTATAATCATTCAGTGATGAGAATTGCTCACCCCTAAAGTACTCATTTTCTATCCTTTTTATCTCAAGTGCTGCATTATAAGCTGCGTTCAGAGAACGTTCAGGGGTTTGCCACAGCCAATTAATAGCGTCATGCCAATACTTTTTCATAAGAAAAAGAACGTAATTTTTCAAATGATAAATGATTTCTCACTCCCTTCTCACTGAATGGAGCTATTAATCAATATATTGACAGAATTCTATGAAATAAAAATGAAATTTTTGCTTATTAAAGGACTCTATATCTAAAAATCCTTTGTAGAATTTTTTGCAATTGTAATGCACCACTTGGAAATAACTTAGTAACTGGAAGTTTCTAACAGTAATACTGTAGTTATGTCTCTCGGTACACTAAGCTTTAACACAACAGTTCTAGATAGAATGAGAGAGTAAGGATATAGATGAAGGGTACTGATGCAGGAGATCTACAACTGTAGTACTGTACGCTTTTGTCTGATGCAGCTCATCGCCTTGCTCCAGAGCGTGACTCTCGTGCAGCATCGCGCAGAATGTCAATTCCGCCCTTCATGACGATCGCAGCAATTGCGGCACTGACAACCAGATCGGGCCACGGTTGACCCAGCCAGGCAACCAGCCCACCAGCGACCAGAATGCCCAGGTTAGAGACGAAGTCGTTAATACTAAAGGTTTGGGCTGCTCGGAGGTTTACATCGGCATTTTTCAGGGGCTTTAGCAGTTTGAGGCTGAGCAGATTTATTGCCGTCGAGATCGCGCTCATTCCGATCATGACAATTCCAATAGGCTCGGTGCCTGATATGACACGACGGGCCGCGTCGCCTAGAACTCCGATTGCGAAAACGATCAGAAGCACGCCCGATACACGCGCTGCTACAACTTTCAGCCTTGGCGATCGCCCGATCGCAAAAAGACTGATTGCGTAGACAGCACTGTCGGATAAGTTGTCCAAGGCATTGGCGATCAATCCACTGGAATCACCCAGTAAGCCAGTTATGAATAGCGAAAGCGACAGTGCTAGATTCAGTCCCAGAACCTGAAATAGAACGCGGCGCTTTTGTGGTGTCGTCGCATCAGCGGCTTTGTCATTCATGTGGATTTAAGGATGGATACTGTTTAGATTTGTTATTTACCGCTAAATTGATAACCCAATTTCATAGCATTTTATAAATAGTTCAATTACTAGGTCGTGCATCAACTCTGTTTTGGAAAAGCAAATTGTTTTCCGTACAAGTTGCTAATGACAAACCTGTATTGAGAGCAATGCTGATGATAAAAGCACGGTTATAATTAGCCTATCTGTGGTCTGTGGTTATGTCCGCGACTGTTCTGTGAGACATGCTTTTCTAGCGATCGCCAGCTTTTAATAAATTAACATCATCAACGATTAAGCTAAAGCCAAAAATTGCCTCCAAACTCAACCTTTAAAGTTAAATCTTCTAAACCCTAGAAGCTGAACGCGATTTTAACTAGTCGAAGCACACGTCATAATTCTGGTAAGGTTTTACCGAAAAAGTATGCTGCATTTATTTACTAGCTTGAGATCGAGTAACAAAATTGAAATAAAACTTCTAAAATTACTAGTTAAACTAAAATGTGCGAAATCGAGCTACACCTACAGGAATTTCTGAATCATTACCAACAACTTTAGCTGAGAGGCTATATATAGAATCTGAACCAAAAGTTGGTTGCTTGACTTTATTAAGTTCGACTAAGAGCTTCGTGTTAGAAATATCATGTCTAGGAAAAACTATAATGATTCTTCTGTCATTAACAGAAACATTGGTATTAATTTTTCGACCATTGCGATCGGATATATTAATGTCATTGCTCACAGCCACAGTGGATGGAGTATCAATGATAAGCTGAGAAAGGGCACCGATATTTTTGGGAATATGTATTTGAAAAGCATGTTTAACAATCCGCCAACGAGTAGTAGGAGATTGTAAATTATTTTCAACGTTAAAAACTCTACTATCATTTGTATTTGTGTTTATATTTCCGCTCGCGTAGCTAGCTGAAATAGAAGCTACAATAGCTAGAATCAAGCTAGCGAGAGGGTAAATTAATATTTTTTTCATCTCACACCTTGAAGAAATTAGCTCGCTTGAAGATGAGTTAACCATTTGCTAAGCAGCTTAACAGAGAAAGATGAAATCAAGATGAAATTTTGCCTAAAGTCACAATTATTTTTGGACGGGGTACTCATCCCATATTGAAACAAGAATCTGTTGCTTTACTCACAAAGAGCTGAAGCTAAAAAAATAGCGGCTTGCTAAACACTGCTACCTAGCATAAACCGAAGCCTTGCTCGAAAGTTACTTCATCAGTTTTTATAGCTAATCGACAGAAATCGGTAGTACCATCCCTTTTTCATAGTATCTGCACCCGCGACAACTACTGTAGATATTGAACTTAGGTAGTTTGGTAGACGTTTACGATCTATTAAATGGACTATGCAAAACTCTAGTTAAATAATTAAGTATTTATCCACATCAGCTTTGCATTTGCGGAGTTTAGCTAAGGCTTCTTGTTGAATCTGCCGCACCCGTTCGCGACTAAAGTTAAGCCGCTCGCCTATATTTTTCAGTGAAAGTGCTCGTCCATCTTCTAGACCAAAACGCAAGCTCAATACCTGCTG
>NZ_JACJQX010000055.1:0-30309 GCF_014696895.1 Chroococcidiopsis sp. [FACHB-1243] | reverse complement strand
ATCTCATGCATCTGCCAAAACTGACCTTGGGCAGCTGCCGCTTCCACCGCTTCCGCCGCGTGTTGAGCGTGAGGATGAATTTGTACCTGGGGAAAATGACGGAAAACAAAGCACAAATTATTCTCAAGAGAACTATTCAGCTCTCGCCCAATTGCTTTAATCAGTCGATAAACGTTTGCACTCTCAGAACATTGGTAGTCTCCATACATCACTAGCATCACAGCAGCACTCAACACACCTTGTATGCGATCTTGGGTAGAAAAAGGAACAAATAAGAAATTGTGGTTATGGTCGTCGTAGCTCATCTTTGATGCGATCTTTCTAAAGCAAACTCAAATCCTGCAACCTTATTGCGGTCTCTGTTTGCCTAAATGCCTAAATTAAATATATGCAATTGCCTCTAACTTGTCGTCCACTAGGAGTTGAAACTTTTGCATGATAAAGCGATCGGTAAAGCAGTCCATCTTCAAATGGTAGAATCGCTCCAACTAAAGTTGGAATTTGGTGTCCAACTAGACTACAACGCAGCTTACAAACTGACAATCCCGCGTTTAACGGCAACAATCACGGCAGAGGTGCGATCGCTCACCCCCAACTTACTTAAAATTCGATTCACGTGGGATTTGACCGTACTTTCACCAATAACTAAGGCATTGGCAATGTCTAAATTGCTCATCCCTTGCGCCATCAAACCAAGTACCTCTAGCTCGCGATCGCTCAGTTCTGGATTGCTCAAACGCTGCACCAGTTTTGCCCCGACTTCTGGCGGAATGTACTGCTGACCGCGAGCTACTATACGAATCGCCTGAAGCAGCTCGTTGGGTTTAGCATCCTTCAGCAAATAGCCTTGAGCGCCTGAGTGTAATGCACTATAGATATCTTCATCACCATCGTAGGTTGTTAGCACGATAATCCGTGCAGGTTTAATTTCAGCACAGATAGCACTAATGGCTTCCACCCCTCCCATTTGCGGCATTCGCAAATCCATCAACGTCACATCTGGTTGGTATTGGCGAAACAGCGCGATCGCCTGCTGCCCATCTTCTGCTTGAGCAATTACCGTCATTTCTGGATCGCGGTTAATGATGGTTGCCAATCCTTGCCTGACAATGGAATGATCGTCAGCAATCAAAACTCGAATCGTAGCGGATTGGCTCATGACGATCCTCACTTGCAATTGACAACGACAACAATTTCTGTCCCTTGCCCAGGTTGGCTTTCAATCCGCAATTGCGCTCCGATGCGCTCTGCCCGTTCGCTCATGCCCAACAAGCCAAATCCGCCGATGTGTGGAACGCTACCGACTCCAAAGCCCTGTCCATCGTCTTTGACTCGCAAGCAGCACTGTGCGTCGTCATAGACCAATTCAATCCTAATTTCGCTCGCGCTTGCATATTTAATGGCGTTTGTCAATGCTTCTTGTCCGATCCGCAGTAAGTTATTTTCCACCTCGGCGGGTAAAGGATAGGTGATGCCCTGAATTTGGTAAATTAGAGCAGTATCGGTCGCAGCTCTCATCTGGGTGACTAGACGAGCGAGGGCAGTCGATAAATCGCCCGACTCTAACAACTGGGGACGCAGTGCTGTTACCGATCGCCGTGCCTCAGTCAGTCCGGTGCGTGCTAATTCCTCGATCGTGTCTAAATGCGCCTGGGTGGCTTCTGGATCGTCTGCTAGCACTTGAGTTGCCGCACCTATCTGGATCAGAATGCCTGTAAATGCTTGAGCTAGTGTGTCGTGAATTTCGCGTGCCATGCGGTTGCGTTCTTCCAAAATTGAGGCTGTTTCTGCTTGCTTAAGCGCCGTAATGTCTCGCGACAGCCAAATCACCCGATCGTGCCGAATCGGTGCAATTCGAGACGAAAACCAGGTTTCTCGTCCATTCAGCAACATCCTGTACTCGACTGTGAGGATTTGTTGGGTTCTCAGCGCCTGCTGAATATAACCTAGCCATTCATCGGCTTGTTCCTTGCCGAGTTGATGCAGGGTTTTGCCAATCATCTCCTCGACGGGTTGACATTGCAGATGCGGTTCCACCGCGATCGCTTCGAGGATTCGCCCTTCAGCAGTTAGTACAGATAATGGATCGGGAATTGCCGCAATTAAAGTCCGTAGCTCTGTTTCTGACGCTTGTAGAGCTTCTTCTACTTGTTTGCGATCGCTAATATCTGCTATCACACCTTCCATGCATCGATCGGCAACATTCGGACGAGCAGAGTAAAGTGCCCAAAACAATGTTCCATCTCGTCTTCGCAACTGCACTTCAAAGTTTTGCAGTTTACCATCGCGGTTAAGTAATTCGATCGCTGAGGAGCGATCGCTGGGATTTACATAACAGTCTGCACCATGTAGAAGCCCAATCACCTCTTTCGGTGAATCGAAGCCAAACAGATTCGCAAAGCGTTGATTAGCATCGAGAATTAATCCATCCGAGAGGCGGGCGCGGAAGATACCTACCTGTGAGTTTTCAAAAATATTGCGGAACTTGGCTTCACTGCGCTGTAGGGCTGCCTCGGCTTGTTTGCGCTGGGTAATGTCATTGCCAACGGATAAAATTTCCACTACCTGTCCCTGTTCATCCAAGATTGCTTGATTTGACCAGGCAACCCAAACTCGTCTACCGTCTCGGCACAGGTTTTCCTTCTCGGTTTGCAGGCAAGATACAGGATTGTGAAATAATTCGTGGATGAATTGTTCGAGATTGCGTCCAGAAGTTTCACTTTCTGGACGGATCGTTTCTAACAGGGTATGCCCTAAAATCTGATGTTCCTCATAGCCAAAAAATCTCAGTCCGTAATCATTCAAGAATCGAATTCGTCCTTGCGTATCAAAGCGAATAATGATAGAGTTTGCTGTCTGTACTAAGTTACGATAATTTGCTTCACTTTGTCGTAATGCGTCTTCTGCACGTTTGCGATCGCTAATGTCTGTAATCAGACCATACTTCCCTTTGACTTGACCATCGGAGGCAAAATCGGGGATAAAGGTAGCACTGATATATTTTTTGCCAAATGAGTAGGGAATTTCTGCCTCATAGGTGGTAATTTGCCCTGACAGCGCTCGATTAATATGCGGTTGGGCAATCTGATAAGCCGCCTCACCTATGAGTTCGCGGATAGACTTGCCCAGAATTTCATCTCGACTACAGTTAAACCAAACTTCATACCCTCGGTTCACAAACTGATAGCGCTGATTTATATCGATGTAGCTAATCAGGACAGGTAGAGCATCGGTGATCAGGCGTAATTCCTGTTCTCGTGAGCGAAGCTCGTCGTAGACATCGCGCAGTGCGGCTTCGCTTTCCCGTAACGCTGCTGTTCGTTGGGCAACCTGTTGCTCTAAAGTGCGGTTGTAATTGGCTAGCAGTTTCTCTGCTTGTCTGCGCTCGGTAATGTCTTGAAAGGCGACGATCGCATAAACGATATTACCCTGTTCGTCATAAACTGGCGTTCCCCACGCCTCAACTGGAATTATGGCATTGGTTTGGCGAATTTCCATGTCGTCATGCCAACTGCGTTCGCCCTTCAACGCTCGAACATTTGGCAATCTTTCTGTCGGATAGATTTGCTCGGTTCCCGCTACATAAAATTGATAAGCTGCTGTAATTTGCTCTGGTGCTAGGGAAGGATCGGTTGCTTTACCGATGAGTTGATTGCCACATTGATTGGCATAGTAAGGGCGACCCGCTGCATCCACGATCGCAATTCCCACTGGAACCGCTTCGAGAAACTGAGTCAACTTGCTTTCGCTCTTCCGCAGCTTGGCGTAGAGTCTGGCATTTTCGATCGCGATCGCTGCCTGGGTTGATAATAGATTCAAGACCTGCGATCGTTCTAATGTAAATGCTCCAACTGCTAATTGATTTTCTAAATACAACACACCAACTAGCTTCGCTTGATTGAGCAATGGCAAACAGCAAATCGATTTGCTTTGGTGCTGTTGAATGTATGGTTCGTGGATAAAATTCCCTTCATGAGTCGCATCATTTAAGATGACAGATTCATGAGTGCGGATAACATAATTAATAATTGATTCAGGTAAGCGATTTGCGATTGGGATCGATTGTAGCACTTTTGTAGCACACACAGTTTTACCATCATCCAGTTCAAAAGAAGCCTCGATCGCCCATTCTTCTGCGTTTTCCAAAATCAGATATCCGGTTTGTGCGCCAGCATTTTGAATTAAAACCTGCATTAAGGAACGGAGCAACTGCTCTAGTTCAATTTCACGAGAAATTGTCTGGGATGCTTTCATCACCGCCGCTAAATCGAAAGTGATGGGGGAGGTGTTAGACGAGGTTCCAGAAGTAGTGGGGATTGATGTAGTATTTACCCTAGACGACTGAGAGAAAAATTGCGGATAGCGAGTCTCTAAGTCTTTAACTTTAGCGGTTGCGCCCCATAATTGATAGTAATAATGAGCTTCCTGCATATAAGCTTTAGCACTTAATTCTTGAGCGCGATCGCCATAAAATTTAGCTGCAAGTTCGTAAGCTAGAGCCGCTTCGTTAAGATATTCGTGTTCTTTGGCGAGGGCAATAGCGCGATCGTAGCAATCCATTGCTTCAAGATTTTTGCCTAAAACTCGATATATTTCTGCTTCTACTAAATAATATTTGTGCCAAAGATTTACTGGAGAATGATGCGCCCATTTTTTTATCTTTTTCTGATTTTTGTTGACTTGGCTCAGACATCGCTTTTGTTGCGATCGAGGACTATGAGAATATAGAGCAAGCCCTGCCAGAGAATCATAAAAATAAAAGCAGGTTGAGGCAAAGGTTGCAACGATACCGTCTAGATAAGTCTGTGCTTTCGAGGCATTAAATACTGCTTCGGGGTACTGCCCAAATAAATAACAGAGTATTAACTTATTTAAGTACAGCCCAACAATTGAAGTGCGATCGCCCCTTTGGATGAGGCTGGGCAACAATATCTGCTCGTTATAAACACTTCCGATCAAATCACAAGGGTGTTCTGCTCGATCTAATAAATTAAGGACGGCTTGATGAAACGATTGAAACAAAAGCAAAGTTTGCTCTTGTTTCAACTGTCCGAGCGTTTCCTCATAAATCGCCATTTCAGACTCTAGTTCTGACAATTCCTGACCAATAAAGTATGAATGATAGCAATAGACATGAGCAGCCGTCGCCGCAAACTCTAAATCTCCAGTTTCCAGCCCGCTCTTGTATGCTTGCAACAGGGGCGATAATGTTTCTCTTACAGGTACTTTCCAATGACTAATTAAGGCATTAACCGTCAATAGTATTTTAGCGGTGAATTCTTTGGCACTGAGTTGCTCTAGCAGTCGCAACGCTAATTGCCCTAATTCGTAGCCAGATTCAATATCTCCAAACACCCCGCACAGAATGATTCCATAGCCAGCATAAGCAGAAATAGACACGGGACTATTGCCGTATTTGACAGATAAAATAACTTGCTCGAACGAAATTAATGGGAAGAGTTGAGGATCGGTATAGTACGCAGAGGTTCCTATGCTCTCTAAAATAGATAGAGCAGCTATTTTGTCAGGCTGGGTCATTTGAGGCAAACTAGCTAAGTCTGAAATTTGTTTTCCCACCAAAACCAATTTAATTTTCAGCAATCCCATCAGTACATGAAAAATGGTTGGTTGTTCGGGCAATTTCAGTTTCAACTGCCGTAGCATGGGCATTCCGATCTCCAATGCTTGCTTTAGCTTAGTTTGAGCAAGTAAAGCCACGATCTTTACTTCTGTTATTTTGACTCGATCCAAGACGGTTTTGGAATGTTCCAGCACAATTTGAACCAATCTTTCCATCTGCTCGAAATTGCCTAAAAGATAAGCTGTTTCTGCTGCTGTTTCATATATGGCTAAGGTTAATTGATACTGCGTTTGCCAACTAGAAGACTCTAATAATCCCATGCCAATTTCGAGGTAATTTAGGGCAGGTTCATAGGCTGCTGAGGCTTTGGCTTTTTTACCTGCCATTAAATTCAATCTGGCAATTTCAGTTCGTTTGGCTTCGTTGGCAACAAACTCAACCCCATGATTGAGATGATCGACAATTTCAAACAGCCTGTTTGTTAGTTGCTCTGGTGAAGTTTTTTCTAGTAAATTGCGACCGATTTGGAGATGCACGACTTGTTTTTGAGATTCGTCAATTAAAGCATAAGCAGCTTGCTGTACGCGATCGTGCGAAAACTTATACTCTTGAACTAATAAGTCTTCGTCCAATTCAGATATGGTTTGAATTAATCCAGCATGTATTGCTGCTAGTAAATCCTGGGAAATCGCTTTAGGCGATTTTTTACAAGCGATCGCTAAAGTTCCTAAGTCGAATTCAGCGCCAATACAAGCGGCTAAGCGAAGAATTTGTCGTGTTTCTTCCGGCAATTTCTTCAACTGGAGCAGCAGCAACTCCACCACATTATCGGTAATATTTTGGGCTTGAATTTGAGCAATATCCCACTGCCAGCTTAACTGTTTCGCATCAAAGGTTAACAGGTTTTCGCTATACAGCATTCGCAAAAATTCACTAATAAAGAAAGGGTTGCCCTCGGTTTTACGTAACACTAATTGGGCTAGAGAACGCACAGTGTCAATATTGCAATGTAGCGTCTCGGCGATCAATTGACTCAACGGTTCGGGCGTTAAGGGTGCTAAGGTAATTTCCTGAAGCACTGCCCCTTGTTTTCTGAATTTCTCTAGCATCAATACTAATGGATGCGTTGGAGTTACTTCATTATCCCGATATGCTCCAATCAAAAACAGATATTGGGTTTGCTTGTCGAGTAATAATAGCTCGATTAACTTCAGCGTTGCGGAGTCGATCCACTGCAAATCGTCTAAGAAGATGACTAGGGGATGTTCTTTTGAACAAAACACCCGCACAAACTTTTGAAACGTTAGATTGAAGCGATTTTGAGCTTGGGTTGCTTCAACAGAAGGTACGGGTGGCTGCTTGCCCACAATCAATTCTAATTCTGGGATCGCATCAATAACGATCTGTGCGTTGCTTCCCAACGCTGCCAGCAGGCGAGTTCTCCACTGTTGCAACTGTTCGTCAGGTTCGCCTAGTAGTTGCTGCACCAATTTTTGCAAAGCATGGGCGATCGCACTGTAGGGAATATTGCGCCCAAATTGGTCGAACTTACCCCAGATAAAATAGCCGTGCTTTGCCGTGATGGGTTTATAGAGTTCCTGCACCAATGCTGATTTGCCAACTCCCGCGTAACCAGAAACCAGCATCATTTCGACGTTGAATTGTTGAGTATTTTCTTCATTCCCTCTGACGGCTACTCTGTCAAACGCTGCTAATAATGCTTTAATCTTCTCTTCTCGTCCATACAGTTTTTGGGGAATACAAAACTGCTCGGAAATATCTTGAAGACCCAATTGGATACAGTCAATTTGACCGCTTTGAGCAAATTGGCGATCGCAGGTTTCTAAATCCGCCTTAATTCCCCAGGCACTCCCATAGCGATCTTGGGCATTTTTCGCCATCAATTTCATGATGATGTCTGAAACTGGTTTGGGGATCGCTGCATTCAGTTCGTGAGGCGGAACGGGTGATTTGGCAATATGGCAATGGACTAGCTCCAAGATGTCTGTTGTCGGGAAAGGTAGCTGTCCGGTAAGCAGTTCGTAGAATGTCACACCAAGCGAGTAGAAATCGGTGCGATAATCGAGCCAACGATTCATCCGCCCCGTTTGCTCAGGAGAGATGTAGGCAAGCGTACCTTCTAATACATGAGGACTTTTGAAGTTGGGATTTGTGCGTTTAAATCGGGTGGCAATACCGAAATCAATGATTTTAACTACGCCCGTATCTGGATTGAAAACGATGTTGCCAGGATTAATATCTTTGTGTACGATCTTAGCGTGATGAATCCTGCCCAAAATATCTGTAATGTCAATGGCTAATCGAAAGAAATTGGCTAAGGGCATGGGACAGAATTCTTCTGGACGCTGCCGCATCCACCTTTCGATAGATTCTCCTCCAAAATCTTCTAAGAGAATCGCGATCGTGCGTTGATAGTCTTGCTGGCTGAATGCCTTCACCACGCCTTCTAAGTTGAGGGAGCGGGTAATTTCATATTCCTGTCTGTAGCGGGTTAATTCCTGGGGAGAAGGATATTCTTGCTTAAGCATTTTGACGACGATTGCCTCTGGCAGTGCGCTTCGCGCAATCGCGCACTCGTCTTGCTCTCTGATGCCTCGATACACAACAGATGCCGCACTCTCATAGATTTTGCTATGGATGGCAACTCCAGGTAGGGCAATCATACAATCTCCCGATGAGTGTCATCAGTTGTATCATAAAGCATATCGTTTATGTCGTTTGCCAAATTCCAAAAAATAAAACAATTGGGTAAAATTGCTCCTTGCTTTATTTGCCTAAAGTGTAATAGCTTCCAAAGCTCAACTTTTTGCAGGTTCTTACGACGATTTATCAAACTTTTATGGTGAAGGGCGAACCTGCTTTGGTGTCATTCCAGTGAATCGCTTAAACTGTTGATTCAAATGGCTTTGACTAGAGAAACCCACTTGTAAGGCAATGTTGGCGATCTCCAAATCCGTTTTTGACAGCAGCATTTTCGCCCGTTCCACTCGCTGTTTAATCACATATTGATGCGGAGAAATCCCTGTAGCGCGTTTGAACAAACTAGCAAAATAAGTGGGGCTAATATTGATGACTTTGGCGATTTCAACCAGTGATAAATCTCGGTCAAGGTGAGTGTGAATATAATCGATCGCTTGCTGCAATTGGTTACGAGTTAAGCTTCTGTTTTGTGATGTAATGGGTGGCGCGATCGTAGAATAGTGTCGCAGCAGATGAATGACTAAGGCTTGAGTTAACGATTCGACATATAATCGCCCCATAACGCCGTTTGACTGTAACTCACCTAAAAGTAGCATTGCGATATGATGAAGCTGTAAATCTTGCTTACTGAAACAGTTCACGAGGTCGATCCGCTCTAGATTAATTACTGATGTATGTTACTTCTGGAGTAATTTCTTTCTTTTCAGCAGAATGTCAGTTTTTGTAAGACTTCGTTACAAACTGTGAGTGTTGCCTAGAATGCGCTCTTCGTTAGTCGGACAATCACTTCGTTAACATCAACATTGTCCGGTTGGGACACCGCATACAAAACAGCAGATGCGATCGCCTCTGGAGTCAGTGCGGTTTTACGGATTTCCTTCATTAGGTCTTTTGCCACATCATCTGTAATTTCTGCACCAAGTTCAGTTTCTACCACACCAGGAGAGATGGTGGTGACGCGGATATGCTGCGATTCCTGTCGCAGTCCTTCGGAAATCGCCCATACTGCATATTTAGTGGCGCAATACACTGCGGCAGTAGGCACTACCAAATGTGCGCCGATAGACGCTGTATTAATAAAATGTCCATTGCCTTGTGCCTTCATAATTGGCAAACCTGCCGCAATGCCGTTCAATACACCACGAATGTTCACGTCGATTGTGGTATCCCAGTCCTCGACTTTCAAGCTATTCAACGGGGACAGTGGCATCACACCTGCATTGTTGAAAATGACATCGACGCGACCGAACTTATCCTTAGCAAACCCAATGAAGGCTTTTACATCCTCGCGGTTGGTGACATCGAGAGCTTTAAATTCGGCTGTACCCCCCCAGGCGCGAATCTGCTTGACAATCTTTTCCAGCTTTTGAGTTCGCCTTGCCCCTAGCACGACCTTCGCACCGTTTTGGGCAAGTAACTTTGCGGTAGCTTCTCCGATGCCACTACTGGCTCCAGTAATCGCAATGATTTTGTTTTCTACATTTAACATGACTTTTCTCGCGATTGAAGTTGATTTGAGTTAGAGAGATTGACCACCAGAAACTTCGATTCTCTGTGCATTTACCCAGCGATTTTCTTCAGACAGTAA
Source organism: Chroococcidiopsis sp. [FACHB-1243] (assembly GCF_014696895.1). Lineage (NCBI taxonomy): Bacteria > Bacillati > Cyanobacteriota > Cyanophyceae > Chroococcidiopsidales > Chroococcidiopsidaceae > Chroococcidiopsis > Chroococcidiopsis sp. [FACHB-1243]. The sequence continues at coordinate 20,419 of NZ_JACJQX010000055.1, read as the reverse complement.
CGCTGCAATTGCACCGCCAATATCATCCGGCTCGCCCACGCGACCTAAAGCCGTTTGCGATGCGATGAAACTATTAATGTCTGAATTGTCACGCACTGCACCACCCGAAAAATCAGTGGCGATCGCACCTGGTGCGACTGTATTCACCGCAATTTGCCTGTGTCCCAATTCCTTTGCTAGATACCGAGTCAGAACCTCGATCGCTCCTTTGGCGCTGGCATAAGCGGCATAGCCTGGATAGGTAAAACGGGCAAGACCAGACGAAAGATTAACAATACGTCCTCCGTCTTTAATGAAAGGAAGTAGTTTTTGGGTGAGGAAGAAAACCCCTTTCACATGAGTATTGAACAAGCGATCGAACTCGTCTTCAGTCGTCTCTGCAAAAGTTGCATGGATACCAATTCCAGCATTATTGACCAGAAAATCAAACTGCTCGGTTTGCCAAACGTTCTGGAGGGACTGCTTGACTTGCGCCACAAACGCATCAAACGTCTTGATGTTGCCTGTATCGAGGTGCAGCGCCACAGCTTTACCGCCCATCGCTTCGATTTGCGAGACGACGGATTTCGCTTCCACCTCACTGTTGCGATACGTGACGATCGCATCAACTCCTTTTTTTGCCAGTGCTAAAGCGGTATTTTTGCCCAACCCTCGACTCGATCCCGTGACTAAAGCGATTTTTGCTACGTCTTGCGTCATTGCCTTATCTTCTACAGTTACAATTGAGATGTCTTCATCCTACGAACTGGATTGGGCTTTTCAAATGCCTAAACCTATTTGATGATTGCCTAATTCTCCAAAATAGTTGCTTGAAGAGGTTCTATAATCGTTAAGAGTAAGGCTGAGCGAGTCTTTATGACGATCGAAATCTCTAATTCTGACGTAATTGCCGACCGATGCCAAGAACTCGCCACACTAGTGATGCGGCACACCGAAGCCAACGGCAACATTATCCAACCAACTGCGATCGCACAATTGGACTTGACGCGATCGGATGCTGTATCTACCGTACTTCATGGCGTGTATCAGCCGATCCTCGCGATTGTCGTGCAAGGACAAAAAGAAGTGTTGCTGGGTGAACAGAGGTATCAATATGGCGCAGGACAATATCTAGTCGTTTCGGTCGAGCTACCACTGAGTAGTTTTGTAGTCCAAGCGACACCCGACCAGCCGTATTTAGGACTGAAACTAAACTTAGACCCGATGCATCTGTGCGATCTGGTTGCCCAAATGAGTTCTAGTGTGGGTAAAAAAGAGAACTCTGTTCGAGGCATATCGGTCAGCAACGTCGATGTTGAGGCGATCGAGTGTGCCCTTCGCCTGGTCAAGCTTTTAGATACGCCGCAGCATATCCCTATGCTGGCACCACTAATGATTCGCGAACTTTATTACCGTCTGCTGATCGGCGAACAAGGTGAAGCGGTGCGCCAAATTGCCACATCCGGCAGTAATATGCAGCGAATTGCATCAGCCATTAAACTGATCGAGGCTGAGTTTACCCAACAGGTGCGGATCGAGAATTTAGCGAGGCGGGTCAGTATGTCTACTTCGTCGTTTCATCAGCATTTCAAGCAAGTGACTTCGATGAGTCCGCTTCAGTATCAAAAGCAGTTGAGACTTTTAGAAGCACGTCGCCTGATGCTTGCCGAAAACGCTGATGCGGCGTATGCTGCCTATCGGGTTGGGTATGAAAGTTCCTCACAGTTCAGCCGCGAATATTCACGCCTATTTGGTGCGCCACCGATGCGGGATATTGAACGGCTACGGACTGCTTGAGCGCCAACCTTCTCGCTATTTGTTGTAGATGAAGTAATACCCGATCGAGTATTGTCAACTTAACCGCAATGTAGAATAATCGTACTGGTTCCACTCGGTTCGCGACTGCTTGTCCATGTACTCCCGTTAGCGATTAAGCGGCGAAATCATCAGCTACTGTGTCTGGCTCTACTAGCGGCAAACAAACAAGTACTCAAAGATGTCGAACATTGACAGCACAAGGGATTGAATAATCGAGCTGAGAATTCGCATTAACCAACTCGAACGCGAGAACGGCGAATGCGGCGACTCAAATCGCTAGAGCCTGCTCAACGCTTTCTTTCTGCTTTTGAACCGATACGAGACTACTTCCACCCAAAACAACACCAACTGAGTGCCAAACGCTACCACCAACAATTACGCCAACGATTTTGTTAATTGGCGAGAAGTTGCTCTTGCTGAATTCGGCTGCGTCAATTGAGCGATTACCATCACTCAGGGATCGTCGTGCTTATTTTTGAATTTTTCCTGTTAAATTGACAATGCCCTTACACAATTGCTGCGCGGCTAACTTTTTAGCCTAACTCGCCACTCACTAAGATTGATGAAAGTTGAGTACTTGGAAGTTGAATACTTGAGTTTTCCTGACGATTTCGCACTTGACACGGAGCGCTCGGCAGGCGAATGTGAAAGCAAGTGTTTCCTGGCTCGGAATGAAAGCGGATGTCGCCTGTGTGTTTCTCTATAATTCGATAGCTAATAACCAAACCTAAGCCAGTTCCTTGACCCACACCCTTGGTAGTAAAAAATGGCTCGAAGATACGCCCTTGAATGTCTAGCGGAATGCCTGGACCATTGTCAGCAATCTCCACGAGCAAATCATTATTGTCTCGCGCTGTGCGAATCCAGATTTGTCCGCGTCCGCCCATTGCATCGATCGCATTGTCGATCAAGTTAGTCCAAACTTGGTTCAACTCACTTCCATAAGCGCAAATAGTAGGCAGGCTGCGATCGTACTCGCGCGACACAGCTACACCACCCTTAAGTTTGTGACCTAGCATAATTAACGTACTTTCAATTCCCTGGTGTACGTCTAAATCCTGCATTGGCGCTCGATCCATATATGAATACTCTTTGACTGCTTTGACTAGCTCGGAAATACGTCCTGCGCTCTGCTCAATTTCGTCTAATAACCCCAGTCCAGTCAGTGTTGCCTCGATCCAGGTCAGTACTTTACCCAAGGATTGAGTAGGCACATGTTCTATGACAACATCTAGCCATTCTGTATTCAGTCCTGCTACTGCCAAAGTAGGAGCGAGATTCCAGCTATCTTCCACGCCGTTTGCCTCAAGCCAGATAGCGATCTCATCCTCCCGATCGCTTTGCACGAGCGGATCTAACTGTAGTGGTATTGTGGCACGCGCGATCGCGTCTTGCAGAATGTTTGCCAGAAAAGCCATTTGCGTACTTGTCATCTGCTGTTGGTTCAGACTGAGTGCCAGCAAGAGCAATTCTTGGAATAATTCGTGCATGTGCTTCGCACCTCGACTGACCGCTGCTGCTGGATTATTAAGTTCGTGGGCAAGACCAGCTGCCATAGTACCTAGTGCAAGCAGCTTTTCGTGGTGTCGTGATGTTGTTTCCAAGATTTGCGTCCGCTGGGCTGTTATGACCAGCAGATCGCGTGTAATCGAAGGACATCTGGTTAGCATTTGCCAGAAAGCATGTGTGTCCCATTTAAACACGCGACTAGCTTTTGTAGCCCGTCCGCTAGCAAAGTAAGGCATATCTAATAAAATTAACTCGTGACCTGTATACGTTCCTGGTCCAAAGGTCATCATATGCCTTTCTATGTCACCAACTTTTTTTGTCAGCTGGATTTCGCCTTCCACAAGCACATAGAAATTTTTCGGCGGCTCTCCTTCAAGCGCTAGATACTCTCCAGCAGCTAGCTGAATCAGGCTACCGCGTTCGGCTAACCATTGCAATTGCTCGTCTGTGAGTTCTGCAAAGAGCGATGTTTGTCTTAAGGCATCAAGCATAATTACATCTTACTCAGGTATTGATGAATGAACTGAACGGCAATCGAACCTTCTCCTACCCCTGAAGCAATGCGCTTCACCGAACCGTGACGCACATCTCCAGCCACAAAGATGCCAGGTACGCTACTTTCGAGCAGAAAAGGCTCGCGATCGAGCGTCCATCCTTTGTTGCAGCATCCATTACGGTTTAAACTTGCTCCGGTCAAGATAAATCCTTGTTCGTCTCTTGCCACGATGCCATCTAACCAATCTGTACGTGGTTTAGCACCAATCATGACAAAGAGCAAGTTTGTCGGAACAGTTTGCTTTTCGCCTGTCTGGGCATCAGCAATCGTAATTGCTTCTAGGCAGTTTTCACCATGAATCTGGGCAATGCTAGAGCGTACCCTAACTTCAATGTTCTCCGTCGCTGAGATCTGCTCTATTAAATATTGGGACATGCTTTTAGCGAGAGAATCACCGCGCACTAGCATTCTGACGCGACTAGCGTATTTAGCAAGATAGACTGCTGCTTGTCCGGCTGAGTTAGCCCCGCCAACGATGTAAATCTCTTGATTTAAGCAAGAGAGTGCTTCAGTCATTGCTGCCCCAGTATATACGCCAGCTCCGATCAGATTGTCGATCCCAGGTATATCAAGTCTGCGATACGAGATACCAGTAGCAATAAGTATTGCATGACAGCAAACCTCTGTGCCATCGCTCAGTGTCAAAATACGATAGGGATCGGCGACTCGAACACCAGATACCTCCTGTGGCGAGAGAATCTCCACGCCGAACCGTTTGGCTTGAGTTACTGCACGTCGGGCTAGATCCGCTCCACTCAGTCCAACGGGAAAGCCCAAGTAGTTCTCAATCCGAGAACTCGTTCCTGCTTGCCCGCCTGGGGCTTCTTTTTCAATTAACACGGTTCGCAATCCCTCAGACGCTCCGTAGACTGCTGCTGCTAAACCCGCTGGACCAGCACCAACGATCGCTAAGTCGTAGAATGGCATTTGGGCATGGGTTCGCAATCCGAGTTTCTGGGCAATTTGCGTATTTGTCGGTTGTATTAAGTGAGAACCATCGGGAAATAATACTAGTGGTAAATTTGCAGCACCAGATTCGGTGTAGTTAGCCCATTGGTGTGCCTCTGCTTCTGCCTCAATGTCCAGCCATTGATAAGGCACATGATTGCGAGCCAAAAAATCTTTGATTTGATGCAGATGGGGCGACCAGCGCGAATCCACAATTCGCAAACCTTCAAAGGGCGGACGACAAGACGAAATCCAATCATCTAGTAAATCGTCCAGCACGGGATATAGTTTTTCATGTGGCGGGTCCCATGGCTTGAGAAGGTAGTAATCAATCTTTGCTGTGTTGATGGCGCGGATGGCAGCATCGGTATCCGCATATGCAGTTAGCAAGACCCGCTTTGCATCTGGAAAAAGTTCCATCGCCTGTTCGAGAAACTCTACCCCTGCGATCTCTGGCATCCGCTGATCTACCAAGAATAGTGCCACCATTTCCCTGCGTAACTTAACTTGTTGCAGTGCCTTCAGAGCTGTTAAACCCGATTCCGATCGCATGACTCGGAATCGGCTACCATACTCGCGTCGGAGATCGCGCTCGATCACTCGCAAAACTCCTGGATCGTCGTCTAAAGTTAGCAGAACAGGATTAGCCACAGTTACTCCTTCATAACCTAGTCGCGTTACGACCAGCAGCGAAATTTTCGATGCAAGTGTCCCTGCTTGGTCAAATGTTCCCACACAGTATAGTAATGGTATGACAACAGGCAGGAAACACATGCAAAATCTGGTTTACCAAAAACTAAGCACTAACTCAGAAATTATTTGGTGTCAGGGTTTTTCGTCATACAGATGGGCAGTGATTCTTAGGGAACTAAATACACGTTGGCTGTTTCAGTCACATCATACAGATTTGACAAAGTAATGCCTTGACAGAATGAACTCATCTTGAGGTAATTCTTCACATTTTCCTGCGCGCCAACTATATGAATTTGAACGTCAGAACCTAGCTTTTGCTTTGTGAAAATCAGAAAACGCAGTCCAGCACTAGAGATACACTTTAAGTCTTGTAACAGAAAGACGAGGCGTTTGAGTGGCTGTGTTTGTACCTTTTCTAACTCTGCTTCCAGAATTGGTATTGCATTTACATCTAGTAAGCCAGTTAATGAAATCTTGGCAGTCCCATCAGCGACTTCCAGTAAAGCGGCATCAAAGAAAACCTGAATCGGCAGAATTCTGACTCTGACTCTCACTGAATCGCGAGTATCAGGCAATTTGACAGTCAGTTGGTCAGCATCAAAATCAGTATACGATCGGTCGTCGATCCATACTTCACCAATCCGCACGCTACCTGGTGGCAGAATATCTGGTGCAACTCGCAGAAGGTTGTCTTTGAATGCTCCTGGTCTGGGCTTAAAGTATAAGTCCATTGGCTGTTTCGTGATTAGCAAATTTGTGTAAACCGCAGCCAAATAAGCTAACTCGAACGAGTGGTAGCCGCTCATCGAATGGCTACCTTTGCCACGCTCAGTCCCCATTAGATAAGGAATTCCGTTTGCCAAGACATTAAAGTAGACACCACCAGACTGGTTATCGAGGAACCAAGCATTATAGAAAGCTGCTGACTCCCGTGCTAAACGTCGATACTCAGTATTACCAAGGGAACCAGCTAGGATTAAGTAAGCTAAAATAGCTTGCTCTTGTTGCCACCAAGCCTTGCGATCGTGCCAGACGAAGCGGTGTACTTCTTGTCCTGGTTCCAAACTGCGCTCTACGACATCATACCAGCCTCCACGTTGGCGATCGCTACCAACATCTGGCATAATTTCGGCAATTTCTTCGGCTAGAGTAGTATACCTTTCTTTTGGTTTCAAGTGGTTCATTCGCATCAGATTCCAAGCAATTTTGAGGTTATGACCCACCACTGCTCGGTTCTGCTGCCAACCCCACGTCGTGTCGTGGCTCCAATCTTCATAGAAACGTTCCTGCACAAATGGGCTATTGTCGAAATCTGGGAAACGTTTCTCAATGGTGTCAAACGTATACTCAAGGAAGTCGGCATATTTGTCTTCGCCAGTTGCTAACCAAAGGTTGATCAAATAGGCTGGAGCATGATCGCCAACTGAATTCCAGTTCTTTTTAGCGCGGTTTTTCCCTAAAGTCTCGGCATAAGGGCTGAGGGTAATGGGATCGATGTGAGAGAAAAAGCCGCCTTTGTCTGTTTTGTCTAGGAGATAGCGGTTAAATAAATTGACAGTTAATTCAATGTCGTTCATGATGCGTGGGTCGCCTGTCACCCGATAAGTTTGGGTGGGACCAGCCAACGCATAAATTTGCTCGTATGCTGGCAGCGCATCATAATCATCCCCAAATTCTGAGGCAAATATTTTCTGTTCGCTACCATCTGGCTTCACATCAACACCATGATACCAGTAGCAGATTTCTTCGCCTTCATCGAGAAAACGCATGTGTTCGCGCAGATATTCAGTACCTTTTTCCGCCGCTTCTAGGTAGCGATCGTCACCAGTCATCATGTATGCTGTGGCGAAACCGTAAACTAGGCGAGAAATGGTATCAGTTTCCTGACGATTGGAATCTTCTTTGGAACCCACTAAACCGATTCCAGTACGATATTTCCGATAGTCAATTTCACCATCTTCAAACTGTGCCTTCAGATAAAAATTGGCAAGATTTCGGATCTGTTTTACCCACCAGTCCGGTCTTTCAAACAGATACTCGTTTTCTGTCCGACCCAGAAAGACAACGTGTTTGGCTTCAAACTTATTCCGATCTGCTTCAGGATAGAAGATGCCATAGGCAAAAAGATAGCGATCGGGGATAAGCATTGACTGCATTTGGCTAGTACAGTCATAATATGGTTCTCCCAGATTGCGTACCATTTCTGCGTAAGTTGTTGAGGTCAATACTACCTCAAAATTTCTACCATCAGAAGTTTTCAGGTTAAAAGTGTTTCTGCTTGAGTCGAATTCTGTCACGTATCCAGCGAGCGAGTCCGAAAATGAAAAACCCATATTACTCATTGAATATCTCCATTGAGGGAAATTGATGTTCTGCTAACTATTTGGAAATGAGAACAACTACACTACGCTCTTTAACAGGACAAACATTGCCTGAAACCAAGATTTCTTTTCCTGACTCCATGATGTCCATCGGGGAAGGTTCCGCAGTATCAATGACTTTGTACCAATTCCTACCCTGAATTGAGGGAGTTTCAAATTCTAAAGTATCCCAGTACATATTGAACATGATATGAATATCTACTTCTCCTTCAAAACCGCCTAAAGTCAAGGCAAGAACTCTAGAATGAGGATCGTACCATCCTGGATTGAACAACTTTGTGCCGTGCCAAGACATATCTGCTAAACCACGCTCATTGACATCGCCACTGAAGAACTGGGAACGGCGTAAAGCAGATTGACAATAGCATTTACGGAACTCGATCGCCAGCTTAAAGAACCTAAATATATCAGCATTCTTCTCCACTAAACTCCAGTCAAACCAACTAATATCGCTATCTTGACAGTAGGCATTATTATTACCTTGTTGAGTACGCCTGACTTCATCGCCAGCCACAATCATTGGTACGCCCTGCGACAGTAGAAGAATAGCTGCAAAGTTTTTAATTTGCTGCCGACGCAATGCATCAATTTCTCTATCTTCAGTTTCTCCTTCAACACCACAATTCCAGCTCAAATTATCATTAATGCCATCGCGATTACCTTCGCCATTAGCTTCATTGTATTTATTGTTGTAAGAAACTAAATCATTGAGAGTGAACCCATCATGGCAAGTGATGAAATTAACGCTATTAATTGGTAGATGCCCACTAGCTTGATAGAGGTCGGCGCTGCCAGCAATTCGCCAAGCAGCAGATCCTGCTAGTCCTGAATCTCCCTTGACAAAGCGTCGGATATCATCTCGGTAGCGTCCATTCCATTCTGCCCATCGATAACCAGGGAAGTAGCCAATTTGATAAAGCCCAGCAGCATCCCATGCTTCTGCAATAATTTTGGTATCGGCTAAGATTTCAGAGGTTTCAATGTGCCATATGACTGGTGGATGAATTAAAGGTACTCCATCTTGACCTCTGGCGAGGATAGAACCTTCGTCAAATCGGAAACCATCAACGTGCATTTCCTTCACCCAAAATTCCAGGCAATCTACAATTAACTTTTCCACCATAGGATGGTTACAGTTAACAGTATTTCCGCACCCAGAATAGTCCATGTAGTAATACTTGTTGAACGGTACTAGGTGATAGTAAATGCTATTGTCAAGTCCTTTAAAGTTAATCGTAGGACCGTCATGGTTGCCCTCGTCCGTGTGGTTAAAAACTACATCCAAGATCACCTCAATCCCTGCTTTGTGCAGTGCCTTAACCAGATCTCGAAACTCTCGGATCTGGCTCCCTATTTCTGGCGAGGTACAATATGAACCTTCAGGTGCAAAGTAGCTATGTGGATTGTATCCCCAGTAGTCTTTTAGTGGCTTACCGTCAACCTCTCGAAAAATATTTTTTTCATCAAAGTCAAAAATTGGCATCAGTTCAACAGCCGTGATCCCCAACTCTTTTAGATAAGGAATCTTCTCGACAATTCCAGAGAAAGTACCGCAGTGTTGACAGCCTGAAGAAGGGGACTTAGTAAATCCTGCAACATGAAGCTCATAAACGATCGTCTCACTCATGGGTCGGTTGAGGGGGCGATCGCCTTCCCAGTCATAATCCGATATATCAACGACTACGCTACGCATTGAGGTAGCTATGTTATCTTTTGTTCCTATAGCATCGACGCGGTTCCAAAGCGTATTAGTATTTCCTTTCGCGTATGGATCGAGCAATACCTTATTTTCATTAAAGTGATGTCCTGCTTGTATGTCTTGAGATCCACCAACCCGATATGCGTAGTAAGTGCAAGGTTTCAACCCTCTAACATAAACATGCCAAAAGTGAAAAGTTTTATTTACCCTGGGATCTAATTGAATAATCTGTGCAGGTTCAAGATCGTCATGATTCTCAAATAACAAAAGTTCTACAGAGGTGGCATGTTCTGAAAAGATTGCAAAATTGACTCCTTCAGAATTTGGCGTTGCACCCAAGGGATGTTGGCATCCTGGCTCCAATTGATACTTAGTCTTCGCTAGCTCAACTTGCTGTGTAGCTGTAGTTAGAATCATTATTCTTCCTGACTATTTTTTTACGACATTTGCTGATTCTGCTCAGCAATTGAAGGTTCAGTAAAAACCTAAAAATTTGTACAAACTGCCTCTAAAGCAGTATTCATTTGAACTAACTTCATCGGATTAGATTGAAGTTTTTGTTAGCTGTATAGCAAGAAAAAAATGGATAAGCGGGTATAGCTTTTTTCTCGGTTCTTCAGTTGCGATCGCTTGCTTGTTTAAGCTTCGGCATTTTGGCGCGATACTTAAGCGTTGTGCAAAAGACTATTGAGTTTTAGCCGATGTTTGATACTGAAAAGCTTATGTAACATGAAGTAAGAACACAATGGTTGAACTTTCGGAGCTAGTTTGTATTCTTTAGGAGCTACTCATTATCGAGGTCCTAACGTTATACAAGCTACTTTTTTAGAAACATTTGCTGACGAACTTAATAACTTAATAAAACTAATATAGAGTGTGAAAAATGTTAAAAAGCGCTCGTAGTCTTCAACACTCTGATTCAATATTTTTAGAGGATTGACTAAAAACTTGATTTTATTTGATTTGAATTGTTCCAAAAAGTTTTGAGTTTTGTTTATTTGATGAAAAAATAATTGTTTTATAAAATTAAAATTTGTGTATTCTAATCTAGAGGATAATTGTAATATGTTTTTTTATGGTTCTGCATATCTTATCTATCTGAAAATGGCTATAAAGGATTCTAATTCGCAATCTTAAGGAAATGTTAAAAAAAATATTGAGCGTTAAAATCAAAATAATGCAAACTTAATTCTAATTTTTGTCTCTTCTCTAAAAAAAAATTGATAAATATACTTCGGATGAGTTTGGGATTTTCAGTGTGTTTAGGTAAAGAAAATACCTCGGCAAACAAAAGCAAAGGCTATGTATCTTTGAAAAAGTTAAAAAGCTTGATGTTTGTAGTATAGAAAATACATGTTTTGTAAGTCTAGTTAGCGTTGTTACTTTCCTCGAAACAGAAATTGTTAACTTTGAAACTGCTAGCCGCTTTGCTTAGAAATCTCAGAACTCGAACGTCATAAATTGAGGAACTATGAAGAACAGGTTTCGCAGCCGTCGTCGCTTTCTGCAAACTACTGCACTTATTTCTGCTGGTGCTGCCCTAAGTCCGCTAGCCAGTATTTATCGCGCGAGCGCCCAAGATCGAAATGTTCCCGATGAAGCCGTAGAAGCTCTAGTCCTTGGTAGCGGTTTTGGCGGAGCGATTACGGCTCTGCGCTTAACACAAGCTGGGATTAGAACATTGATGATAGAGCGAGGAATCCGCTGGCCCATTAGAGATGATGGAAATACTTTTGCTACTTTTCAACAAATAGATGGTCGAGCTGCCTGGTTAAGTAATACGACATGGAATGGAGTTCCCGTCGATCCGTTTACAGGAGTGCTAGACTTTTCTCAAGAAAATGGAATTAATATCTTGCATGGGGCTGGCTTTGGAGGTGGATCGTTAGTTTATAACGCGATTACTTACCAACCTAGGCGCGAAATCTTCAGCGGTATTTTTTCTCCTGATGTTGTGGACTATGATGAATTGGATGCAGTTTATTATCCGCGCGTGCGATCGCTCCTACAACCCGCAAGCATTCCTGATGATATTTTGGCAAGTCCTTACTACGATCGCGCTAGGTTATTAATCGAACAAGGAAACAGAGCAGGTTTTCCTACATATCCATATAATCTTGCAGTAGATTGGAATATAATTCGCCAAGAAATAGAAGGAACAAAGACACCTTCTGCAATTCTAGGTAATCATTGGTATGGTATTAACAGTGGGGCTAAAAATAGCCTGGATCGTAACTACCTATTTCAGGCAGAGCAAACTGGATTATTAGATGTTTTAACATTACATCTAGTTACAGATATTACTGAAGTACCTGAATATGGATACAGAGTTTTATGTACTCAAATTGACACATCAGGAGCAGTCGTCGCTCAGAAGTCTTTTACTTGCCGCTATTTATTTTTAGCAGCTGGTTCTGTTGGAACTTCCAAGCTTTTAGTTAGATCTAAAGCAACGGGCTTATTACCAAAATTAAACGATGAAGTTGGCAAACATTGGGGAGGTAATGGAGATGCGATTGTAACTCGTAGCAACTTATCACCATCTGTATCTGGTAAGGGAGGACCAGCATGTGTAGTTTTGGAACACCTAGATAACCCCCTTGGTGCAACTGTTCTTGAGGATATTCCAGATGCAAATGCAGCTGATGGTACGCTACAGTTACTCGCTTTAGGTATACCTCGACAAACAGGGACATTTACATATAACGCATCTACTGATTCTGTCCGCTTGAACTGGACTCAAGACAATGCTCAGTTGGATGCTGTCAAGCTAACTGCTCAAATTCTTGATGAAAAAAATACGACCTCTACCAGTCAACCTACATCAGAATTTATCAATTCTATCTCTGGGCATCCTTTAGGAGGAGCGACACTAGGAAAAGCCTGCGATCGCTACGGGCGCGTCGCTGGATACAAACGTCTTTATGTCATGGATGGAGCGATGATTCCTGGCTATACGGCTATCACAAATCCTTCTTTTACTATTGCGGCTTTAGCAGAACGCAATATAGAAACAATCATTGCTGAAGATTTTGTATAGCCGATTTGCATTCGGTAGTTGCCGTCTATATTGTCATCGCTAGCCAATGAATATTAGCTCTAGTATTGAGACAGGAAAGATATGACCCGAGAAGAAGCAAGATTGCAACAAGTTCGCGAACGCACCGCTCACTGGCAGCGTTGGGGACCCTATTTGAGCGAACGACAGTGGGGAACTGTGCGAGAAGATTATAGTGCGACTGGGGAAGCTTGGGATTACTTTCCTCACGATCGCGCCCGTTCTCGCGCTTATCGCTGGGGAGAAGATGGAATTGCGGGAATTTCTGATAACCACCAACGCCTTTGTTTTGCGATCGCCCTGTGGAACGGAGAAGATGCAATTCTCAAAGAGAGAATGTTTGGTCTGACGGGAAATCAAGGCAATCATGGGGAAGATGTCAAAGAATATTACTTTTATTTGGATAACACCCCCACGCACTCCTACATGAAGTGTTTGTACAAATATCCTCAACAAGCTTTCCCTTATCAGCAACTCGTTGAGGAAAATCAACGTCGAAGTCGTCAGGATTTAGAGCATGAACTGCTCGACACGGGCATATTTGCAGGCGATCGCTACTTTGATATTTTTGTTGAGTATGCTAAGAATTCACCGGAAGATATTGCGATTCAAGTTAGTATCGTTAATCGAGGAACGGAAGCAAAAACTCTACATCTATTGCCTACACTCTGGTTTCGGAATACTTGGTCTTGGGATTCTCACCAAGAAAAACCAATTCTTAAAGTCGTTAAATCCGAGTCCGATTTCAGTGTTATTGAAGCTATCCATCCAACATTGGGAGATAGATGGCTGTATTGTGACGGGAAACCAGAATTGCTATTTACAAACAATGAAACTAACTTTGAGAAATTGTTTGGAACCAGCAATACTTCTCCCTACGTTAAAGATGGAATCAACGATTACATAATAGAAGGTCGAAAAGCAGCAGTCAACCCAAATCGGGTTGGTACTAAAAGTGCGGCTCATTATGCATTGTCAATTGGAGCAGGCGAAACCAAAACTGTGCGGCTACGCCTCAGCGATTCGTCGAGTTTAATTCAGCCATTTGAAGCTCAATTTGACGAAATTTTGCAAACTCGGCTTTCAGAAGCAGATGAATTTTATCATCGAATTTGTCCATTCTCCATTTCAGAAGATGAACGCAACGTCCAACGACAGGCGTTTGCCGGTATGTTATGGAGCAAACAGTATTATTACTATGTAGTCCATGAGTGGCTGAACGGCGATCCCCAAAATCCGTCACCACCAGCCGAACGACGGCATGGCAGAAACCGTGAGTGGATTCATCTATTTAACGATGACATTCTTTCAATACCGGACAAGTGGGAATATCCTTGGTTTGCCGCTTGGGATTTGGCTTTTCACGTAATTCCACTAGCGGCGATCGATCCAGACTTTGCCAAGCGTCAGTTGAGTCGCTTGACGCGGGAATGGTACATGCACCCTAACGGTCAACTACCAGCTTATGAATGGGCTTTTAGTGATGTAAATCCGCCCGTTCACGCTTGGGCTACCATGCGCGTGTATCAGATTGAACGTAAAATGTACGGTCGTGCCGACACGAATTTTCTAGAGCGGGTGTTTCAAAAATTATTACTGAATTTTACTTGGTGGGTAAATCGGAAAGATGCTGAAGGCAATAACGTCTTTCAAGGCGGCTTCTTAGGATTAGATAACATTGGTGTCTTTGACAGAAGCGCCGAACTTCCTACGGGTGGACGTATTAATCAAGCGGATGGCACGAGTTGGATGGGAATGTATTGCCTGAATATGCTGGCGATCGCTCTGGAACTAGCAAAAGTAGACTCTACCTATGAAGATATTGCCAGCAAATTTTTTGAACATTTTCTCTACATTGCTGATGCAATAGATGGCATTGGTAAGACGGAAATCTCTCTTTGGGATGAAGTTGATGGATTTTATTATGATGCATTGCATCTACCTAATGGCGATCGGTTGCCGTTAAAAGTACGTTCGATGGTAGGACTCATTCCACTATTTGCCGTTCAAACCTTGGAACCAGAAATGTTGCAGCGCCTCCCCGGTTTCAAACGACGGATGGAATGGTTTATTAGAAATCGCCCAGATCTACGCCAAAATGTTGCTTGCATGGAATCACCTGGAGTAGGGGCAAGAAGACTGTTGGCGATCGCCTATCGTGAAAAACTCCAGCGCATTCTGAAAAGAATTTTGGATGAAAGCGAATTTTTAAGCCCCTACGGTATTCGTGCAGTTTCCAAATTTCATGAGTCTCATCCCTACGTCTTTGAAACCAATGGATATCAGTATCGCGTGGACTACGAGCCAGCAGAATCTAGCACTGGTATGTTTGGCGGAAATTCTAACTGGCGCGGTCCGGTTTGGTTTCCCGTCAACTACTTAATTATTGAGTCGCTCCAAAAGTTCCATCACTACTTTGGAGATGATTTTAAAGTAGAGTGTCCTACTGGCTCTGGTTGCATGATGACACTTTGGGAAGTTGCATTTGAATTGTCCCAAAGGCTGGTGCGAATTTTTCTGGAAGATTCGTCTCACAAACGACCCGTCTACGGCGGGATTGAAAAGTTCCAAACCGATCCTCACTGGCACGACCTAATTTTGTTTCATGAATACTTTCATGGCGACATCGGTGCGGGAATCGGTGCTAGCCATCAAACTGGCTGGACGGGATTAGTCGCCAAACTGATTCAACAGTGTGGAGAATATAGCGATCGCCGCACGAGCAACTCTAAATGCCCAGAAGCACAAGCCCAACCTTTAACAGTTTAGTGACTAAAAGCATTGCCCAACCTATAACTTAACGAGTTGAGGAACCTGAGATGAAACGTAGGATTGCCAGTAGCAGACCCAGTGCTATCCCTGCTTACCTGGCAGAACTGGTAGGCACAACCTTAATGATATTCAACGGTCTCTCTTGGGTTTGCTGGAATTTTAGCCCAGAATCCCCAATCGTCAAGTTAATCCCCAACCCTAACGTGCGCTTATGTCTCACAGCTTTATGTTTTGCTGGGGGAGGAACGGCGATCGCTTACTCGCCATTAGGCAAACGCTCTGGAGGACATCTCAATCCCTCAGTCACTTTGGGCTTCTGGCTAATGAAAAAAATCTCTACCCGCGATGCTTTAGCATATGCCTTCATGCAGTTTATTGGGGCTGCGATCGGTGCTGCTTTAGTACTCCTACTGTGGTCTGACTTTGCTCGCAGCGTTCATCTGGGTGCAACTCTGTTGGGGAAAGGAATATCACCGGTCATGGGATTTGGGATTGAGGTTGGCATTACATTTTTGCTGATGTTGACAATTTTAATCTCAGTCAACTCGTCCATTATGCCTTGGACTGGTGCGATCGCCGGGGCGCTAGTTGCTTTTCTGGTATCTACCGAATCGCCACTGACTGGCACTAGTCTGAATCCAGCCCGCTCTTTTGCTCCAGCTGCCCTGATTTCGATTTGGCAGGATCAATGGATTTACTGGATTGCTCCACCTCTTGGGGCTGCTTTAGCTGCACTTCTGTACCGACAGGGAATTATTGGTACTGGAAAATCCTACTGTAGCAAGCTTTTTCATACATCAGACATTCCCTGCCATCATGCCAACTGCGGTTATTGCAGCCCTACTAAAGTTGATGTTTTTCGGACAACAAGGAGAAAGTTATGAAACTTGAAGGTAAAGTTGCACTTGTGACTGGTAGCAGTCAGGGGATTGGTAGCGCGGTCGCTGTCCGCCTTGCCAAGGAAGGAGCAAATGTAGTCATTGACTATCGCTCACATCCAGAAGGCGCAGAAGCTACGTTAAAACAAGTAGAAGCAACTGGACGCAAAGGTTATATCGTTCAGGCAGACTTGGGAGTAGTTAGTGATGTTCGCAGGCTAGTTGCTGAAAGCATTCAATATTTTGGTCAACTGGATATTTTGGTGAATAATGCTGGAGTTGATGGTAAGAACACTGATTTTTGGGACATTACCGAAGCCAATTATGACGCAGTGCTGAATGTTAACTTAAAAGGTGCGTTTTTCGCTACCCAGGCGATCGTGCAACATTTGATTGAAACTAAACGCAAAGGCAAAATTATCAATATTAGTTCTGTGCATGAAGAACTGCCTTTTCCGCATTTCACGCCCTATTGTGCTAGTAAGGGTGGGTTGAAGATGGTTATGCGAAACTTGGCAGTCGAACTAGGTTCGCTGGGAATTACAATTAACAATGTAGCCCCAGGAGCAATTGAGACTCCAATCAATACTAATCTCTTAAATGACCCCCAAAAGCTAGGAGCGTTATTACAAAATATTCCTTTAGGGCGTTTGGGTAAACCAGAAGATATTGGACCCGTGGTTGCTTTTCTAGCTTCATCTGATGCCGACTACATCACTGGTTCTACCTTTTTTGTTGATGGTGGTTTGCTGTGGAACTATCACGAGCAGTAAATCGCTGTGTATTGACAAAAGAGGCGATCGCACTCTTACCCTCGCTCTCGTCTTTAAATGGGGCATAACAGAATTTGCAGATCGGAGCGAGGTTTATGACACAAATAGGTACATCTTACATACATTTTTTACCATGCGAAAAATAATTACACTCTTGTTTAGCTCTACAGTGTTGGTTTCTTGTAGTCATACCAAGCTAGACAATCCATCTACTATGTCCGAGCATGTGAATCTTGTCTCCGATCGAGCTGTAGTAACTACCTCACAAGAAACATTACCAGCAGCGCATACTATCTCACCAGAAAAAGTCCTGCAAAGTGACAAATATAGTGAGGGAATTGTTTTCGATCGCCAGGGCAATTTCTACTTTTCCCAAACTAAAGCAGGAACGATTACGATTGTATCGCCTGATGGCTCCAGTCGAATTTGGGCTAAGGTTCAAGGAGTTAACGGACACAAAATTCTGCCTGATGGCTCTCATATTGTTGCTGCCAAAAATTCGGTGCTACAGTTGGATGCTAATGGCAATCCCTTAAAAATAATTGCCGATCGGTTTAACGGCAAACCGTTAGTATATCCCAATGACATCACTGTCGATCCGCAAGGAGGTTTTTATTTCACTGACTCAGGCGACTTAAATCCTCAGAATCATAATGGTGCAGTCTACTACGTCGATGCCACAGGTAAACTCAACCAGGTAGCTAGCGGACTTGCTTTTGCAAATGGAATTGTCCTCACCCCAGATCGCCAGCGTCTTTTTGTCAGTGAAAGTAATAAAAATTTAGTAGCTGTCTACAATGTGCTAGCGCCAGGAAAACTGGGGGAGAAAAAAGTATTTGCTTTACCTGTCAAACAAGCAGGAGAAATCGATAACAAGCCTGATGGTTTATGCTTGGATGCTGCGGGAAATCTCTATATAGCTCACTACGGTACGCGCCATGTAGAAGTACTGAACTCTAGCGGTCAGTTAGTTCGTCGATATGCGAGTGGTAATCTAACTACTAGTAATTGTGCTTTTGGTGGAGCAAATTTAAAAAGTCTTTTTGTAACTGGTGGTGTTGAGACAGAAGCAGGTCAAGGAGGTATTTTTCGCCTAGATCTAGGCGTACAGGGGTTAGATATCCGTCCTCGTCAACCAGCGATTACCACGACTCAGAAAAATGACTGAAGCTCTAAATGCTATAAATAAGTTTTAAGTCAGGTTTTCTGAGTAAAAATATGCGATCGCACTACTTCATTCTATTCGGTTGAGTATGAATAAAATAGTTCCTCTTCTAGCTAATCTATCCATTTTTTAGCGAGTTTGTTAGCTAGAATATAATTAATTATAAATATTGTTTATTTTAAATTTAGTTTGATTGAGAAATTGATTTAACATCTAAAGAACTTATAAAAAACCAAAAACAAAAAGTCTAATTTTTAATCTTTTTAAGCGCTTAAACTAAGTGATTTTTGTTAATAAGTCTAAAAAATAAAGCCAAACTATAAATTTATAAAATCAGAGCTTTTTATAGAAACCGTGTAGAGACGTTACATGTAACGTCTCTACACGGAAAAAGTTCGTAAATTAACTTGGATTGCTATACAGAGAGTTTATAAATAAAATCTAAAGAAGACAACCTTGCTACGAAACTTAAATCATTGTAACTATGTTGCCTACTTGATAATCTTACATTAGATTTCTTGCAGGTAGCTGATTTGAGATCGCGCAAAAAGCCTACTCTTGCTAGACGCGAAGGCTCTCATACGCGCAGCGTTCTCGCAGAGTAGATTGCGATTCATGCTGAGAAGGATCTCTCAAGAGCGATCTTTTAAATCTTTTTAAGTTCGAGATTAAACGCTGCAAGTCGAGTATATTGACAGTTCTTAACGAAGAGGAAAATTAAGTCAATTGGTGACAAAAAACAAAGCTATTTGCTATTGAGTAAACATATTCTACTAGAGGTTAATTATGTCCTTCAGCCGAACTAGCGGAGTTTTGTTGCATCCTACTTCCTTGCCTAGTCAATTTGGCGTTGGAGACTTAGGTATAGAGGCTTATCGCTTTATTGACTTTTTAGCGGATAGCGGACAGCAACTATGGCAGATATTACCATTGGGACCTGCGGGAAAAGGGAATTCTCCTTACGCCTCTTATTCAGCAATGGCAGGAAATCCACTGCTCACTAGTCCAGAATTGTTAGAGAAAAAAGGCTTGTTAGAAAAAGCTCACTTGGCTCATTTACCTGAGTTTAATGCTGAAACTGTAGACTTTGAGCAAGCGATCTCAACAAAGATACCGATGCTGCGAAAAGCTTGCTCAAACTTTAAAGCAAATGCTACATCGTTTGAACGACAGGAGTTTTCAGAATTTTGCGATCGCAATGCTTACTGGTTAGATGACTACGCTCTATTTATGGCACTCAAAGATGCTCACCAAGGTGCTAGTTGGAATCATTGGGAGCCAGCGATCGCTAGAAGACAGCCAGCCGCGATCGAACAATGGCAGCAACATCTGAGTACGGATACTTTTTACTACAAGTATCTCCAATTTGAATTTTTCCAACAATGGTCAGAACTAAAACGTTATGCCAATCAAAGAAGCATTCAAATTGTAGGAGATATTGCTATTTACGTAGCACATGATAGTGCTGATGTCTGGGCGCATCCCGAAAATTTTTGCCTAGATCGAGAGACAGGTGAACCAGCACTGATGGCAGGGACACCACCAGATTACTTCAGTGCTACAGGACAACTATGGGGGAATCCAGTCTATAACTGGGAAAATTTACAGCGGGAGAACTTCGAGTGGTGGTTGCAACGCTTCAAGTCTATCCTTAACTATGTAGACTTAATTCGCATTGACCACTTCCGAGGCTTCCAGGCTTTCTGGGCAGTGAAACAGGGCGAAACCACTGCCATGAATGGAGAATGGATTGAAGCCCCTGGAGAAGCTTTCTTTAAGGCACTTAACGACAAGTTAGGTCACTTACCGATTATTGCTGAGGATCTGGGAACGATTACACCCGAGGTAGAGGCGTTGCGCGATCGCTTTGAACTTCCTGGGATGAAAATTTTGCAATTTGCCTTTGGCGACGGCACGCAAATAGAAAAACGCTTTTTACCGTTTAGTTATTCGCACAATTGTGTAGTTTACACGGGTACTCACGATAATGACACGACTGTAGGATGGTTTAACCAGTTGTCAGAACCAGCACGAGCAACCGTCCGGTTTTATTTAGGTTGTACGAGTTCGGAGGAAATTCATTGGGATTTACTAACCAGAGCATAGAATGGTGAACAGTTTTAGGCAGCGGAGTAAGCAACATGTTTCTCACGAAAAAAGTTTTGTACAACGTGTGGTTGACGTTGTGTA
>NZ_JACJQX010000054.1:0-30651 GCF_014696895.1 Chroococcidiopsis sp. [FACHB-1243] | reverse complement strand
TTCTCACCATCGGCGATCGCTTTAGTTAGCTGAGTACAATCTAATATTCCTGAAGCTTTTGCCCATTCATCAAGCGTCGGTTCTCGACCTAGCTGCTTGGTGAGCGAATCTTTCACTAACTGCAAAGCGATCGCTCGCTGTACCTGTTTGCCATAAAAAATTTCTTGCTCGTGAGTTAGCAGCGGTACGCGACCAATTTCACGTAGGTAAATACGAACGAGGTCAGTGTCTGTTTGAGTGGTTTTTACGGTGGTAAGCATGGGAGTATCGTGTCTGTAGCAGCAATATTGTGAATAACAAATGTTTTGAGGCTGAATAACTATGCTTTTTTAAGCAAATAGCGTTTACAGTTTCCCTCTACGGTCTAAATGTATTATCTGTTCTAAAAAAGCGGTTGCTATTTGCATTAACTGCAATGATATTTTCAGTATTGTAAAGTATTGTGTGACAAATCACGCCTAATGGTAGGTCATTTGGATTGTGTCCAAAAGGATTTTCCAGCTCGGAGCCAATTTCTTCAATTCCAAATAAAATAAAACTGATAAAAATCATGACCGGAGTCGTCCACCAAGTCAAGCCACTTACTAATTCAACAGGTAAGATTAAACAGTACAACACGACTAGCTGCCTCAAATAAATTGCATAACTCAAAGGCATTGGTGTTTTTGAAATTCGTTCGCAACCGCCCAAAATATTCACTAACTCATCTAGCAATTTCTGCAAAGCATTTAGTTGATAAACATCGATTGACTGAGAATCGTACTGATGCTGTAAATATTCTCCCAGCCAGAACGTAATCTCTAGCGGTGGATGGTCTGTATTTTGTAACTTTGAATATTCCGAGGTGGACATTAGTGAAAGTAACTCTTCATTTACAGGATCGCGGCGCAAATGTAACTTCATGGCGATCGCGAAAGCAACCACCAACCGCATCGCTGCCTTTTTTTCCTCTCGATCTGCCGCTTCTCGTTCTTTAATTATTATCCAAATTCCTCGATTCAAATTCCGAACGGTATTGACTAAGTTTCCCCACAGCTTACGTCCTTCCCAAAAGCGCTCGTAAGCTGTATTAGTCCGAAATATTAATAACAAACTCAAGACGAGATTAAAACTTAACACCACATTAGGGATACCATCGATTTTTGGTAAAGTTATATGGATTTTTTCATAATAAAGTAATGCAATTGCAAAGCTATAAACGCTAAAGAAAAATATCCAAGGGAGAATAGTTGAAATAATTGAACCTTGCAAGCGTACAATTAAAGAAAACCAATTTAATCTTTCTCCCGTGTAGTCGTAAAATTTTTGCTTCCACGATCTTAAGGAATGAGTTTTAGTATGCTTCTCGATCTTCATTTTTTCCTGACACCTTGGAATAACAACTGAATCAAAAGAACATACGCTAACTTAAAAAGTAAAAGTTTGTTTTTCATGAAAAACATTAACTACTTTGACAACACATCTATTTGAAATAATTATTCGTTCATATTGTGATAAGTTGCTACTGCTGATGGAGAAGAGCGATTGAGGTAGCGAAAAATCCAATACTTAAAAATAGTGTCTGCAATCACGGGAACAGTAGCAATGAATAAAAAAATAAAACCTTTATTCTCTGGAAAACCAAAACGCTTTAAATCACCTTTCAAGCTACTGTTTATTAGTCACAATTATCATAACGAATGTGAAGACTGAAAGCAAATTTACAAAAAACATTTACTATAGCAACAAAACTTTCGTTTTTATACTTTTTAACCAAGCTAATAGCTTTTTCTTTGAGTTTCTTTCGTAAATATTCAGCAGATAGTCTTGGAGTTTTATTTAGACGAAACTCAAAATAAATTGCTTGCTCTAATTTTTTAAGCTCGGCTAAAGCTCTTTCTTCCTAAGAAGAGTTTAAGAAGGATACTACTTCCTCTTTGTTCCATAAAGCTTTAACTAATGGGCTAATTACAAAATTTCTAGAGAGTTGGTTTATTAGCACGGGAACTACAATCAGAATTAACAAAAAACGAATGGATATAAGCGCACTTTGCTGAGTGGCAGCGCGAAACTCTTCAACTAGCTTTGATTCTGCTTGTGGGTCGAATGCCTGTCTAATCTTTCCTATAGTCCGAAGGATAGATCGGGGGATGAAGCTAGTTTTTCTGGATGATGACCTTGACTTCATTCTTGTCGTGATAAAAATTCAGGCTTTTAAGCTCGTAAACTAAAAGCCTGAAACTAAGCTAAGCATGAGGTGTAAGTGATGAAACTTTATTATATGAAAAACAAGATGAAACTGGGATGAAATTTGTTGCAAAATAGAAAATTTTTCAAGTTACGCCTTTACTTCAAGATTAATATTGATAATACAACTATTACGGAAATATTGAAGATTAGTTGAAACATGGACTTGCAAGGCTCTATCTTTTTCACGAAAATTGTCTAAATGCATGGGTATACTTTAATTAAAGAGAAATTTGAGTTTAGCAAGATAGATGAAAAAAGCAGAAAGTAACGGTTGCGATCGGGAAGATGTTTCTAGCTCTATTGGTATTGTGTTCTATGCCTTGGCAGTCTTTTCCTTAGTCGATTTTAGGTAGATGCAATAGCAGGGCTATTCGTTGCCTTTGTTGTCTGTTTTAGTACGTTTTCCCGATCTAGTCGAGTCTATGGCTGGAGACAAGTCAGTTTGATGCCAATTCCATACTCAAAAATTGCTTCCTATCCTGTTCCAGCCAGAATCAGCCTTTTTCTGCTGGTACTAATGTTGCTGTGGCTACCTGTTGCTATTCCCATCTACTGGGTATGGAGAACAGTTAATACCAGCAGTACGATCGCTCTGTTGATTCTATACGTTGAGTTTGTCTGGTTATTGCAGATCTGGGGCAGGAGAGTCCATCGCCAATCTCAGCCACTTCGGTATCATGGACTAGTCAGAACCCGCCAAAATGGACTTGAACTCTTGACAGCTCTGGGAATTGGCTTCATTAGCCTTTTTGCTCTTTTTCTCTTCGAGGGTTGGATGGGATGGTTAATTTGGCAACCTCTCCCTAGAATCCAACTCTCATTTGGGTTGGAAGGTTTACTAGTTGGATTAGGTGTGGGAGTTGCTGAAGAATTGCTCTTCCGAGGTTGGCTGATTGACGAACTGCGTTGGAACTGTAACTTTAAGAGAGCTGTGTGGATTAGTAGCACGATCTATGCAGCACTACACTTTATTAAACCTTGGACAGAAATTGTCCGCACGTTGCCGAGTTTTCCAGGACTGCTACTGTTAGGGTTGACCTTGGGATGGGCAAGGCAGGTACACCAAGAACGCTTAGGATTTGCTATTGGACTTCACGCTGGATTGGTTTGGGGTTATTACTTAGTTGACGTATCGGATTGGATAACTTACACTAATCAAGTTCCAGAATGGGCGACGGGAATCAATCAAAATCCTTTGGCAGGGTTTGTAGGTTTTGGGTTTCTCTGTGCGCTCGCATTTGTAGTGCGAAAGATAGGGGAATTTGGAGTAACACTAGATTGAAGCGATCGCGCGGATCGTCGTTAAATTTTGTAGATCTCTAGATCCAATGGGGCAGCCACTTGGAACTGAAGTTGAGCATTCGGAGTTGATAGCCTTCAGAAGACAAAGGAAGACCGAGATAGACTGGCATCCAAAAGACAAAGGCTAGTAAAATTAGCAAGATAAAGGTAACTCCTACAGCTCGAAGTCCCAGCCGATAACTTTGCAGCCAGCGATCGACCAACCAGGCAAGTGCTAACATCGCAAAGATATATGCACTCATGTAGTGGTAAAGAAAAGTACAGCGAGTCACCCTCGTCCAAGGCAACAAATTAGCAGCGTAGTTTAAAATAAAATAGAGCGCAACCCAGGCATCAACCACTTGCCAACCGCCCCCGAACTTTGAAGCGTTCGCTCCTTGGGAAGGAGTTGCCCAGAACCAGATTCGTTGGGCTAGCACCCACGCTAAAAACAGAATAGCAGCAGTTGATAGCCACCATAAAGCCGGATTTCCCAAAGCGTGTACGTCATAAATAACTTTTCCCGCACCCACTGGCAGAGGAGGACCCATCACTGGGAGCGGTTCGGTAATATTCCGAGCCGTCCCATAAAAGTACGCCACTGGTCGCAGCATCAAAAGCCAAGTGTACCAGTCAGAGCAGTAAGGATGAACCTTTGAGCCATCGCCAATTCGTTGGTGGTACTGCAAAATCTGTCGGTGTAATTCCCAGAATCCAGATTTAGGGTTGAGTTGTAGATGAGGAATCCATTCGATGCTGTAAAACAGAGCAGGGATAATTGCTAAATAAAACAGAACGTGCCAAATATTCAGTTGGGTAAGATATACCAAGGGAGTATGCATCTGAGCCTGTTCGTGCTGTGTTGAGTCCGAGCGGCGAAAGGACTGCACGTACCGCATCACCCACGCTACTATCCAGATTAAATAAGCCCCTAGCAAAAACCATAAGCCGTTCCACTTGACAGAGGCTGAAGCTCCAAATCCAATGCCCGCAAGAGTTAACCAGAAATTACGCCTCCTGCCTTGATGCTTTAATCCCAGTAACAAAAACCACTGTCCCAACAGCCCAAAAATCACTAAATAGACGTTATTCAAAGCATAGCGAGACTCAACCAGAAACAAGCCATCAGCAGCGGCAAACAGAGCAGCGATGAAAGCATAACTGCGCCGAGAACTCAACTGATAAGCAATTCCCGCTACAACTAAAGGAATAAAAGAGCCAGTGAGGGCATTCAACCAACGGTAGCTCCAACTGGAACGGAGAGAACCGCTGAAGCTATTAAGTGAATCGCGTCCAAATGGAAGATGACTGCCAATCCACATCCCAATCGCAATCAGGTATTTACTTAGGGGTGGATGACCGTCAAAGAAGGGAGTATGGGTTAAGTAGTTGTTGGCAAATTTAACGTAGTAAATCTCATCAAAGACTAGAGTGTTAAATCGGCTTAGTCCCCAAAATCGCAGGAATATTGACAGCAAAAATACTCCAACCATCCCCGTCGTAAACCAGGAGGCAGATCGATGAGGAAACGGCTTCAACGAGGTCATACACGAACTTGACGCGGTAGGTAAGCAATGGGATTGACTACCCCCTTGCCCTGGAGATGCAACTCAAAGTGGCTGTGCGGTCCACTACTCCGACCAGTGCTACCCATTTGAGCGATCTGTTGACCTTGCCCAACTTGCTGCCCGACCCGAACCAAAACCCGTTGATTATGAGCGTAACGAGTCAGACTGCCATTACTATGCTGGATCTCCACTAGATTGCCGTAGCCGCCAGAATTCCAGCCTGCCTTGACTACAACACCTGGAGCTGAGGCGAAAATTGGCATTCCTACAGCGGCGGCGATGTCAATTCCCTGATGCATCCGTCCCCAGCGCCAGCCATAGTTAGAAGTCACGCTGCCTTTTGCGGGCCAAGCGTAATACTTAGAGGGGGTTGAAGTCTCGAAAGGTTTGGGCAAGTAAGTATCTACTGCACCCAAAGGCGGTAAACCTGGAGAAACCTGCTGTCCTTTAAGTACATCAAGCGTTCCTGAAGTGTCTAAACCTACTATGGGTGCTGTTACTACACTAGAACTTGATTTAGGAGTAGTGGTATTGGCTGGAGTTGAATGCCGAGCTTTTATAGCTGGCTTTGGAGCGTCAGGCACTTGAGCTGCAAGAAATTTTGGCTTAATCGATCGCTCGGCTGACGAATTAAGATGCCGTAGAAAATTCAGTTCTCCAGTAAAACTAGCTGCTTTGCTAGGGGCGATCGGTTGGAGAGGCGCGACTAAAGTACTACCTTCACTTGACTTCGGCACAAATGCGCTTTGAGTCGAGTATTTCTGTTGTAGTTTCTCAACATCCACGCGTAGCTTTTGGACGTGCAGGTTATATGGCGATCGCGATCTCGCTGCTTCTGGTTCGCTTAAACCTATACTCTTGCGTCGGGGTACTTCAGATCCAATAGGAATAGCACTGACCGTTGGTTCGTTGCTTGTTAGTTTAACTGCCAACGCGCGATCGCTTTGTTGAATCATCAAAAGGCTAGAAACTCCTGTTGAAACGACTAAACCAATCGTTACAGCAGCAGTTCGCACCCGCCACTTATTTTTTTGTCGAACAGAGTTAGTGTATCCTCCTAAGATGTGACTGGCTGCCAGCATGGAAATAGCCGCTACTTTATTCATTCTTTGCGTTCGTTTAGGCAAGTTTATTCAGCATTATGGTATAAGCAATATTGCATAAATTGTCAAGAGTTTATTGTAGTAATTTTTTAGCTAAACACTCCTCTCAAAAGCTTTGAATCTAGCGGGCGTTCGCTCTTGCCCAAACTTGATACATCTGAAGTAAAGATGGGAACATTATAGTTAGATTAGCTAGCGTAAATTCGCCCAACCTGTTTTTCCAACCACCTAGACCTAGACCTAGACCATAAAACCTCCAAGCTACTTGAAATTTCAGCAACTTATTAGTTTAGCCTAAAAGGAGGCTTTACTCTATTTCCTTATAAATATGGGCGTACATCGGATCGATCTCCCCAACTTTGGAGCGCTCGGAATCTGGAGCAAAATAGTCTACGTTCTCAACTCTAATAACTTTAATAACTCTCTTTCCAACAATGAAGACAAATTTAACTGTACTTAGTCACATTTTCGGTGAAAATTAGAATCATTCTTAAAAACTCGTTCCTCTTGTTAATGATTCTCACTCTATTAGTTGTGGGTGAAAGTGATAATAGTTTTCATTCTGAATTTGAATTAACAAACTGAGCATGACTCGCAGCAATTTCTGCACATTTAAGAGTACGAGAGTGTAGAATAAAAAATAAATTTGAATTACTGTTCAGATATTCATTATTTTTTTATTCGTCTAAAGCGAGGAAACATCGTGCCAAAGCCAAGTTCAAACCATTCGGGCTGCTCCAGCTGCGCTGGTGACGAGCATCAGCACGGTCACGACGACCGCGACCACGGTCACAGTCATGGCGACGGAGAGTTTAACCTAAAGGCGGAAATAGCTCCGGTTATCTTAGTAGTTATTTTATTTACCCTCGGTTTGATTTTTGAAAAGCAACTGCACAGTACGCCATACTCAGTCGGCGAGTATTTGGTTTTCATCCCTGCCTATCTCTTGAGTGGCTGGAATGTCTTGACGAGCGCTGGACGCAATATCCTCCGAGGTCGAGTATTTGATGAGAATTTTTTGATGACTATAGCGACGCTAGGGGCGATCGCGATTCATCTACTACCAGAAGCCGTAGCGGTGATGTTGTTTTTCAGGGTGGGCGAATTATTTCAGGAATTTGCTGTCGGTCGCTCTAAGAGATCGATTAAGTCTCTGTTGGAGTTCCGCCCTGACTATGCCAACTTGAAGGCGAATGGCGAAGTCAAAAAAGTATCGCCAGATGAAGTAGCTGTAGGGGACATCATCATTGTCAAGCCAGGGGAAAAGATTCCCTTGGACGGCAAGATCGTAGAGGGTGAAGCTCAGCTCGATACCTCTGCTTTAACTGGAGAATCAGTGCCGCGAACTGCGAAAGCTGGAGACTCAGTTTTGGCGGGCATGATTAATAAGACTGGCGTTCTCACGATCGAGGTGAGCAAACTATTTGGTGAGTCTTCCGTATCCAAAATTTTGGATTTGGTGCAGAATGCCACCAGCAAGAAATCCGAATCGGAGAAGTTTATTACTCAGTTCGCTAGGTACTACACCCCAGTTGTCGTTTTTCTTTCTCTGGGGGTGGCGATACTTCCTCCTTTATTGATTGCAGGCGCAGACCGATACCAATGGATTTATCGTGCCCTGATCTTGTTGGTGATTTCCTGTCCTTGTGGACTCGTAATTAGCATTCCACTCGGCTACTTCGGTGGTGTTGGGGGTGCTGCCAAGCGCGGAATTTTGGTCAAAGGCTCTACCTTTTTAGATGCCTTAACTAGGGTCAAGACGGTAGTGTTTGACAAAACAGGAACGCTGACTAAGGGCGTGTTTAAAGTAGCGCAGATCGTGCCAAAAAATGGATTCACTCAAGACGAGCTACTTCAACTGGCAGCCGAGGTAGAGTCTCACTCCAACCATCCCGTGGCTGAATCTATCCGAGAAGCGTATGGAAAAAAAATTGACGATTCCCAAGTTGAGGCTTACGAAGAAATTGCCGGTCATGGCATCCGCGCTCTAGTCCGAAATCGGTTAGTTATTGCCGGAAATGACCGCCTGCTGCACCGAGAAAATATTTCCCACGATCGGTGCAATATAGAGGGTACTGTCGTACATCTAGCTGTAAACAAGCGCTACGCTGGATACATTGCGATCGCTGACGAACTCAAAGACGATGCGTTTGAAGCAATTCAAGCCCTGAAGAAACAGGGGGTCGAGCAAACCGTCATGTTGACGGGAGATAATCGAGCCGTAGCCGAGCGGGTGGCGCAAAATCTTGGTTTAGACTCCTACTATGCTGAGCTACTACCCGAAGATAAAGTTGAGGCAATCGAGAAACTAATCTTACAATCTAGAAAAAATAATAAAGTTGTGTTTGTCGGTGATGGAATTAACGATGCTCCAGTAATTGCCAGGGCTGACGTGGGCATGGCAATGGGAGGATTAGGTTCTGATGCGGCGATCGAAACTGCGGACGTAGTGATTATGACCGATGCGCCGTCAAAGGTAGCTGAGGCAATCAAGACTGGCAAAAAGACACGTCAAATTGTTTGGCAAAATATCATTCTGGCTATGTCAGTCAAAGGTGTATTTATTTTGCTAGGAGCTTTCGGTTTGGCGACTTTATGGGAAGCCGTTTTTGCTGATGTGGGTGTGGCTTTGCTTGCCATCTTAAACGCCAGCAGAGTTCTGAGAGGGAATTAGCCAGGAAATAGTCAAACAGAAAAATTCTTCATCGACTTACGGAGGTTGAAAAATGGGATTGGGTCATATTTTCAGAGAACTATTGTGATGACGATCGCGATCGCGATGATGTTTGCGGCGATCGTCATCACAATAGGCATCACGATTACAATCCCCACAGTGAGCATCATGGCTACGATCGCTATAGTCACGATCGCGAAGATTGTCATTCAATCTACCCACATACGGCTCAATTTCGTATTATCCCCAAAGCTTTATCTGTGTTGACTCCCAAAAAACATTCTTAATCCTCAGATTTGGCTAGTGAAGGAACATTCTGATATTTATCGCCCTGCAATTGCTCCTGAGTGCAAGCACTCCCATCAGAGTGATGCAGAAGTCGCATACGCAAAGCAAAAGGTACGGCGACTCTGGATTGTCCTGGGATCGCGGAGTAGCTTGTTGCTAGTGGAACTGACAGTTGGGTTCTGGACTCATAGTCTGTCACTGCTAGCAGTTGCAGGGCATATGCTTTTGGATATCTTTACGTTGGGAGCAGCGTTAATAGCAGCTTCTTTAGCACAGCGTCCAGCCGCAGGTCAGGCTACTTTTGGGTATCGAAGGCTAGAGATTTTAGTGGCACTGATGAATGGAGCGATCCTGATCGCGATCGCCGTTCTCGTAGCCTGGAGAGCGATTGAGCGATTCCAAGCTCCAGAACCAGTTTTAGCCTTACCCACACTGATTGTAGCGGCACTGGGCTTGGCAATTAATAGCTTGCTTGTCAGCTTACTGCACGAAGACAGCGATCGGGACCTGAATCTACGGGGTGCTTTCCTCCATGTGATTGCCGATGTCGCCAGCTTTTTCGGCGTAATTCTAGCAGCAATAGTAGTTTATTGGTTCAATTGGTTTTTGGCAGATGCTATCGCCAGTTTGTTCGTAGCCTGTCTCATTTGTCTGAGTGCTTTGCCGCTCGTTTGGGATAGCTTGAGAATTCTGATGGAATACGCTCCCTCGACTGTCGATGTAGCTAAGGTTGAAGCTATTCTAAGTGCAAACGCTTGCGTCCAACAAGTAGAAAGGCTACACGTCTGGACGATTACCTCTGGGCAAGTGGCGCTATGCGCTCATTTAGTTGTGGAATCTCTAAACGCTCAAGAGCGAGATAGTCTGCTCTTGCAGTTGCAAACTCAATTAGAGCAAACGTTTGGAATTAGCGAGTCCACTTTACAGATAGTAGCCCTCAACGAAAGCAATTGCACTTCTCACCCTTAATAGATAAAAATTGCTATAAATTTTAAACGAGTTCTTGTTGTGAAAAGATTTATTCTACTCAGCTCAATAAATATCTACGCGCTATCAGTCGGGGCGAACGAAATGAGGTAGTAACGACCAATACAGTTCAACAAAGAGCGACAGTTATTGAAGTGAATCATCGAGCAAATAGTGAGATTGAAAAGATAAGTATACTACCGAGATCTATTTTTAAAATTCTCAAGCGAATCTAACTCAAACTCAATTTAATTTCTGAACAAAGATGTTGTCAGTGAGTTTCGTGCTTCTCAAAGAATTTATCGTCGTATCATTTTTAACTCAATAGCTGTCAAAGTAGTAGTTTTCTTTAACATCGCTCTAATAGAAGAAGCCCTTGCAAAACTACAAAAGTTTGAGAGCTGCCAGCACTCCAGATATTTTAGCGATCTATTGCTAGCATTGGTTGTAGGCAATTGGTGCTGCTAGTTTCTTTGTTATTTCCTCGATCTGCTTGGGTGCTATCTCGCCAAAGGAAGATAGCTTCATAGTTTCAATGGTGCATACTTGTGAACTAGTAGATGTGGCTGTCCGTTTGACAGCCTGTGGCATTTGAAATCAATTCCCATTTCCTTGCCTTTATTCGTTATGGCACACAGTCACGGCAGTCACGGACACGATCGCCCAGTTAACAACTACTAACCGCGCCTTTATCATCAGTGTTGCCCTCAATACTAGCTTTGTCGTCATCGAAGCAGTTTATGGGATTTTGGCTAATTCCTTAGCATTACTTGCCGATGCAGGTCACAACGCCAGTGATGTTCTAGGGCTGATGTTTGCTTGGGGAGCTACTTTCCTTACCCGTCGCCGACCGACTACACGCCGCACGTATGGATTGCGACGCTCTTCCATTTTGGCGGCGCTTTTAAATGCCAGCTTTCTTCTGGTTGTTTCCGGCGGCATTGGCTGGGAAGCGATTCTGCGCTTTCGCAATCCTGCTCCCGTCGCAGGCGGAACTGTAATTTCCGTGGCAGCAGTGGGAATTGTCATTAATACAGTCAGTGCTTTGATGTTTCTTGCAGGTAGTAAGAGCGATTTAAACATCAAAGGCGCATTTCTCCATTTGATTGCCGATGCAGCAGTGTCTGTAGGAGTTGTCCTTGCTGGCATTGCTATTGTTGCCACTGGTTTGCTGTGGTTTGACCCAGCTGTGAGTTTAATCGTCACTGCCGTCATCCTTCTTACTACCTGGCAACTGCTCCAAGAGTCTCTCAATTTAATTTTAGATGCGGTTCCAGCAGGGATTGAGCCGCTAGCTGTCCGCACCTATTTAGCCGAACGTCCTGGCGTGTCAGGAGTTCACGACTTACACGTTTGGGCAATGAGTACGACCGAAACTGCCCTCACGGCTCATTTAGTCATGCCCGCAGGTCATCCAGGTAATGCTTTTCTCGTTCAAGTCAGTCGAGAACTGCACGATCGTTTCGGCATCGAACACGCAACGCTGCAAATAGAACTGAGCGACTCTGCTAATGCCTGCCCTCTTGAGAGCGATCGCGTTGTCTGAAGCTGGGCTAAAATTTTCAGAAGTTACGGCTATCTACCTAGAGGCTGAACCTATTGAATGAAGCCCAGGTTTTGTTGGTGTAATTTGCGATCGCTCCAGTTGTAAAATATTGTATATTGTCATCGGTACTCCTGTTTGGGGTTGATTCTGATTTAGATGAGATGCTATGCCTTAGCCTGATCCTGCAATGAACCTTGACCTTGAGGGATATTTACGGTCAGACGTGTATTCGACACTGACAAACAAGATTTGCCAAGTGTTAGTACCGCCACTGCGTAAGCGTTGCACGGCTAGATTAGAAATTTACTTGGTGGAAGACAACGCTTCAGAAGCTGTGGTAGATGTTTAGATGTTGAAACTACCAGAGCGATTACCTGTCATTCCGGTACCACTGCGCCAGCCCAACCCTGACATACCATTTGACTTGGCTGCTGGACTGAATGCTATTTCCGATGAAGCTGCCTACGATTTGTCTATTGACTATCGCGCCACGTCACCGCTGTTATTCGAGTCGGATGCCCTCTGGCTGGAAAACCTGCTCGCACCATTGAGGGGGCAGTGATGTCCCGTCCCAGTCAAGAAAAATGCAGGTTATGCTCGAAGCTGAGCGTTACTGAAGCCAAGCTCAAACACGGAGTGGAAAGCGATCGCTGTTGGGACGACGAGCGCTGCCACAATCGCCGCTCCTACTACCGCCATCGTGGTGTACGCAACTACAATCGCAAACAACACCGCCGCCAATCGATCGCGCCAGAACTTTCGCCGCCAACGCAGACAGCAATTCTGGAAATTCCCGCTCCCGCAGCTCCAGCAGCAATTGCTCACTTCTACCGAGAAACAAAAGACTCGCCCCTACATGCAATTGGAGCCGAACTGTGGATGGGGAACCATCGAGTGGCAAAAATCGAACCCGTACATTGTTTGGGACTGGCAGAAGCACAAGTGAGAATGTTACTGATGAGAATATTAGAGGGATTTTCTAGTCATAGTAAAGTCAAAATCGAGCGCTTCCGTTCTACGGTAGAACTGCATCCAACCAACTGCCCGCTTCGCCCTTGTCCAATGCATCCCAATAGCTAAAAACGTGGTGGAAATCGTACAGCTCGAATTGAATTTGTGGCAGGCATTGGATGTGGCGATCGAGTCCCCTGAATCGGCGGACGTGCGATCGCTACTATTGTCTTTAGATCGGGTGATGGAGCATGGCGATCTAGCACAACAGTTGGCGATCGGAGCTGAGGGATTATCACGAATCGCAGTAGTTTACGCGGCACGGGCAGAGTCACTAATTTGGGCATGGGAAAGCCAATACAATCCGACCGAACCAGTTGTGGACACCGAAGGATGCACCGATCTATTCGTGCAGTCGCTACACTTAGATCTGTCCGATTTAATCGAGCCACCCCAAGCAGTACAGTATCCCCAAAATCGACAGCCCCCAACTGCGATTGCTACCAATAACTCTCTAGTCGGACAAGTGGATAAGTCAGCAGTATTGACAATGGTAGAGCAACTAGAAGCAGAAGATACTTCAACTCTATCTGATGCAGAGCAAAAGGATCTTGTAATTGCGCTTGCCCATACTGAAGACTTTTCGATGTGGAAGCGTGCGATCGCCGATTGTTTTACGAGTACGTCAGCCAGGTGCTTACCATTGGTCGAGCTGGTAGAACAAATACATTCTTCAACCACTCTAGAATCAGATCGGAAAATGCTATTAGTCAAAACTTGGCTAGCTGTTCTGTCGGGAGATTTTGAGTTGGAACAACGGGAAGATTTTTATAGTCAAACAGGAGTTTGGGTTTCTTTGCCTGACATCAATTTCAACAACCAGTTAGCCTTCAACTCATATTAATAGCATTACGCTATAACTATCCCTGTTGTGTCACTTTAGGCAGAAGAAAAATAGAATTCAGGCTGAGCCAGGAATATAAAAATTGGGGAAGTGAGCTTATAAACAATAGATTGGAGTTGGGAAAAACCATTAGATAGTTGAGGAATAGGAAAAACTGTCAACCAAGGGTATATGAGGTTAAATAAAATAAAAGGTTGAATAACTAAACGCAGATTGTTCAAAATATTCTTCCAGCCCTTACCATTATCCCACCAAGGATGAGAAGCAAATTGTGACTGAGAATCTGGTGGAGAAGGACGGATTTGTTCTGAATGAAGACTAACCATGAGATAGGCACTACATACAATTTCCCACCATCGTTCAATATCTTGATAGCGAGTAAAACGATAATCCGCCCAGCCTAATTCATTTTTACCTTGCTTTAAGCCATATTCAATCCATGTTCTTAATCCATAGAAGTTACCAACTTCTCTTGAGGTAATGTCTGGGTATTTACTCATGACATACCAGGTAGAGTTTCCAGGTAATTGTTCAATATCTGTGGTAATTTGCCAATATCTGTGTTCTTCACGTTTGCCGTGAATTATTTCTCTAATAAACCGATTCTCACTGCTGAGGTCAGAAAATACTCTTTTGAATTTGTGCCACTTTAAATATTGGGTATATTGTCTTGGAAGTAAATCTACAGCATGGTTTGAGCGTATTGCTACTAGATAACTTAAACCTAGTTCATCTAACACTGATATGAAATTTGTACCACTCTCACCATATAAGCTATCTGCTAGTACCAAGTTGAATTTGAAACCCATCAACTGTAGTTTTCTGATTAGCATTGCTCCGATTTGAGGCTTGGTAAGATATTTATCGTCTGGCTTCAATTTTTCTCGGGGCTTGTATACCTCAAATAGTAATGGAAAGGTCATCCCACAAAACACCCCATACGCTGTGACGGCTACAACTCCATTCTCTACTTCTCCCAAATTGCCAATGTACTGCCGTTTCACATAATCTGTCGTAGTACCTTTCTTTTTATCTCCGGTTTCATCAATCATTAAAATGATTGGTCTACCTTTTAACACCTGTAAAATTAGTTCTAAGCGCAAAGCTCTTAACTGTTCTACTTCCCAAGATGGTGCAGTTAAAAAATGATGTAGTCCTTGATAGTTATCTAGCCCTGCAATTTTCGCTATTTCTGGCAGACTTTTACGTTTTAAATCAGAAATACATCCGATATGTAGATATTTAAATGCCTCAAAATTCCTGACATCTGAAAACAGCTTTTTATACCACAGACAATATTCGTCCACAAATTTGACGGTTTTTACAGGTGGGCGAGGCTCTACCATTCTCTGTGTCTTCGTTCTAGGCTTTGTACATTCTTATGCTACCGCTAAAGTGACACAACAGGGCTATGCTACAGTTTTGCTATCAAGACCGAGGTGATAGTATGGTAAATATTAGTCTGCGGGACGTACCTGACGAGCTGTATCAGCAGCTCAAGCAAATGGCTGAGCATGAACGGCGTTCGGTTAATCAACAAATTTTAGTATTGTTGGAGCGCTCCTTAAAACTTCAACAGCGTCCTAGTGCTGAAGTTTGGCAACGGATCGAGCAGCGACGAGAAGCGATCGCTTCCCGAGTTGGAGTCACGCCCGATTCAGCCGAACTAGTTGCCGAAGATCGGAGTCGTTAATGCTGCTAGTCGTCGATCGTAACGTCGTAGCAAAATGGTTCTTTCCCGAAGAGTTACAGCAACAGGCGCTTGCCTTACAATCTGACTGGATGGCAGGCACAGTGGACTTGGTAGCACCAGTGTTGATTTTGACTGAAGTTAGTAACATTACTTGGAAAAAACAGCGGTTGAGCTTAATTACTCCAGCAGAAGCGATCGGTACGATTGAGGATCTACTACTGCTCTCGATTTCTACAGTGGAATCACAAACCGTTCTACGTCAAGTCTACAGCTTAGCTAGTCGTTTTGACCGTACCGTTTACGATGCGCTGTATTTAGCACTTGCAGCTTTCATGCAAGCAAAACTCATTACCGCCGACTTGCGGTTGTACAATGCCGTGAGTTCGCAACTGGAATTCGTCCAATACTTAGGCACTTACTAGTACCCAGATAGCTGAGTAACACAAAACGCGACCCAGCTAAAACTCCTGCAAGGCTAAAACTACTTCCGCTTTAATCGTAGGGACAAGACTCCCAGATATCGTTCTCAATCTCCCACTCAATCTCCCTCAACTCTTGCTGCCACTGAGAATAAGTCAATGAGTTCGATGGGTATACGTTTAAAGGTTCCCAGCGCTCTGGCGAGCTTGGCATTTCCGCTGTTTCATCGATCTCTTGCTCTAGAGCAGATGCTTTTGGAGACTTTATCGCTCGATCGGCTTGAGCTAGCGTTGATGCTGGCAAACCAGCATCAACGCTTTCTTCGGTCTTTTCAGGAGGTTGGCGTTTGATTAGTTTCCGGTATTTTTCTATCATAGAGTCGTCAGGGATGAGGGAATCTGCTCTACCTAAGATAGCAAGCGCGGCAGAGGTTACACGCGCCCGTTCTTTGGATAGCCGCTCCTCGCTCTTTTAGTTGCTTGTGCGGGTTGCTGACAGAGCGGAAATGCTCTCGTGCTTTTTGAGGAATACTTTCAGACAATTGCACTGTTTAAGTGAAATTTAGACATCGGGGAGCAAGAGACGATCGTAATGCCGTTGAGCCAAAAAGCTAAAAGTGTCGGCTTTGGCTACCCAGCTACATTCTATTTTTTCTTTCCCAACTGCTACGCCTTTGTTTTACTCTTTGCCTGTTTGACCAGGACGGGTCTGGGCTTCTTCTTTTTATGCTTCGGATCTTCAATTGCTCGTAACCCTGGAGGACGACAACTTTCACAATACAGTGGTCTAGGTCCATACGTTTCCCGTTGGGTGGGTTGACTGCAAGAAAGGCAAATGAATTTGTACAATCGCGTGTGGATCGTGCGTTCGTGAGCGCGGACTGTGTATTCTCTAACGTGGATGCGCTTGGAGGGCATGTGTCACTTCTGTAAGAACAAATAGAAATGAAAGTTTCTTCAATAGTAAAGAAATTATTGGCTCTACAATCCACAAGCCAAAACACATCGTAGCATCATTTAACGATAGCTAGTTGATAGCTCAATCTTTACAATTAGCCCAAAAGGCATACAATGGCTGCAATAACGTTATAGTAAAGCGTGTTTTACATGTTGCTATAACGTTATGGTAAATCCTACTAAAGCTTTCAAAGGTTGAAACAACAAGGGTTTTGAGGAAAATTTCATGAGCAAGATTCTTGTGATTCTTAATGGTAAAGGAGGAGTAGGTAAAACCACTACAGCCTTCAATACAGCCGCGATTTTTGCAGAAAACCGACGAGTCCTTTTAGTTGACGCAGATTCTCAAAAAAGTGCATCTTGGTGGGCTGAGCGGGGAGAACAATCATTTGATACTACATTCAACACAGATCCAAAGATTCTCAAAGAGTTGAAGACGGTGAAAGATTACGATCTAATTGTCTGCGATACCCCACCACATTTAGATTCCAGTACCCTGCAAACTCTGATTCATGTTGCTGACTATATCGTGTTGCCTACACCTCCTGCTCCACTTGATATTCAAGCACTCATAGAAACAATCAAGCAAGCGATCGCGCCCATTCGGGTTTTACACCGAGTCGTTCTAACCAAGGTCGATCCTAGACGACTAAACGAAGCAATGGCAGCTCAAAACACATTTATCAGAAGCAAAGTTCCAGTTTTTAATACCTTTATCCGCCAATATACAGCTCACGAACGTGCAGTTCTTGACGGATTACCAATTACTAAATATAAAGGCAAGAATACTCAAGAAGCTTCCTCTGACTACACCAGATTGGTTAGCGAACTACAACAATTGAAGGAGTGGAATTAAATGGCAAAGAAAAATCTCTTAGATTTAATCGCATCTCAAGCTGCTACTCTTGCCGACTCATCTGCCTCAATCCCTTCTAGTTTCAGGTCTACCGAATCGATATCTGAAGTCAATGAAGCATTGCAACACCAAATTCAGAAACTTGAAACTGAAGTTATTAACCTACGAATAGCAACCGATGGCGATCGAGACAAAGAATTTTTAGAGAAGCAAATTCAGGAACTAACCGCAAAACTGTCACAAATTAGTGGCGAACACGAGATTGAGATCGAACTGCTAGATCTAGACCCCGATCAACCCCGTAGCATTTTTCCTCAACATCTGATTGAGGAACGAGCTGAGAGTTTACGGCGAAACGAGCAAATCAGTCCGATTATTGTTATCCCTCAACCAAACGGACGCTATCGCATCTTCGACGGTGCGCTTCGCAAATTAGCTGCTCCCCGTGCTGGAAAAACAACACTGAGAGCTGTCTTCCTCCCTCACCATGAAATGCTCGATGGTTCTTCTCAGTTTGAGAAACAGTTTGTGACTGGAAAAGATACTGAGAAGCTACACTACCTGGACCTCGCCAATGGGCTGATTCGGATTATTTGCAATCGCTATCCTTACTTAAAATCTCAACAGTCTGAGATCCCTAATATTCTTAACAATGCACTATATCAACTAAAAAAAGCAGGTGGATTTGCGGAACTCAATAAAATCCGAAATGCATCTACTACGCAACAACGTGAGTGGTTAAAGGCTGTAGAATTCGCTTCTGCTGAGGCTTGTAACGTACTTGAAGTCATCCTAGATCGTCAGTTTAATCCTGCATCTGTTGCTAGTAACATATTCCCAATTTTAGCTCTATCTGACGATCTGAAAGCTGTTATTCAAGAAACGGGTTTAGAAGCTAGTAAAGCTAAAGCTATTAACAAACTCACAGTTGAAGTCCTCAAAGTTGATGAGAAAACTGCTATTAAAATCCGAACGGAATTAGCTTATTTGATTGCTCAGGAAGAAAAATCTTTAGATGAAACGAACCAACTAATTCGTCAAACAATTCAGCAGTACAATCCAGTTTTACCTCAGCCTAGCCTTAAAGCTGAAAAAACTATTAAACAAATAAGAAACCTGAACTTCGATGGTCTAAATCGACAACAGCTTAAAGATATCCAGTTTACCTTTCGAGAACGGCTTAAAGAACTAGATGCAAGAATTAAAGATAGTTAATTCACTTTAGGAGAAAACAATACTCGATCGCGCTCTGGCAAAGTTATCGGTTTCAACTCTAAACTTTTGCACTTCGTTTCGCCTGCCACTACCAAGCGCTGGGTAATTTCGTGGCGCAAAATTAAACCTCAGTATCTCCAAGAGCAACAGCAGTTGTCTCTGTTCTAGATAAAAATCGCTCTTTCTCACGATCGATACTCACACGGTTCGCTCAGCTCAAGTATCTCAAAAAGTAAAGTTCAAACATACCCTAACGCCAAGAGCGCCACTGGAGCTGCTCTCTCAACTGCAATACGAAGCGACGTGCTAATTTTAGTGCTTCACGGTATTCTTCTTCACCTTGATGCTCCGACCAACCGCAGCCGGTTTGCTCTTTGATATATCCAAACGCAGCCGAATGTAACAGAGCAGAATTGTTCGCGAAATTTGGTTCGTGTCCTTTTTCTCGGATGCGGGCGATCGCCGCCGCTAATAATTGCACGGGGCGATCCACAAGAGCGCGACCGTGAGCGCCATCCTTGATTAGCCCCCGTTGCATGAATAGCTCGTTCACCAAGCTCCGTACTTGCGCTCCGTACTGCGCCTGCATTTCTAGCTTAGCCTTGTCGAGCCGGACGACGCGATCGCTCTGGGGAACTTCTACCTCTGCTGTTGCTAACTCTGCCGCCAGTCCTTTGAGAAAAATTTCATAAGCTGCTGTTGGCATCGTGTCCTTCAGTCGCACACCACCAATAGTCACTTCTCCATCAGCATCTAAGTCCATCCCGCGCTGCTGCAACACCACTTTTTTCCGATAATCGCTGTAGGAGACTAATTTGCCTTCCACCAAGATCTGCCAATCCAAGCCGACGTGATGCAAAAACGTCGCCGGGGGCAGTTCAAAATTCGCGCGGGATTTCGTAATTTCAACTCCCGAAGGAATATCAGACCAAGCGGGAGCGATCTGTACCTGTGTGTTATCCAGCACTGCTTCCACTTGCACCTGGTAGGTTCTCTGGTTCCTGATTTGAGTTAATTTCTTGGCTATAGCATCGACTTCTTTTTGCCAAGGCAATACAGGAGGTGGCTGGCTGTGCTCTGAGGGAAAGCCGATTTCCAACTGAGTCGTGTTTGCTTCCAAGTCGCTGCTACCGCTTGAAGGCATTTGGGATGGTGCACGCTCGGCACTTGCGGCTGATAAACTCCCAGTCCGTTCGAGTTCTTCGATTAAAGAAAATTTTGGCACAAGTGCATCTTGTTCTACCACAGGCACGCGCAGCTCCAATAGATCTCCTGGTTTGAGCGTGCTGGTGTTCGATAATTTCAGCACGGTTTCGCCTGCTTCGTAAGCGGCTGTGAGTCTGGGTCTAATTGGTTTGTCTTTTGGGGCATCTTTAATCGCGTCAGATGCCACACCATGCCCAAACTGCTCGAATAATGGACGTAAGCCCAAAGCGGAATGGGTGACGACCACAGCCCAGTTCGGGTGGGTTAGTTCGGGAAAAGCTTCGGCGGGCGCTCCTGGTACTTTTCGCAATGCCCGTCCCCATTCCTGCTCGGCTGGGGACATCGATCTCAGAACGCATAAACAACATGAAACCGAAATAAATTTGTGGTCGAAACCCACACCTAGCATTCCACAATGGACGATTGCCCAGTATTCGCCCGCGTAAAATTTTTCCAACAGCGCGCTAGCACGACCCGCTAAATCGTATTGCTCGTGCTCCGAGTGAATTACCAGCACTTTTCCTTGGAGAGACGGAAAATTTTCTTCGAGCAGCTTTGCGACTCGATGCGTGTGAGGAATGTTAAGCGCTCGCACTAGCATCGCATGGGGTTGACCTGTAGCAGAGCGCTTGGAAAGCAAGATCCCAACTGCCATCTCCAGCACGGGTAAGCAGAAGGAATCGGCTAAGAGAATTTGGCGGAACCAAGCGCGATCTGTTTGTGCTTTGAGGATAAATTCTTCTGCCTCGTACTCGATCTCCCGACCATCTTCTTCTACCAAAAACGCAGTGCTGGTAGCTTCTTTGTACATCAGTTTTTTAATCGGGGCAGGATTTAACTTCCAGGCATCCTGAATCGTGAATTCGTAGTCTGCTACAGGTGCGTACCGAATCGCCTTTTTGCCAAACTCGTCAGTATCTTCTACTTCTTCATAACGTATGTATGGTAGAGGCTGGCTGTCGGAGCGAAATTTGGAGCCAGTAAAATTAGCGATCGGGGAATCAGTAAAATAGTTGAAGATAGTGCGATAACTAGCAGCCGCAGAAAAGTGTGCTTCATCGCAGACAATTACACCGACCGATTCTGGTTGAAGGTCGCCTCGTTGCACCAGGTTGAGCAAAAACTGGCGGTTGCCTACGAGCATATCTGCTTGATGCATAGTGTAGGCATAGCTACTGAAATTGCTGGCATCTAGCTCTACGATTCGGGGTGGCACAGCTCCTGAAGGCAAAACTTTCAAACTATACAGCAGCCACCGCTCGTAAATCGGTCGATGTTGGCGATCGCAGGGAAAATCCTTGACAAATCTATTACGCAATGTGCAGTTATCGCTCAAGAAAATCGCCTGTCTCCCCTGCATCCAAGGAGCAAGGATGTAGGGAACGAGTGCCTGCATCAGTGTCTTGCCCGTGCCAACTCCTGCGAGGATCAACGCTGCTTGCCGATAACTACCATCCATCTCTCCTTTACTAGCTTTCTGATAGATTGCTAGTAAAGCTTCAATTTGATGTGGATAGAGTTGCGTTTGCCCGTTAGTGATTCGGGCAAGCACGAGCTGATGATAGGTAAGGAAGTAGTTTTCCATCGTGCTATTAAAAGCTACTAGCAAGGACGAGCGGATTTGCGGCGGTTGCAGTTTCTACATAAAGCTAAAGCATTCCAGACTTGGGTTGCCCCTCCTTTGGAATACGCTGTTTTATGGTCTGCTTCAAAATTTTCTTGACTTAATGGTATGCTACAAATTTCGCACCTGTAATCGGCACGACTCAGTATCGAAAGCTTTTGACTAGGTGTAAATCGCCTTCGCATCAGGAAGCATCCTTTTTCAAAGCTAATACAAAAATTCTACCTTTCACAACTTGTCGATGGGTGAATGTTACCCTACTCGATCGCGGCTTTAATTTCATATAGACTCTAAAGTCAAATTAAACCTTCAGTTTCTGATACATATCTCAATATGTTATTGGGTAGTGCAAATGGCATCAGCTGTGAAATTATTTTTTAATTATCGACATATTGGCTAGTTCTTCTTAGGAGATAAGTCATATTTATCACCTGTGAATTTACAGAAGTTTTTGCCAGATTAAGAAAACAGTAAACTTGCGGTTTTCAAAAACTTGAGTATCTCTTTTTATAGAAGTAAAGAGGGACAAGCTCCCAATGATTTCTATAAAAAAACGTGCAGTACATCCACCGATCAATTTAGTGACAGAGCGGTTACGGAGAAAAAATATGACCGTTGAGAATTGCAATAAATCTGCCAAAGTTTGGCAACAGCGATCGCTACGCTCGGCTTTAGGCACGATATTCTTGGGTACGGCTTTGTTCGCTTTAGTGGGAACACATCAATCTCATGCCAGAATCATTGAGTCATCGACTGAAGTTACACAAGCTAGAAATAAAAGTTGCTCTGGTATCGAACCGTCCTACAAAATCAAAAGAGCTGGTCAAACTGCTCTCAAACATTGGGTAGATCGCTGTGGCGAACGTGCCGAGATTGAAAAAAATAAAACTGAAATTGGTGGAACCTACTGGTACGGGTGGTCTGTATTCATTCCTACAGACTGGAAAGATAATGACGCAGGATGGGACATTCTGAATCAATTTGCCGCTTATCCCACCAAAAAAGGTAGAAGACATCCGTGTGGTGGAGTTGGCTCTAAAATTTCTCGTAAAGGTGATGCGATTGGATTCGACCTGCAAAGGAATGGTGGCTCTGTTGACGATAAATGCACTCGATTTACTCTAGCTAAGGTTGCCGAGCTGCGAGGGCAGTGGACTGATTTTGTCATGCATGTCAAATGGACGGGCAACAAAAACGGATTCCTCCAACTTTGGTTGAAAACAGGTAATGGTAGCTATATTCAAAAAATCAACTACCACGGAGCTACCTTCTGGAACGATGAGGGAACGGGACCGTATTTCAAGATGGGATTGTATAAAGGCGATCCTAACTTTAAAGGACCCGCTCCTAGGGTTGTCTACACTGACGAATATCGCCTGGGCGATGCTAATTCCGGCTTTGGGCAAGTTGCACCATAAGCAGCGCGATCGCTTGCTCAATTAGGGTGGCGATCGCTTTTAAGCCTGCTAATCTTTAAATGGTGGTGCAAGTGGTTGTCTCAGCTTACCACCACCACCAATATTGTCAGCTCTGTTATTATCAATGATATGCAACTTTGAAAAGATTTTCATCAGATCGTTGTAGAAATCGCCACTGTTACCTTCAAGATTGTAGCCGTAGCGAGCGCGAAATTCTTCTGGTACTCCTTGCTCTACAGCAAGGT
This sequence comes from Chroococcidiopsis sp. [FACHB-1243], assembly GCF_014696895.1. NCBI lineage: Bacteria > Bacillati > Cyanobacteriota > Cyanophyceae > Chroococcidiopsidales > Chroococcidiopsidaceae > Chroococcidiopsis > Chroococcidiopsis sp. [FACHB-1243]. The sequence continues at coordinate 7,508 of NZ_JACJQX010000054.1, read as the reverse complement.
AGTGAGCGTCCCAATAGGCATCATCGACTATGTATGCACCATAATTTTGCAGTGCCGTAAATATTTTCTGAGCTGGAAAGGTTTTCAATCGTAAACTCTTCATCTCTATGCGGGGTGGAATTGCTAGCAAGCTACCTTGTACGAGCTTGGGATTACTCCCTTTATATTCACTCTCGGCATATCGGTCGGCACGGTCGGCGGGCCAGCGATAACCAGGCATGGATTTAGAATAATGAAGATATTTTTTGCCCCAAACTAAGACTTTGATTGCGTGACGAATTGGTTCGTCACCTGTTAGTTCGCCTCGGCGAATAGAACCGCCAATTGCCGATAGACCTGACCCGAAATGAGTGCCTTTGATGCCATCACCTTTGATATCAACTCCTCCCCAAGGATTGCGCCAACCATATATGTCTCCACCAGCACTGCAACGAGCAAGGGGTTCGAGTTGCTCGATCGTTCTGCCATCGGGCATCAAAAAAGCAGCAGCATTGTTCGGTGTCGAATAAGGATAGCTGGTTGCATCTGGAACGATTAAATTATTGGGAATTGGCAGCGAAAGATTCATAGATATCTGTTTTCCCGTGCAACGTCCAGGACCAAAGCTTCCGGGCGATAAAACCGCCTGTAATGGATCGCTATCCTTGAGCCTGTAAAAATACTCGCGATCGATCCCCAAATGATTGGCTGCTTCAAAATTAGCTGGAACATAGCGTGCATCCGCTCCTATTGGCATATTCCAGATCGAGCAACGATGGAAAGGTTGATGCCACAAATTGCGAGTTTTGGGAAACTCATCGCTCGGCTTAGGAATTTCAGAAGGTAATTTTCCACATAAACTGAGTTTTGTTTTACTACCATCCACTTTGGCAGACTCTATTTGTTGGGCAATTGCATCTGTGGAACTAGATACAATTATCAGTCCAACTGCACCAATACAAAAAAAACTTGAAGAAAAAAGAGTAGCCTGCATAATTGATGACGTATGGTTGCAAGAATTTTTTATAATTAGTGTTGAAAGTTGATGAGCTGAGAATATTTCAGTTGAGGTAGTCCTGGATAATACAATCTGGTTTTACTACAAGAATTGAACTTATGATGAACTTGACCGTTTTTCTCTAACTCTGACAAATACGTGTTCACAAGCGTTGAATTTAGTTTCAATTTTTTTGCTAAGAACAGCGTATTTTGTCCTGGTTTTAAGTTAATTAAATTCAGCAATCTATTGAGATCGCTACAAATGCTGGGTTCATCAGCAACCATTAACTTAAATCCAGCAATCTTATTAGGATTTACCTTAAGTGGAAATGCCAGCCGATTGGGAGTATTTGACAGTGTAATCGCTTCAGATATACGTGTAATTTTTACTAGCTGCCATTCGTTATAGTTAAACTCCCAGACAGATAGTAGTTCAAAAAGGTCGTGTAATTTGATAGCTGGATAAGAGGACATAATATTTTAGCCATTAAACTCGTTCTAGAAGGTCGATTAATTCCGCACCAGATTTCTGAAAAGAATATTTAATTCTTTGAAAAGCTCTATCTTTAATTTGTCTAATTCTTTCGCGCGATAAATTTAGGTATTGAGCTACCTCATTCAGCGATCGATCTATTCCATCTTCTAGTCCAAAAAGTAGCGATAGTACAGTTCGTTCTCTAATTGTCAAAATACTCGTTATTTGTTGGACACAATCGTGCAGATAATAGTGGATTTCGTCACTTTCACTCGTTTGACTAGCTTGAATATCCTCTAATAGTTCACCTAAACTCATATCTCGTTCAGATCCCGCTCCCAAACGTAAATCTAGAGAAACAATTTTTGAGTTCAGGTAGGATAAATACTCTTGAAGTTCTTGTAAGTCTATATTTAAAAAATTTGCTATTTCATTAGTTGTAGGAGTACGTCCTAACTGCTGCGATAATTGGCGTTGTATCTTCTTAATTTTGTTAAGACTTTCAATAACGTGAACGGGTAATCGAATCATTCGAGCTTTTCGGGCAATCGCTCTGGTAATTGCTTGGCGTATCCACCAATAGCTGTAAGTGCTGAAACGATAACCTTTAGTAGGAGCGAATTTTTCTACCGCTCGTTCGAGACCTAGAGAGCCTTCTTGGATTAGGTCTAAAAGTTCTAAGTCACGCTTTTGATATTTTTTGGCAATTGCTACTACCAAGCGTAAATTTGCTTCAATCAGTTTTTTCTTAGCAGATTTTCCCTGCTCTAAAGCCTGTTTTAGTTCGGACTCAGATATTTGTGAATATGCCGCCCATTCAGGAAATGTTGGTTCGCGATCGAGATCTTGAGCCAGTTTGTCTTTCCTAACGATAACAGCTTTCATTTTTTGAACCTGAGTTCCGTAACTTATCTCTCGATCGTGAGTTAGTAATGGGATGCGTCCGATTTCTTTTAAATAAATCCGAACTAAATCTTGAGTGTTGTTCTCTTTGTCTTGAATTAGAATATCCATTTATTACTTTCAACTATATTTTATATTGACAAAAAAACTTAAACATTTCTAACTAAGTAATATTGACATAACTACCCAACCACCAACTATAAAGACTAAATGCCCCATCAACAAACTCATTGCTTCTCCAATCTCTTCTCCTTGATGTATCCGATAAATGCCTTGAAAGAAAGAGAAAAGAGTTGATAAAGCTAAAAAAGATCCACATATTGCAATCAACTGTGTAGAAATACCGCGAACGCCAATAGCGTCAACGTTATTTGACTGTTGAAATAAATTTCTAAAGATACTGTTTACTCTTACTAGTAGCACTGAAACTACTGGTGCTAGAGAGACTACAAGGAGAACTCCTAATGGAACTGAGATAAGCGCCGCTTTAACTAGAAGGTTAAAGTTATATTTCCTTCGTTTTTCTATTTGATATGTAATAGCTTTTTCTAACGCTACTGTTTGCACGTCAGCATTGATGACTAAATCGTTTGAAATTTGGTAGTGTTGGTGAAAAGAAGGCGCATTTAACTCGGCAAGGGCATCAGCAGCTGACAAGTAACGCTTCGTCGTCGCTTTTGCTACTAGCTGAGTTAAGCCTCGCTCTAATTGAGAGCTGATTGGTTGAGGTAAAAAATCTCGCCATACCCATCGATCTTCTCCATAAGAGAATAGCTCGAAAGGCTCTACCTGGGTCAGTAAATGCAAACAAGTTACTCCTAAGCTATAGAGGTCACTAGCGAAAGTTACCTTGCCGCTTACTTGTTCCGGTGCTGCATATCCAGCAGAGCCAATCGTCGTCCCAGTTTTTGCTAGTTCTGTTTGGGTGGCACGTTTAGCCGCGCCAAAATCCACCAGTACTAGGGAGCGGTCGCGTTCGCGGCGAATGATGTTGGCTGGTTTAATATCGCGGTGGATGACTTGATGCGAGTGGATAAATTCAAGTACTGGTAATAAAGCTATGAGGAGGTCGCGAATTTTAGTTTCGTTGAAAGCTCCCGTCTCTAGGAGTTCCTCTTCTAGGTTACAACCGTTGATATACTCTTGAACGATGTAGCGTCCGCTTGACTGCTCGATATAATCTATAAATGTTGGTATCTGAGGATGAGTCCCCAGTTCTTTGAGCCTACGAGCTTCTTCTTCAAACAACTTGTCAGCAGTTTGAGAACGAGCGGGAGAAACAAACTGTTTGATGACGCAGCGCGGTGAATTGGGTAAAGATATATCTTCAGCTAAGTAGGTACGACCAAACCCTCCTTGTCCGAGCGGTGCGATCGCTCGATAGCGCTGCGAAAGTATCAAGCTAGAATCACAGCTAGTACACCGCGTAGTACTGTCCGCATTCTCTGGTCTTTGACAATGGAGATTAAAACAATAACTCATCGGAAAATGTGGGTGGAAACCCCGTCCTTCAGCAAAGCGTAGGACGGCTTTACAAAACTTTGTATTTTACAGATACTACCCTCTATATATGAAGGTACAATATCTGTATGCAAAGAACTATTCGCATCCAACTCAAACCAGACGTTGAAGCTACTGAGGTACTGTCTCAAGCAATTGAGCAGTATACCTGGTCGTTCAATGCCGTGTGTCAACTTGGATGGGAAAAGGATTTGGTTAGTGGTGTAGAGTTGCATAAAGCCACTTACTACGACCATCGCGCTCTGACTGGTTTGCCTTCTCAATTGGTTTGTGCTGCTAGGGTCAAAGCTACTGAAGCTTTGAAATCGGCTAAAAAACTCAAAAAGAAAGGCAAGACTGTTAGTTGCCCAACCTCGAAACGATGCCCAATTCGGTACGATGCCCGTTCTTACACAATTTGGTTTGACCGTTGTGAAGTATCGATTCTTGGTATTGATGGAAGGGTTAAACTTCCATTTGAAGTAGCCGAATACTATCGACAATACTTGGACTGGAAACACACTAGCGCCGACTTGCTGCAAGACCGTAAAGGGCGATGGTGGTTGCACGTTGTTATGGAGACTGAGACTCCCCGATCCATTACAACTCCAGAAGTTGTAGGAATAGATTTGGGTGTTACTAATCCAGCGGTCGATAGCCGAGGGAGTAAATATGGTTCTGACCATTGGAAGGGGGTAGAAGATAGGACATTTGAGTTGCGTCGGAGATTGCAAGGCAAAGGCACAAAGTCTGCTAAACGGCATTTGAAAAAGCTGTCTGGCAAACAGAAACGGTTTCGCAAAGACTGCGATCACGTACTGAGTAAGCGATTGGTTCAGTCTGTTAGCACTGGCGCAACATTGGCTTTTGAAGACCTTACGAATATTCGCGGTAGAGCAAAGGTAAGAAAAGCGCAACGCCGCAGATTGCACTCTTGGAGTTTTGCCCAATTCCAGGCGTTTGTTACATACAAAGCTGAAGCCAAGGGTGTCAAAGTTGGTTTCACCGACCCTCGTTACACTAGTCAAAAATGCAGCAAGTGCGGACATATTGAGCGAGGAAATCGCCCATCTCAAGCTGAATTTCGGTGTAAAAAGTGCAGGTATGAATGCCATGCGGATTACAACGCTGCGGTAAATATTCGTGAGAATTTTCTAAGAGCAGGGGCGACAGTCAATTCGCCTATTGTTTCAGCCGAGTCTCTCGGTTAGGAACAAGCTCCGTCCCGTAAGCGGGCGGAGTTGTTGACGAACTTTCTCAAAAGTTTCTACTTTTGAAGCGCGATCGCTCCCCGTTGTTTTTCACGAAAGACTCTTAATTGCCGAGCTTGTCGATCTACTCTTGCAGCAAGGCGACAACAAGCAAATTGCCACAGACGATAAATTTCTTGATCTTCAACGCGGTAATAAGCAGATGTACCCGCACTGCGACGAGTGAGAATCCCTGCTTGCCATAGAATCTTTAAATGCTTGGAAACATTAGCTTGGCTGGTATGAGTTGCTGCCACTAATTCTTGAACGCATTTTTCACCATCCCGCAGTAAATCGAGCAGGTGCAATCGCATTGGTTCGCTTAACAGGCTGAAGTATTCTGCCACTTGTTGTTCCACTTCTGAGGATGCAGTTCTAACCGTTCTGGTTAGCGGTATACAACTTTCTATACCATTTGGTTTATCGTTACGTCGTCCCACTTTACGTAATCTCCGTTGTTTCCAGTTCCTAAAGTACCGAGTTCGATAACTACCCAATTTTTAGAAATTGGTACTTCGATCTCTAAATGCTCCCAGCCATTTTTTTTAGTTGAACTGGCTGAGATTTCGGCATCACCATTGCGATAGTCGTAACCTAAACCTTTTAAAGCTGCCGACGCGCCGCCGTTGACATATACCCACGCACCAATCTTGACTTTTTTGCTTCTTTGCAACTTACTGGCAATACGTCGAACGCTAAGCGGCTGACCTGGAGCGGTATTGCCGTTGTTAAGCTTGACATAACCTTTCCCTCCATGCGCTCCACTGTTATCATTGCGAACAAAACTGACGCGCTCTGAAACACCTTTAAGAAGCCATGCATCGCTATCTTCAAAGGGTATCCAGTCCATTTCAACATTATTATCTGACTCAAAGTCGCCATTCGAGAAAGTCCTGTTGAGGCGTAAATCTTTGATTTGCTGATAGGTTTTAGTTGGATTAAAGTTTGGCGCAACAGCCCAGCTATCGTGACCATCCAGATCGAATAGCAATGCGTGGTCGTAGCCGAACCGCTTCAATTGTTGTCCGAAATAAGCAAACCAGCGACGGCGACAGTCTTCTGTTTCGTATTCCAAACCTTCGCAGTAATCCGATATCGATCCCGATTCGCTAATTACGAGAGGTTTTCTGACTCCGTAACGCGCCAAGACCCGCCAAGGATGCCCGAGGCGATTGTCAGAAATTTGTCCCCCATAGGCGTGCAGACCGATGTAGTCGCTCACATCGGCAATTCCATTAGCTAACATTTCATCTAGTAAAGAAGATTCTATGCCAGATACTGGTGGAGACTCGATTCGGATCTGCGGGTCGATCGCTTTAGCTATCTGGTAAGCAATTTGAGTCATGTCAACGCACTCTTGAGCTGACATCTCACCGTTCCCAAAGTCAAGATCGGGTTCGTTGTCGATAATGTAGTAAAAAATCTTGCCATGATAATGCGTCATGACACTACGCGCAAAATGGCGGAAATTTGCCTTCCACTGCTCGTAGTTCTTATCTCGCTCTACATGCATCCGTGCCGACAACACGGCATGGATTTTCATCCCAGCAGCGCGATATTTATCGACAACCATATCTCTAGCAGACCAGTCGAAGCCAGCGCCTTCCGTAGAGCCAGCGACTCCATCCATGCCCATTCTAATTACGCCCAATCCCAGATCTTTTACGTGTAGAATGGAGCGATCGACATAGGTAGGATCGGTATTATAACCAGTACCGTTATTTATACCTAAATATTTAGTTAGCGCCCATGTTGGAATAGGGCATAGGAGAGCAGAAACTAGGAGTAAACTAATAAAACTTTTAACAGAGCCAATCGATCGCCTAAAAGAGATTTTATGACTCTGTAGTTTATTTAATATAAATGAAATTTGCTGTAATAACTGTTTGAAGAACACGCTTCACCTCCAAGATATTTTTTTAACATGCCGCCAAGTCCTGCTAGCTTATACTTTCAGTAATAAACTCAGTTATGTTATTAGCTTTGAAAGAAGTGGCATATTATTTGCTAGCTTTGCAAACTAGCAGCAAAAGCTATTCTTACTAAAATCAAGACAAATTTAGTTAACCTAATATTACTTGAATTTTTCTATCTTCAAATACACTAATATAGTTTTTATTTTCAGCAACCCGTAAAACTACTGATTGTTTGCTAAGTTCGATTGATTTATCGCTTCTTTAAGAAGTAAAGATAAATTAAAGTTTCACTTAAAACCCTTAAGAGCTGATTCGTAAACAAAAGCTTAAGATGTCATTCGCTTGACCATCAAACGAATCAATGAGCCATAAATCATGGCTTCACTTATTAACCCGGCAATCGAAAAGGCTACAAATAAAGGACAAAAGAGGTACAATGGAGGCATGAATAAACCTGATGCCCGATTGCTTAATCCCACAACTCAA